>CAYGKH010000022.1:0-18871 GCA_964350345.1 uncultured Coriobacteriaceae bacterium
CAGGGATGCGCGGCGGGGGAGTTGCACTCACGGCGGTCGGCTCCGCGATGCTGCTCTTTGACGGGTGGATTGCGATCGAAGGCTACGGGATGAGTGGACCCTGGCCGTGGGCGGGGCTCTTGCTCGTGCTCTCGGCGGTCTACTGGTTCACCGAGACGCGACTTTCAGGCCGTTTCTTCGGCATCACGGGAGCGGCTGCCCAGATCGGCTGGTGGTGGCTGCTCGGTCAGGGGCTTGGCTGGACGACCGCCCCGCGCTTCGCCGGGATCGCGGTGGTAGCGGTCGTATGGTCGTTTGTTGCCGAGGTCGCTCGCGAACGCAAGGAGTTCGCTTCGCTTGTCTGGGTACTCAGAATCGCTGCGCCGGTAACGGTAGCAGGTGCGGCGCTTGGCGTGCTGGCCGATCTCGCGATCGGACCGCCACGCTGGATCGAGGTCGGCTCGGCGGCGGTGATCGCGCTCGCTGTCACCGCGGCCGTCGACCGCTTCGGCGTCAGGTGGCGGGGGATCGCCGCTGCCGGGTGGCTCCCGTTGCTCGTAGCCGTCGCGGCCATGATCGATGTCACCTCGGTGGGCTGGGGGCATGTCGGAGTGCTCGTGGCCGCTGCTCTCGTCCTTGGCGCGTACGAGCTTTTCCGGGGAGGCCTCGGTCACGGCATCGCAGCTCTCGTGTTCGAGGTGGCCGCATGGCTCGCTCTCGCGGGCCGACTCGACTTCGCAACCGATGCCACGCTCGCGATGCTCGTGGTCGTCGGTGCCGTGTGGCTTGTCGCCGCCCGCATGATGGGCGAGCGTATCGATGAAGACGAGCCGCTGGCTCCGTACGCGCCCGGGTTCGCGCCGGTGGTCGCCGTCGGGGGATGGCTCCTTCTCGGCGGGGTGACGCTCTTCCTGCCCGAGGGGGTCGTCGAGGCGCGCCGTGCGGGATGGGGACTGCTACTGCCCCGTGAGACCGCACTCGCCGCCGTGTTCACTCTCGGATGGGGCGCCGGTGCGCGGCTCACGCGGGCCTGGCCTGCGGCGATCATCGCAGCGGCGGGGTCGTTCCTCACGGTCTCTCTGCTCGTGAGCGGCCTTGCGCCCGACGCCCACGTCGCTTTCGTGGGCTGCGCTCTCGCCGCGCTGGCCGCGCTGTGGCTGCATGTGGCACCCATCTCGCGCGCACTATCGGCACCCTTGCTCGGCCGAGGAATCTCGTGGGTCGCAGGTGGGGTGCTGTTCGTGTTCGCGACCGGCCTCTGGCTCGCCGGCCCGCCATACGCCGAGTGGCCCGTGATCGCACTGATGATCGCTGTGGCGGCACTGTGGCTCTCCGAGGCGGGACGCTTCTCCAGTGCGCATCTCGGCGCTGCAGTCGCTCCTGTGCTCGTGACGGCAGCGCTGCTCACCGGCGACCTGCTCGAAGTCGGTCCGAGACTCCTCAGTTCGGCCCTCGGAGGTGTCGCCGGAGCGGCTGCCGGAGCACTCATCTGTGGTGTGTGCGCGCTGTGGGGACGCCGCAGTGAGTACCGGAAGTCGTTGTGGTGGTGGGCACTTCCCGCCGGGCTGGCGGCGTCGATCGCTGCTCTGTGGCCGACCGTGATGCTGGCCGGCTCGCGTTCGGCCGATGTCGCGCAAGCACTCACCTTCACGTTCGCCCTCGCTGCCCTCGCATGGGCGTTCGGTGCGCTGGCGGTCCGCGGGACGTGGCTCTCGTCCCTGTCCGCGCTGGCGGCATGGGGCTCGGTACTGGCTGCGCTCGCATGGCTGGCAGTGCCACCGGTGGTGACCCTTGCCGTCCTCACTGTCTACGCGGTCGCCCTGATGACACCGACCTTCGTTCGGCTCCGAAGCGGCGCGCCCTCACCGCAGCGTTCGGCACTCGCAGCGCCGCTCGCTACTGTTGCGCTGACCGTGGCGGTCGGGACGGTACTCCTCGGCGTCCAGTCGTACTTCGGGGCTGTCCTGTGGGACGGGTGGGCCGACCTCGGCCCGTGGGGATTCACCGTCGCGCTCGTGGCACTCGGCGCACTTCTCGTATCTGCTGCCGCGCCATACTCGATCGAGATCGCCGAGTATGCGGGTGCGTTCGTCATCGTGGCTGCGGGCTGGGTCGTGCTCGACACGGTCGACGTGCGCGTTCTCGAGCCCTACCTCGTCCTTCTCGCCCTCTATATCGCCGGTTCGGCCTACCGCTACGCGTCCCGCGCTCCCGCGCGCGTGGTGCCGGTCTTCTCCGACTGGGCTGCGGTCGCATGTGCCGCGTGGCTTCCTGCCCTGCTCGCCGTTTCGGCCCGCACCACCTCCGACGCTTTCACTCACAGCGTGTGGGCGGTCGGCCTCTCGCTCGCTGCGATCACGGCAGGGGTGCTCTTGCGGGTGCGCGGCTACCTGTTCGGCGGCATCGCGGCGCTCGTCTTCGTCTCTGTGTGGCGCTCGTTCTTCTTGCTGGTCGAGTTCTGGTGGGCCGTCCTCGGCGTGATCGGGATCGCCATGCTGGTGATCGCGCTGACATGGGAGCGCCAGCAGATGCTGCTCGCCCGAACAGGGAGTCTCGTGCGCGAGTACTTCGGCGGCTGGCGGTAGCAGGCGATTCCCTGACCACAGCGGCTGATGTGTCAGCCACAGCGGGTATACTCCATCACAAGCACGACCGGATTCGACCGGCACCTGCCGAGGAGGTACACGCGTGAACTTCGTCCTTCGCATGCTCGTTTCCGCCGCCGCGATCTTCGGTGTGGCCTATCTGTCCGGCGGATGGCTTCTCGACGTCGACAGCTTCACCGCCGCACTGTGGGCTGCCGCGGTCCTCGCGCTGCTCAACGCTTTCGTACGCCCGGTACTCGGATTCCTCTCGCTGCCGATCACCGTGCTGACACTCGGGCTGTTCGCGCTGGTCCTCAACGCGCTGATGCTCTACATCGTCGCGTGGCTCGTCCCGGGCGTCGAGATCACAGGGTTCTTCCAGACGCTCATCGCCGCGGTGCTGATCTCGGTTGTAAGCACGTTCTTCTCGTCGGCCATCGATAGGGACTGAGGTTGCCTATGTCCGCCGAAGACATCGAAGGGTGCGTTCCGGACCTTGCTGCTGACGAAGGGTCGGCGCCCGGCACCGTTCCCGAACTCGTGGTCATCACAGGGATGTCGGGGGCTGGTCGCAGTGAGGCGATCCACACGTTCGAGGACCTCGGCTACTTCTGCATCGACAACCTGCCGCCAGCGTTCATTCGGCAGATCGTCGAACTCACGCGTCTTCCGGGCAGCCGTATCCGCCGCATCGCGGTCGTCTGCGACGTGCGGGCGAAGGAGTTCTTCGAGGAGTTGATCGGGGAACTCCGCAACATCGAAGAAGCCGGAGTGCCGTTCCGCCTCCTGTTCCTCGAGGCTGATGACGACTCGCTCGTTCGGCGATTCAAGGAGACCCGCCGTCGCCACCCGCTGTGCGTGGAGGGAGACTCGGTGGTCGACGGCATCACGCACGAGCGTGCCGCGCTGGCAGATATCCGTTTTCGCGCAGACCTCATCATCGATACGAGCGTCCTCAAGCCCTCGGAGTTGCGCGCCGCTATCCGCGACCGTTTCTTCTCCGGGAGCTTGGTCGCATCGCTCGCCGTGACAGTCGTATCCTTTGGCTTCAAGTACGGGTTGCCGACCGACGCCGACATCGTCATGGACGTTCGGTTCTTGCCCAACCCGTACTACATCCCCGAGTTGCGCCCGCATACGGGACTCGATGAGCCCGTGCGGCAGTTCGTGCTCAAGCGTCCCGAGACCATCGAGTTCACCGAGAAGTGGTTCGACCTCCTTGCCATTCTCGCGCCGAGCTACCTTATGGAGGGCAAGACGCACCTTATCGTCGCGCTCGGCTGTACCGGCGGCATGCACCGTAGCGTCGCCCTGTCCGAGGAGACCGCCCGGTTCCTCGGGCAGCGAGGGTATCGGGTGGCGGTGAGCCATCGCGACATCGCGAAGGACAGGGAGCGCCGGTGAGCGTCGTGAGCAGTGCCGTCGCAATGGGGGGCGGTACCGGCCTTCCGGGGGTGCTGCGCTGCCTTGTCGAACTCGGCTATGAGACCGCTGCCGTCGTCACGATGGCCGACGATGGTGGCTCGACCGGCAAACTGCGCACCGAACTCGGCATGTTGCCACCGGGCGACATCCGTAACTGCCTGGTCGCCCTCGGCGATGCCGAAAGCCGGTTCGCATCGCTCTTTCAGTACCGCTTTCCACACGGCGAAGGGCTCGCCGGGCATGCGTTGGGCAACCTCATGATCGCCGCACTCGCCGACATCACAGGATCGTTCCCTGCTGCGATAGAGGAGGCGGGGCGACTCCTTGGCGTCCGGGGGAGGGTCCTGCCGTCGACACTGGAGGACATCTCGCTGCATGCGACCGACTCGGCCGGAAACCCGGTCTCGGGCCAGGCGCTCATCGCAACGAGTTGCGGCCCGTTCGCACACGTCAGGCTCGAGCCACCCGATCCGGAAGCGTATCCCCCGGCGGCAGAGGCGATTCGCCAGGCCGAGCTCGTGGTCGTGGGGCCCGGAAGCCTCTTCACGTCGCTCGTCCCCAACCTGCTCGTTCCCGGTATCGCAGATGCGCTCCGGGAGACCCGGGCAAGGCGCGTCTACGTCTGCAACGTCGCGAACCAGCGCGGTGAGACGGGCGGCATGGACGCGGCTGATCACTTCGAGGTTCTTCTCGGCCACGGCCTGGACGGGGTGTTCGACGACGTGGTCGTCCACGGGGCGGACCAGACACCGGCACAACCCGGCCGGTGTCTGGTGTACGATGGCTCTGACCGGCCGGTCGAGGTCGTCGATACCGGTCCTGATGTGATCGCACGCATCGAGGCCAGGGGAGTGCGTATCGTTGTGGCTGACGTGGTCGACCCGATAGACCGCCGTCACCACTCCCGCAGCAAGTTGTGTCGCGTACTCGGGGGGTTTGCGGACTCAAGTGTCGTTCACGGCTGAAGTCAAAGACGAGCTCTCTCGCATCGAGCTGAAACGCGGGTGCTGCCGGCGGTCTGAGCTGGCGGCGCTCGTCCGCGTCGAGGGCACGCTGCACATCACCGGCAAGGAACGTTACCGGCTCGAAATCGCGACCGAGACCGCGCCTGTGGCCCGCAAGACGATCAAGCTCCTCCACGGCCTCTATGACCTCAAGACCGAACTCACGGTCCGACGCAGCGTGCTTCACAAGACGAACAACTATCTCATCACGGTGATCAGTCAGCCGAGGCTCGCGCAGGCGTTGAACGAACTCGGCGTGCTCGACGAGTCCTTCTCGCTCACCTACGGGATCATGCCGAGGATCGTGCGCCGGGACTGCTGTGCGATCTCATACCTCAGGGGAGCGTTCCTCGGCGGGGGCTTCGTAGCCGATCCCCATGGAGACTTCCACTTCGAGCTCACCGCCGAAACCGAGCAGATGGCAGGCGATCTGCTCGCGGTGATGGCTCGTTTCGGGATCCATGCGAAGATTACCAGGAGGCGGGGGCTGTACTCGGTCTATCTCAAAGGAGCCGAGCCGATCGTCACCTTCCTGGCATTGGTGGGGGCGCACCAGGCGTTGCTGCGCACGGAAGACGTTCGAATCGTGAAGTCGATGCGCAACGCGGTGAACCGTCTGGTCAACGCCGAGACTGCAAACCTGCAGAAGTCCACCGAGGCGGCGATCTCCCAACTTGAGGCGATACGCGTCCTCGATCAGACTCGCGGGCTCGCCAGCCTGCCGACGGCGTTGCGCGAGCTCGCGGCTCTTAGGCTGAAACATCCCGAAGTGAGCCTACGTGAACTCGGCGAGCTTGCAGACCCCCCGCTCTCGAAGTCGGCGGTATATCATAGGATCAGGCGTATCGAGGAGCTGGTGGCACGGGAATCCTCGGGCGACGGATAGGGAGAGGTCACGTTCGGCTCCCGGCGGAGGGAGCGGGCGTTCGCATGGCGCCCGGCACGGACACGGGGCGCCACAAGGGAAGGGAAGCACCATGACGATCAAGGTCGGCATCAACGGGTTTGGACGTATCGGGCGCCTTGTCTATCGCGCATGCGCGGCCGACCTGGCTATCGAGGTGGTCGCAGTCAACGATCTGACCGATGCCAAGACGCTCGCGCACCTGCTCAAGTACGACTCGGTCCACGGTCGCTTCGGTGGCGTTGTCGAGGCTGCCGGGGATGGCTTCTCGGTTGATGGCACGATCGTGAAGGTGCTCTCAGAACGCGATCCGGCGAACCTGCCGTGGGGAGCACTCGGTGTCGACCTCGTTGTGGAGTCCACCGGCTTCTTCACCGACGGCACGAAGGCCAAGGCACACATCGACTCGGGCGCGTCGAAGGTGCTCATCTCGGCTCCTGCGAGCAACGAGGACATCACAATCGTGCTCGGCGTCAACCACGAAGAGTACGACGCGAGCAAGCACCACATCGTCTCCAACGCTTCGTGCACTACGAACTGCCTCGCACCCTTCGCCAAAGTGCTTCGCGACGAGTTCGGTCTGGTGAGCGGCTTCATGAACACGATTCACAGCTATACCAACGACCAGGTCACGCTCGATGCGCCTCACAAGGATCTGCGCCGGGCACGTACCGCAGCCGCATCGATCATCCCCACAAGCACCGGCGCCGCCAAGGCGATCGGGCTGGTCATGCCCGACATGAAAGGCAAGCTCGATGGCATGTCGATGCGTGTCCCCACGCCCGACGGTTCCGTCGTCGACCTCGTGGCCCAACTCGGTCGTGACGTGACCGCCGAGGAGATCAACGCTGCGATGAAGGCTGCCGCCGAGGGCCCGATGAAGGGGTACCTCGAGTACTGCACCGATCCGATCGTCTCCATCGACGTCGTCGGTAACCCGGCCTCCTCCGTCTTCGACTCTCTCCAGACGATGGTCATGGGCGGGACAGGCAACTTCGTGAAGTGCGTGTCGTGGTACGACAACGAGTGGGGCTATTCGAGCCGCGTTAAGGACCTCATCAAGTACATGAGCGCATAAGTGCGCTGACGTTGAGAGATGCGGCGGGACCCGGGCCGGGTCCCGCCGTGTGCGCCACCGGACCGGGAGGGACGATGTTGGAGAAACTCACCGTCAGGGACGTCGACGTGAAGGGCAGGCGTGTGCTGGTGCGCGTCGACTTCAACGTGCCCTTGCACGAGGGCGCCGTGGCCGACGACACGCGTATCCGTGCCGCGCTACCCACCCTGCGCTACCTTGTGGATCACGGGGCACGGGTCATCGTCATGAGCCATCTCGGCAGGCCGAAAGGCGAACCCGATCCGCAGTACTCGCTTCGCCCCGTTCGTCGCGTGTTGCAGCGCCTCATGGGACGCAACGTGGTGTTCGTCGACGACATCGTCGGCGCCGATGCGCGCGAAGCGGTCGAGCGGATGGTCGATGGCGAGATCCTCATGCTCGAGAACGTCCGCTTCCATCCTGGTGAGAAGGCCAACGACCCCGGCTTCGCGCGCGATCTCGCATCCCTCGGCGACATCTTCGTCAACGACGCGTTCGGGGCCGCTCACCGTGCCCACGCTTCGACGTCTGGTGTGGCCGACTATCTCCCGGCTTACGCTGGGATGCTCCTCGCCCGCGGGGTCAAGACTCTCAAGCGCATGCTCCTCGGGCCTGAACATCCGTTCGTGGCGATACTTGGCGGGTCGAAGGTCTCCGACAAGTTCGGTGTGATAGACCGGCTCCTGGACTGCGCGGACACGGTCATCATCGGCGGCGGGATGTGTTTCACGCTTCTCGTTGCGAAGGGCATCGACGTTGGGCGCAGTCTTGTGGAGGAAGAGTGGGTCGAGCCGGCTAAGAAGATGCTTGAGAAGGCGGCCGGCAACGGAGTGGACCTCCTGCTCCCGGTCGACTTCGTGGTGGCCGAGGAGATCACCGAGGATGCGGACACCACTATCGTGGGTCGCGAGGAGATACCAGCTCACTCGTTGGGCCTCGATATCGGTCCGACCTCGGTCGAACTCTTCAAAGATGCCATCTCCTCGGCCAAGACGATCTTCTGGAACGGGCCGATGGGCGTCTTCGAGATGACGCCGTTCACGACCGGCACTCGTGAGATCGCCACAGCGGTGGCCCGCAACAACCGGGCCGTCTCGGTGATCGGCGGCGGTGATTCGGTCGCAGCCTTGAAGAAGTTCGGACTGGAGGAGCGCGTGACGTTCGTTTCGACGGGCGGCGGCGCGTCCATGAAGGTGCTGGAGGGGTCGAGCCTGCCGGGTATCGATGCCCTGCAGGACAGGTAGGGGGATCACATGGCACGCCGACCGATGGTCGCAGGCAACTGGAAGATGTACAAGACCGCAGGTGAAGGGGCGATCCTTGTCCAGAACCTCGAAGAGCTCGTGCGCGACATCTGGGAAAAGGTCGAGGTCGTCGTCTGTCCGCCCTTCACGGCGCTGAAGAGCGTGTCGACAGTGATCGAGCTCGATCGCCTTCAGATGGGACTCGGTGCCCAGGACATGCACTGGGAGGCCGAGGGCGCGTTCACCGGTGCGATCTCTCCGCGCATGCTCGTCGACCTGCGCTGCGACTACGTGATCGTCGGTCACTCAGAGCGGCGCGAGTACTTCGGCGAGACCGACGAGACCGTCAACAAGAAGGTGCATGCTGTTTTCGAGGCCGGTATGGTTCCGATCGTATGCGTGGGCGAGTCGCTTGCGGTCCGGGAGGCCGAGGAGACCGAGTCGTTCGTGCGCGGGCAGGTGCGCGCCGCGCTGGAGGGGTTGAGCGCCGAGCAGGCGGCACGACTCGTGATCGCCTACGAGCCTGTCTGGGCCATCGGCTCCGGCCGCACCCCGACTCCCGAAGGCGCCAACGACGTGGCACGCTCGATCCGCGCGACAGTGGGAGCGATCTTCGGTCAGCCGGCCGCCATACAGGCCCGCGTTCTGTATGGCGGATCGGTGAAGCCCGAGAACGCGGCGACGTTCTTCGCCGAGCCGGACATCGACGGCGCACTGGTAGGTGGCGCGGCGTTGCAGGCCGATTCGTTCGCCGGCATCGTCGAGGCCGCCAGGTGAGTGAGTCCCGCACACCCCTCGCGCTCATCATCATGGACGGGTACGGATTGGCCGAGCCCGGATCGGGCAATGCCATCACGTCCGCCGAGACACCCGAACTCGATGCACTCTTCGAGCGCTATCCGCACGGTCGGCTGAAGGCGTCGGGTCTGGCTGTCGGTCTGCCCGAGGGGCAGATGGGCAACTCCGAGGTCGGACACCTCAACATCGGCGCGGGCCGGGTCGTC
This sequence comes from uncultured Coriobacteriaceae bacterium, assembly GCA_964350345.1. GTDB lineage: Bacteria > Actinomycetota > Coriobacteriia > Anaerosomatales > SLCP01 > JAUVXE01. The sequence goes on from CAYGKH010000022.1 coordinate 9,242, forward strand.
TACCAGGATCTCACCCGCATCGACGCCGCGATCGCCGATGGGTCGATCGACTCCAACCCCGTGCTCGACGCGGCCGTCGATTCTGCTATCGCCTCCGGTGGAGCCGTGCACTTCATGGGACTACTCTCGGACGGTGGTGTGCACAGCCACCGCGATCATCTCTATGCGCTACTGCGGCTCGCCGTCCGCCGCGGGGCGAGCCGTGTCTTCGTCCACTGCTTTCTCGATGGTCGCGATGTGGCTCCAGACTCCGGCGCGGGCTTCGTCGCGGACCTAGAGCGCTTCATGGCCGAGGAGGGTGTCGGCCAGGTCGCGACGGTGATGGGCCGTTACTGGGCGATGGATCGCGACAATCGTTGGGATCGCGTAGAGCGAGCCTGGCGGGCGATGGTGCTCGGTGAGGGGGCCGTCTCGGCGAAGTCCGCCACGCGTGCGGTCAGGGCGTCGTACGAGCAAGGAGTGACCGACGAGTTCGTGGCACCTGTGGTGGCCACAAGGGTCGTTGAGGAGGGCGCCGTCGCGCCGCCTGTTGCGACACTGTCCGACGGCGACACCGTGATCTTCTTCAACTTCCGCCCTGACCGTGCCCGTCAGATCACCCGGGCCATCGTCGATCCGGAGTTCGCCGGGTTCGAGCGTCCTCGGGTGCCCGAGGTCCACTTCGTCTGCCTCACCGAGTACGATCCGCTCATTGCTGCCCCGGTCGCGTTTCCCAAGAGTCTGCCCCGTTGCGTGCTCGCTGATGTGATCGCCGGGGCTGGTCTCCGGCAGTTCCACATCGCCGAGACCGAGAAGTATGCTCACGTCACATTCTTCCTGAATGGAGGAGCCGAGGAGCCAAAAGCGGGCGAGGAGCGTGTCTTAGTCCCGAGTCCGAAGGTCGCGACGTATGACCTTCAGCCGGAGATGAGTGCGCCGGGGGTCACTGACGAGTTGGTTGCAGCGATCGAGCAGGATAAGGCTGACGTCTACATCGTGAACTACGCTAACTGCGACATGGTCGGACACACGGGCGTCTTCGATGCCGCCGTAGCCGCTGTCGAAGCGGTCGACGCGGGTGTCGGGCGTGTGGTACGTGCGATCCGCGAGAGCGGGGGAGTGGCGCTGATCACCGCCGACCACGGTAACGCGGAGCAGATGTTCGCAGACGATGGTTCCAGTGCTTTCACGGCTCATACACCCTCTGACGTGCCTTTTCTTGCGGTGGTCGACGGTGTTACGGCTGTTGTCGACGATGGGATTTTAGCTGATGTCTCCCCCACGGTGACAGCGCTCCTCGGCCTCCCTGGACCGGCCGAGTGGACGGGTCGCAACCTCCTGGTATACTGAGTGGCCGCTTGAGCAATCGCAGTCGTACGTCGACGCTAAGGAGTGTCCCGCGTGAACGTGTTCGTCGCATTCATCCTGGTCATACATGTGCTCGTATCGTTCGGGCTCATCGTTCTCGTCTTGCTCCACTCCGGTAAGGGTACTGGCGTCTCGTCGATGTTCACCGGGGTGATGTCGCCGACGTCTTCGGGTACCGGCATCATCGAGAAGAACCTCGACCGCTACACCATAGGTGCAGCTATCGCGTTCTCTATCACCACGCTGGTGCTCATGGTGACGTATAGTCCTGGAGGGTAACAACCCCAGGACTACACGACATGATGTATCGAAGAACGGGCCGTATGCAGCGGCCCTCTTTGGCTTTTCCGCGCTCGCGTTTGCGGCTCTTCAGACCGGCCTTCATGCCCTTGCCTTACTGCGACAAGAGGGGGACACTGGTCTACGTATGGACGTGTAGTTTGCCTGTTCACGGACAGGTTCGCAGTGAAGGGAGGCACGACATTGTCAAAGAGAATCCGAACGTCTATAGCGATGCTTCTCGTGCTCGGTCTGGCTTTCTCACTCGTTGGCCTGGGTGGGTGCGGGCCGACAGAGTCTGAGGACCCCGCGAAGCCCGATGCTCCGGCCGAAGGTCCTGTGGAGGGTGGGACATTCAACTTCTACATCAATGAGCCCGCGTACATCGATCCGGTCAACCTTCAGGAGTCCGAGGGTACCCAGGTAGGTCAGGTTCTCTTCGACAGCCTGGTCACCTTCGACTCGTTGACCTCAGAGGTCCAGCCGGCTGCTGCCGAGACCTGGGAGTCCAATGAGGACGCCACGGTCTGGACCTTCAGTCTGGTCGAGGGTGCGAAGTTCCATAACGGCCGGGACGTGACCGCCCAGGACTTCAAGTACGCATGGGAGCGGATCGCCAATCCTGTCAACGAGTCCGAGATCGCGTACCACCTTTCGGCCGTACAGGGTTTTGACGAGATGCAGGACGGTAGCGCGACCGAGCTTGAGGGTGTCGTTGCAGTCGACGACACCACGCTAGAGGTCACCCTGCAGTACGCCTTCGCCGACTTCGAGTATGTCGTCGGACACCCGGCTCTTGCGCCGGTACCCGCCGAAGAGGTCGAGGCCGGGGACTTCGGCGAGATGCCGATCGGCAACGGGCCGTTCAAGATGAGCGAGCCATGGGCACGCGACCAGTACATCAAGGTCGAGAAGTTCGCTGACTACTACGGCGACATGCCCTACATCGACGCGATCGAGTACAAGATCCTCGCAGACCCGGACACGGCTTTCCTCGAGTTCCAGGTCGGCAATGTCGACTTCACGCAGATTCCCACCGGCCAGATCCAGGCGACCGTGGACCAGTACGGTGAGAGCGTTGACGGCTACACAGTCAACCCCGGTCAGCAGGTCGTGCTCGGCACCGAGCTTGCCACCTACTTTCTCCTCATGAACAACGAGGACGAGGTTCTTCAAGATGCCGATGTTCGCCGCGCGCTGTCGCTCGCGATCGATCGTCAGGCGATCTGCACGACCGTCTTCGAGGACACCCGTGAGCCCGCAACCGGAATCGTTCCGGATGGTATCTTCGGCTTCCAGGACGATGCGTGGGACTACTCGCGCTACGACGTCGAGGTCGCCAAGGAGATGCTCGCCGAGGCCGGTTACCCGGATGGTGAGGGCTTCCCGACGATCAAGCTCGAGTACAACACCGGTGCGGGCCACGAGGACATCTTGCAGCTCGTCCAGAGTGACCTTGCAGCCATCGGTATCGAGTCGGAGCTTGAGGGTACGGAGTGGGCGCAGTATCTCGACAAGCTGACTGAGCGCACCTACCAGATAGGTCGTCTCGGCTGGGTCGCCGACTACCCGATCATGGACAACTTCCTCTACCCGCTCTTCAAGTCGGGTGGCGACGACAACTTCGCGTTCTACAGCAACACCAAAGTCGACGAGATGCTCGAAACCGCTCGTCGCACGACTGACGATGACGAGCGCATAGAGCTTTACCGCGAGATCGAGCGTACGATCGGTGAAGAAGCGCCTGTCATACCGCTCATGTTCTACCGTCACTTCCATGTCGCGTCTGACAGGGTCATGGATGGAGTCTACAGCCCTAACGGCCTGTTCGATTTCCAGCGGGTCTGGCTGCAGCAGTAGGGAACATCCCATAGCAAGGGATCGATGCGTGCGTCGGGGCGCCCACCCGGGCGTCCCGACGGCGCGAGTTTCCTACCACCCCTCACCTGACGGGACGAGACGGAGAAATGCTCAAGTACATCGCCCGCAGAATACTTCAGATGATCCCTGTATTCGTCGGCGTGACTCTGATCCTGTTCATCTTGCGCGCGCCCGGAGTGCTTCCGGGTGACCCGGTCCGGATGATCACCGGAGAGCGCGCGATCTCTGAAGAGCTGCGTGCGCAGATCGTCTCGAAGCACGCACTCGACCAGCCCCTGCACACGCAGTATGTGATCTATCTGCAGAACCTGGTCCAGGGTGATCTCGGCGAGTCATACCAGCGTGGCCGTCCGGTCGTCGACATCCTTGCCGAGAAGTTCCCCAACACCTTGCGCCTTGCCCTCGCGGGCATCCTTGTCGAAGTCGTCCTGGGCCTGACGGCCGGGATCATCTCGGCGGTCAGGCAGTACTCCTTCATGGATGTGCTGGTGACACTCTCCACATCGGTGCTTGTCTCGGTGCCGGTGTTCTGGCTGGGTATGCTCTTTCAGATATTCTTCGGCCTCAAACTCAAAGAGTGGACTGGCGGGGCGTTTTACCTGCCGATTTCCCAGATGTCCTCGGCGAACTTCCCCGACTGGGTCCACCTCATCCTTCCGGCGATAACCCTGGCATCGGTGTCGACAGCATACGTTGCTCGCATCATGCGTAGCCAGATGCTCGAGGCGATGGGTCAGGACTACATACGTACCGCACGCGCGAAGGGTCTGAGCAACCGCGCGGTAACCTTTCGTCACGCTCTCAAGAACGCGCTCATCCCGGTCGTGACCTTCATAGGAATCGACTTCGGTGTGATGATGAGCGGGGCGATCCTCACCGAGACTGTCTTCAGCTGGCCCGGCGTGGGCCGGGAGATATTCCTCGCGGTCGGACAGCGGGACTGGCCGATCGTCATGGGTGGCGTGATTATCATCGTGTTCGTTGTGATGGTCATCAACTTGCTCGTTGATCTGAGTTACGCACTGCTCGACCCCCGGATCAGGTACGGGGGTGCAACGGAATGAGAAGCGAATCTGACAGGGAGCCTGCCCGCAGTTCGAGCGCGAGCCGGACGCTGTGGGGGGACGCATGGCGCCGCCTTCGCAAGAACAGACTCGCGATCGCAGGACTGGTCTGGATCATCGCGGTGACCATCACCGCTGTCTCGGCGGATCTGTGGATGCCCGGGACCTTCGGCGATCCGCTCACCGTGAACACCACTCCCGGCGCGAACCTCCAGCCGCCCTCGATGGAGCACCCTTTCGGGACCGACAAGCTCGGTAGGGACGTGTTCGCGCGTGTCGTCTACGGCGCGCGGGTCTCTCTCACGGTCGGGGTGCTGGCAGTGTCGATCTCGCTGGTGATCGGCCTGCTTGCGGGTGCCCTATCTGGCTACTACGGGGGCGTCCTCGATTCTATCGTGATGCGCTCGGCCGATGTCTTCTTCTCTTTCCCGTACATATTGTTCGCGATCGCACTCATCGCTGTCCTGGGGCCGAGTTACCGCAACGTCTTCATCGCGATCGGCATCCTTGGCTGGCCGTCGATCGCGCGCGTCTTTCGCAGTTCGATCCTGTCGGTGAAGCAGACGGAGTACGTCGATGCGGCACGTGCGATGGGCGCGTCGGACCTGCGGATCATGTTCCGGCACATCATGCCGAACGCGATCGCGCCGATCATCGTGTACGGCACGATGAGCATCGGTGGCGCGATCATCACCGAGGCCGCACTGTCGTTCCTCGGCATGGGTGTGCAGCCTCCGACACCCTCGTGGGGGTTGATGCTCTCCGACGCGAAGTCACTGATGTTCGCCGCCCCGTGGCTGACTATCTGGCCCGGATTCGCGATCCTGACGACCGTGCTCGCGTTCGTCCTGATGGGCGACGGCATGCGGGATGCTCTTGACGTGAAGATGAAGGATTGACCTGATGTCGACTCTCCTCGAGGTCAAGAATCTCGCCACACACTTCACGACGCGCGACGGGATCGTCAAAGCGGTCGACGGGGTGTCGTTTTCCCTCGAGTCGGGTAAGACGCTTGCGGTCGTGGGGGAGTCGGGATCGGGAAAGTCCGTCACGGCACTTTCGATCATGCGCCTTGTCCAGGAGCCGCAGGGTAAGATCATCAGCGGTGAGGTTCTGTTCAAGGGCGACGACGTCTTGCAGATGAACGAACGGCGGGTTCGCGAGCTGCGCGGCGATCGCATCGCGATGATCTTTCAAGACCCGATGACCTCGCTCAACCCGGTGTTCAAGGTCGGCCGTCAGGTCGGTGAGTCGCTCACGCTGCACAAAGGGATGAGCCGTAAGCAAGCCCTTGCGCGCGCGGTCGAGTTGCTGGAGATGGTCGGCATACCGCATCCGCGCGATCGGGCGAACGACTATCCCCACCAGTTCTCCGGCGGGATGAGACAGCGAGCGATGATCGCGATGGCGCTCGCATGCGATCCTGACATTCTGATCGCCGACGAGCCTACCACCGCGCTCGACGTCACCATCCAGGCACAGATCCTCGAGCTCATGATCGGCATCCAGGAGCGTCTCGGCACCGCCATCATCATGATCACCCACGATCTGGGCGTAGTGGCCGATGTGGCCGAGGATGTGATGGTCATGTACGCGGGCAAGCAGGTCGAGTATACGACTTCCGACCGGATATTCTATCAGCCGAGGCACCCCTACACGTGGGGACTACTCGATAGCCTGCCTCGCCACGACGTCGACGAGAAAGGTTCGCTGCTGCCGATCTCCGGCCAGCCTCCGAGCCTCATCGACGTTCCCTCGGGTTGTGCGTTCCATCCGCGCTGTCGCTTCGCACAGGATGTGTGCGTGACGGACGTTCCCCCGCTGCGAGAAGTCGGCGAGGACCACCTCGCGGCGTGTCACTTCGCGACCGAACCCGATTTCCGCCGAGGTGCCGCCCGCGCTGTCGGGGAGGTGGCCGCAGATGAGTGAGCTGCTGCGGGTCGACAGTCTGTGTAAGCACTTTCCGGTGGAGCAGGGCGTGGTGAGTTCGCGCTTCGGGCGTAAGGTTCACGCGGTCGACGACGTCTCGTTCACCGTGAACGCCGGCGAGACCCTCGGCCTTGTCGGCGAGTCAGGGTGTGGCAAGTCGACGACGGGTCGTTGCGTGATGCGGCTGCTCAAGCCGACCTCCGGAACGATCACGTTCGACGGGCACGACGTCGGCTCGATGCGGACCCGGACCCTCAAAGAGTTCCGCCGCGAGGTCCAGATCATCTTTCAGGACCCGTACGCTTCTCTCAATCCCCGGATGACGATCGGTGAGATCGTCTGGGAACCACTCGTCGTACACGGGATCGGGGACCGTGTCGAGCGTCGCGACAAGGTACGGGAGATGCTCGAGGTGGTCGGCCTCAACCCCGAGCACATCAACCGGTACCCGCACGAGTTCTCCGGCGGGCAGCGGCAGCGCATCGGCATCGCGCGGGCACTGATGCTCCGCCCCCGGCTCATCGTCTGCGACGAGCCCGTCTCCGCGCTCGACGTCTCGATCCAGGCCCAGGTGGTCAACCTGCTCGATGAGTTGCAGGACACCTTCGGCCTTACCTACCTGTTCATCGCTCACGACCTGTCGGTGGTCCGACACATCTCGGACCGCGTGGCGGTGATGTATCTCGGCAAGATCGTGGAGATCTCAGACTGGAGGGCGCTGTACGAGGCCCCGAGCCACCCGTACACGCAGTCGCTTCTCTCGGCGGTCCCGGTGCCGGATCCGCAGAAGCAGCGCACTCGTGAACGTATCATCCTGCAGGGCGACGTCCCAAGCCCGATCGAGCCGCCGAGCGGATGCCGCTTCCACACACGATGCCCGATCGCGCAGTTCCCGAAGTGCGCCGAGGAGGAGCCCCCGCTCGCCGAGGTCTCGCCGGGTCATCGCGCAGCGTGCCACTTCGCTAAGCCCTTCCCGATCGATATCTCCGGGTAGCGCAGAGGAGCACGAGCTTCGCTACACTGCCACTAGTCTGCTATGGCCGTGTGAAAGGAGAGTCATGAGACCCGACCCCAGTGAACGTATCGACGATCGCGCCGTTACCGTCTGGCGTATCGCTGGTGCCGGCGGCGCTCTCCCTGCCGCGATCGGGGTCGGAGTGTTCGGAGGTCTTGCCTTTATCGACATGATTTCGCCGCTCCCTGCGCTGCTCGGGGTGGCGTTACTCATTATTGCCGCGATCGTGATGGTCGTCGTGATCCCCAAGGTGCGCTGGATGCGGTGGCGTTATGAGGTCTCGGAGGACGAGATCTACCTGCGGCATGGCCTGTGGATCCGCAAACGGACACTCGTGCCCATGACGCGTGTCCAGCATGTCGACACCAAGGCGGGGCCGCTGCTCAGGGCCTTCGGGCTCTCGACCGTGACCGTTGCGACAGCGGGAGGGGAGCATGAGATTCCTGCGCTCTCCGATGATGTCGCGGACCGCCTGCGCGATCGGATAGCGGCGCTTGCCCGGGTGACCGAAGATGTGGTCTGAGCCTCGCCACGCTCATCCGGCGGGGGTTCTTCTCTACAGCCTTCGCAACCTCAGCGCCATGATCGCTCCGATCGTCGGGGTGATCTTCGCATACGACGCAGTACTGGACGATCCCCGCTTCGCGATGGGGGTGGCACTCGTCGCCGCCGCCCTCTTCCTCGCGATCGGGGGCGCCCTTATCCTTGCCTGGGCCCAGTGGCGGCGGTTCACTTTCCACGTGGAGGAGGGAGCACTGCGCGTCGAACAAGGGCTGCTGATCCGCAGGAGCACGCGGTTGACATCCGAGCGCATACAGTCCGTCGACACCAAGGCCAATCTCGTATTTCGGGTCCTCGGTCTGGTGACGCTGGACATCCATACCGCCGGCAAGAGCCAGGAACCCGAGGTCTCGATACCGGCCCTGCTCGAGGACGAGGCGGCCGATCTGGCACGGGTACTGCGGATGCGGGGTGCCGCAGCGGCTGGGGAGGTTCCCGGCGTGACGGCACCGGGCGGGAACGGTGATGCTGTGGCCGAGGACATCGGCCAGGAAGCCACTCCTGCCGCCGCGGGTCCGACATGGCGCCTGAGTGGTCGCGAGACGTTCATCGTCGCGACGACATCAAACGCCGGGATCCTCGCGCTCGCCGCGACCGGCCCACTCGCCGTTTTCCTGGTACCTGTGTTGCCCGAGGAGTTCATCGGAGAGTGGCTCTCGGAATCCGCCACGTGGACAGTCCTGGCTTTATTCGGATTCTTTGCACTGCTCACCTTGCTGTTCGCCTGGGTCGTCGGCAGCGTGACCACGCTTCTGCAGTACTGGGAGTTCGCAACGGTGAGGACGAACGGCGAGGTGCGTGTGGAGCAGGGCCTTCTCCAGCGAAACACGCGCAACGTGCCGCTCGACCGTGTCCAGGCCGTTAGGCTCGTGGAGGGACCGCTGCGCCAGATGATCGGCAGGATCACCGTCGGCGTGGACAGCGCGGGTATCGCTGTCAGCAGTGAGTTCGGACCCACGGTCCTCCATCCGCTCCTCACCAGACCAGAAGCTCGCCGTTTCTGTGACCTCATGGTCCCCGGGCATACGCCCCCGCGACTCCTGCCGCTTCCCGAGCGCTCACGGAGACGCTACATCGTTCGGGCGGCCGCCGTGCCGCTGTTGATCGCTGTTCCGCTCGCAGTCTTCGTGCCGTTCGGGTGGATCGTTCTCGTGGTGCCTGTCGTGGCCGCGGGATGGGCACGTCTCGCGTATCAGGACGCTGCTTGGGGGATCACCGGGGACGTGCTCGGTATTCGGTGGCGCGGCTTCGGGCGGTCGACTGCCTTGGTCCGCCGCCGCCGCATCCAGTCAGCCGCAGTCAGCCAGCACCCCCTTCAGAAGAGGGTCGGGCTTGCGACGCTATCTGTGCGTGTGGCGGCGAGTCCCGCAACGGCCGTCTTCACGGTGCGGCACCTGGATGAGGAGGATGCTCTGCGGGTCCTTGAGTGGGTCTCGCATGGCGTGGAGCGAACCGGAGAATCCGGAGAATCCGTACGCAACGCGCGCGCAACGCGCGCGACGTGATGCCTCAGAATAAAAGGTACTCGAGCGACTGATTCGTTGACTCACAATA
>CAYGKH010000023.1:0-1354 GCA_964350345.1 uncultured Coriobacteriaceae bacterium
CTGAATTGTCCACTACAACATCTTGGGGCAGGTGGAGCTAACCGACTACCCCCAATGGCAGATATGCACCGCCCGTTCCCACCATGTCGGCTAGGAGTCGATCCGCAGGTCCGACACCGCTTCGGCATCAAGGCCGAGGAGATCTCCACGCCGGAGGCGCCATGTGCCCGCAGCAGCGATCATCGCCGCGTTGTCGGTGCAGAGCGCAAATGCGGGCACCGACAGCCGGATTCCTTTCGCAGAAAGAGCCTCGCGCAGTGACTCCCTGAGCGACGGGTTGGCGGCCACCCCGCCGGCGAGGCACACGGTGTCGACCCCGTGCTCGAGGGCAGCACGCACGGTCTTCGCGACCTGGACATCGACCACCGCCGCCTGGAACGAGGCCGCCAGGTCCGGAACGTCGATCTCCCGGCCGGCCTCACGCTCGTGACGGATGTGGTTGATGACCGCGGTCTTGAGACCCGAGAGCGAGAAGCGGTAGTCGCCCGAACGCAGCATCGCGCGCGGGAAGTCGATAGCGGCCGGATCTCCCTCCTCGGCCAGGCGCGAGATCACCGGCCCTCCCGGATACCCGAGCCCAAGGACCTTCGCGACCTTGTCGAACGCCTCACCCGCCGCATCATCAAGCGTCTCGCCGAGGGTGTGGTAGACGCCCCACTCGGGAGCGTGGATGAGCGACGTGTGGCCACCTGAAACCAGTAGCGCGACAAGCGGTGGCGCTATCGTCGGGTCGTCGAGCACGTTGGCGAAGATGTGCCCTTCGAGGTGGTTGACGCCCACGAGCGGGAGGCCGGTGGCCAGCGCCACCCCCTTGGCGTATGCAAGGCCCACGACGAGGGCGCCGATGAGCCCGGGCCCGTGCGTGACCGCCAGCGCGTCCAGGTCAGCGAAGCAGACGCTCGCCTGTTCGAGTGCCTCATCGACGACGCCGACGATCGCCTCGGTATGCTTGCGGGAGGCGATCTCGGGCACCACTCCGCCGAAACGGGCGTGGAAGTCGATCTGGCTCGCGACGACACTCGAAAGCAACTCGGTTCCGCCGCGCATCACTGCCGCGGCGGTCTCATCGCAGGAGGTCTCGATGGCGAGCACGAGTTCTGCTCGATTTGCTGCCCGTGTCAGCGCCAGTTCGCCCCACATGATGAGCGCGTCCTCTCCGCTCGCGTAGTACCCGGTTCTGCGTCCCGCGACACGCAGTCCTTCCGCCCGATAGAGCGCGAGCGCCGCATCGTTGCCCTCGCACACCTCCAGGGTGATGTGCCGCGCTCCAGCATCGTATGCCCGCCGCTGTAGTTCGGTGAAGATCTCGCGACCGAAGTTCTGCCGACGAGCGTCCCCGGCGACTGCGCGGTTC
>CAYGKH010000023.1:1364-18751 GCA_964350345.1 uncultured Coriobacteriaceae bacterium
CCCCCATAACCGAGCAGAGCGCCGTCCCCGCTTTCGACCACGACCCAAATGCGGCGCGGGCGCACGAGTTCGTCGGCGAAGTGATCGGCCGTCCATGGCACCGGGAAGGAGACCTGTTCGATCGAAAGAGCGACAGGGATGTCGCCCGCACACATCTCGCGGAGACGCGGGTGAGCACTCATCGCGCACCGTCCCGGGCGCGCTCGGCCTCTTCCGCATCGGAGAGACGAGTGTAGATCGGCAGCAGAGTGGCCGGGTCGCCATCGCCCGCCGCTCCCGCTGCACACGCTGCCACGTAGGCAGCGAGCAATCCCCGGCCACCGGGTAGCCAGAACTCCTCGGGCAAGAGATCGACACCCGGTCGCGGAGCGAGGCCTGGAGTGAGAACGTCAGCGTACCTACGAAGGCCGTCGCCGACGAGCAGGAGCGGCTCGGCGAGCGTGGCCCACTGCTCGATCAGGAGTTCGGGCCGCATGACCGTGTCGGGAGTCAGACGGCTCGCCCGGCCACCCTCGAGTCGAAAGAGGGCCGGATAGACCTCTCCCCGCATCGCATCGCCCACGACGCCGAGGAGCCCTTGCGCGAGCGGCGCGCAACCCCAGGCGACAGCATCGAGGGTCCCCACACCGTAGGCGGGAACGCCGAGGGCGTGGGCCAACCCTTTGGCGGTGGCCACGCCGATGCGCACCCCGGTGAACGAACCCGGACCTCGGCCGACCACGATTGCGGTAAGGTCGGCAGGGGTGGTCCGGTACTCGTGAAGGAGGGTCTCGACGGCAGGAAGGAGGCGTCCGAGCGCCGCGCGAGGCGCATCGAAGTCGGCGATCTCGACGCGCGGCTGCCCCTCGGCGTCCGGCATGCCAAGCGCGAGTGCGCATCGGTCGGTTGCGGTGTCGAAGGCGAGCAATATCTCACTCATCGCGCGACCCTTCCCACGCGGTGAACAACGAGGCCGCAAGCGCGACGCTCCTCGGCCCGGACGGCTCGAGCGATATCACGCGTGCCTCGTCGTCGACGATTGCAAGCGATACCGTGAGCCGGTCAGGCGGGAGTTCGTCAGCGAAGCGGTCGCCCCACTCGATGAGCGCAACGACCCCTCCCTCGAGCACCCCCCATAGATCGATGTCCTCGAGTTGGGCAGCCGTCTCAAGGCGGTAGAGGTCGAAGTGTGCCAGATCGATCCTGCCGCGGTGGAGCAACAGGATGTTGAAGGTCGGGCTCGTGATGGGATCGGTGATTCCCAGGCCCTCGGCGACACCCTTGGCCAACACCGTCTTGCCCGCGCCGAGGTCACCGGTGAGCACCACCACGTCGCCCGCCTCAGTGACCTCGCCGAGCAGACGGCCCGCACGGCGTGTCTCCTCGGCCGAGAGGGTCTCTATGCGCCCCGTGATACTCATAGCCCGAAGAGCGATTCCTGGACGGGCTCGGCCGGAGAGGGCTTCGCCTGCGAGGCGGAGATGAGCCCGCTCAAGGTGGCGAAGTCCGCAAACAGGACGTCGCGCTTGGTGCGGTCATAGAGTGCGGCTGCAGGGTGGAAGATCGGCAGCACGGTGTAGCGCCCGGCGTGATGTGCCGTGCCGCGAAGTCGGGTGATGGTTTCGGTCGTGCGCAGGACGAACCGGGTGGCGAAGTTGCCAAGAGTGACGATGACCCGCGGCTCGATCATCCGCACCTGCTCGCGCAGGAACGGCGTACACGTCTCGATCTCGACCCGCTGCGGATCGCGATTCCCGGGTGGACGGCACTTGAGGATGTTGGCGATGTAGACGTCGGAGCGCTGCAGTCCGATCGATGCGAGAAGCTCATCGAGCAGCTTGCCCGCAGCGCCGACGAACGGCTCTCCTCGTAGGTCCTCATTGCGCCCGGGCGCCTCGCCGATGAAGACGGCATCGGCGTCCGCGCGGCCAACGCCGAAGACAAGGTTCGTCCGCGTTTCACCGAGGGGACAACGGTGGCAGTCCCCGATATGATTGCGAAGGGCGGTCAGGCTCTCCATGACCTCACAGCCATGTCGTGACCTCTTCGAGAGGGCGGCGTGCAGGTTTGGCCGAGGACTCCGCCGAGTACCCGACAGGGAGAACGGCGACCGGCGTGACAGGATCGACGAGTCCGATCGCGTCCCGGACCGCGCTGGTGTCGAAGGCACCGATCCAACACGAAGCCAGACCGCGGTCGACTGCGGCGAGAAGGATGTTGGTGACGGCGGCCGCGGTGTCCTGAATCGAATAGAGCTTCTCGCCACGGTCCCCGTATCGGGCAGCGCACGGCCGGGGGTCGACGGAGACGACGATCACAACCGGTGCAGCGGTCGCCCACCTCTGATGGAGGGCACCCGCAAGGCGCTCGCGTGCCTCACGCGTGCGCACGACCGTGAAGCGCCACGGCTGGATGTTTCCCGCAGTCGGCGCACTCACCGCAGCGAGAAGCAGTGCGCGCACATTTTCGTCGCTCACAGCGAGCTTGCTGTTGAAGTGGCGAACGCTACGCCTGCGGGAGAGTGTCTCGGTGAACTCCATCGGGTTCCTTCCGTGGGTAAGTACAGCTACACGCGTATTCTAAAACAAAGGGAGCCGATACCCCGCGACGAATAGTTCCAGCAGGAGGTGAAGGTGGATCATGATGAGAAACCGCCCGGATGTTACCGATGAGGACTTAGGGATGCGCACGTTCCATCTCCGCAAGGCGAAAGCCGTCGAACGTGCGATGGACCGGCTTCGTCAAGGACTCAAGGCCGAATGGCCGCAGCTGAACAACTCCGACATCGAAGAACTCGAGTGGATCCTCGGCGAACTGTGGGCGTATATCGCCCGGGCGCAGTGGGACGATCTTCGATTCGGCCACCTCGCGATGCACGATCTCCGCAACATCCTGCTCCTCGGGCGCGAGTTGCGCAAGCACTCGCGAAACGCAGTCGACATACTCAACGACGTGGCCCAGGTGGTCATCAACAAGGCGTGATGCGGGGTTCGGGGGTTCCCCGCTTCCGCAAGAGCGCAGGCCGTCGCCGGGAGACCGGGTGACGGCCTGTTGCGTTGGCGGACCTCCCACAGGCGGCAGAGGCGAGAGTGCGGCGAACGTGGTACGGAAATGCGGCGGGGTGGCGTCCGAAACCCCCCGGTCGGAGACGCCACCCCACAACTCGTCTTAGAGCGTTGGCTCGGACGTAGGCTCCCGCCCGCTTACCCTCGAGCCGACTGCTTCTTTCTAAGCTCGATCTTCTTCTTGACCTTCTTGAGACGGAACAGATCCTCGCGCGCGCGCTCGTCAAGCGTCTGACGAATGTAGTTCACCTGCTCCTTTAGGCCGGGAACCGTGACCTGCTCGAGTGCGTTCACGCGACGGTTCGTTTTTTGGATCTCCTCGCCGAGACGCTTCAGACGTGTCTCGATGTCGGCGTACTCGATGATGACGTCGAGGATGCGCTCGAACTTGTCGGCCGTTTCGTCGACACGTGACGTCACGCCGGTGACCGCGTATCCACGCGTGAACGAGGATCTGATGGGGCTCTCCCCTTTTGTGACGACTGGGATCGAGACGCCCATGATCTTCGTCCCGGTCATTTCCACGACGATCTCGCTCTTGGTGGCCATTCCCGCAGATCGCAGCGTCACGGTGCCATCGACCGCTTTAGCGACCGCGAGCGAGTACTGTGCCTCGGCGACGGACTTCTGCAGCGCCTCGGAGAGTCGCAGTGTCTCGTCCATGACGCCCATGAACTCGATCAGCAGTGCGTCGCGCTTCTGCTTGAGCAGGTCCATGCCCTGTTGGGCAAGCATGATCTGCTGCTTACGCTCGAGTAACTCTGAACGTGTTGGTCGGACTTCCTCCATGTTCCCTCCTTAGAGGTCTTCGGAGGCGGTGCCGGCGCTGGGATGGTACTTGTCGATGAAGTCGCGAACTCGCTTGAGCTCGTTCATCGGGAGACCTGCCATGAGTTCCCACCCGATGGTGAGGGTCTCCTCGATCGTGCGACTCTCCTGGCCCTGACCGACGATACGCTTCTCGAACTCATCGGCGAACCGCAGGTATGCACGGTCGTTGTCGGAGAGCGCTTCCTCACCGACGATGGCGACGAGCTTTCGCAAGTCACGACCCTGGGCATAGCCAGCGTAGAGCTGGTTCGCACTCTCGCGATGGTCGTCGCGCGTCTTGCCCTCGCCGATACCGAGGTTCATGAGTCGCGACAGGCACGGCAGCACGTCGATGGGCGGATAGACACCGCGCCGGTGCAGTTGACGCGAGAGAACGACCTGTCCCTCGGTGATGTACCCCGTGAGGTCGGGGATCGGATGCGTGATGTCGTCATCGGGCATCGTGAGGATCGGGAGCTGTGTGACGGAGCCGCTGCGCCCCTTGATTCGTCCCGCACGCTCGTAGATCATCGAAAGGTCCGTGTACATGTAGCCGGGATATCCACGGCGACCGGGAACCTCTTCACGTGCGGTCGAGACCTCACGCAGGGCTTCGCAGTAGTTCGTCATGTCCGACAGCACGACGAGCACCTGCATGCCCTTCTCGAAGGCAAGGTACTCGGCGACCGTGAGTGCCACCTTCGGGGTCAGCAGTCGCTCGACCGTGGGGTCGTCGGCCAGGTTGAGGAAGAACACGACGCGCTCGAGCGCACCGGTGGTCTCGAACTGATTCATGAAGTACGCGGCCTCGCGGTGGGTGATACCCATCGCACCGAAAACGATCGCGAACTCTTCACCGCTCTTGACGCTCGACTGGCGGATGATCTGCGCAGCAAGTTCGTTCGCAGGGAGTCCGGAGCCGGAGAAAATCGGGAGCTTCTGACCGCGCACGAGCGTGGCGAGCCCGTCGATCGCACTGATCCCGGTCTCGATGAAGTCGGCCGGCTTCTCTCGCGTATAGGGGTTGATCGGCGCACCGGTGATGTCGAGCCGATACTCGGGAAGGATCGGGGACCCGCCGTCGATCGGCTTGCCCGTTCCGTTGAGCACCCGGCCAAGGAGGTCAGGAGAGACGTCGACCTTTGCGACCTCCTCCATGAACCGGATCTCGGTGGCGTCGACATCGACACCCTGGGTCCCCTCGAAGACCTGGATGACCGCAGTCTCGCCACTGATCTCGAGTACCTGTCCGCTCCGGCGAGAGTCGTCCGGCATCCGTAGGGCGACCATCTCGTTGTATGCCACGCCGTGGACATTCTCGACGAACACGAGCGGACCCGTCACGTAACTGATGGTCCGATAGTCCGTCGAGACCAGAGAGCGCTTCTTGGCCTCCTCGGGAGGGGCCACCGTCTGTGGCGTCACGTCAGTACACCTCGATTCCAGCGATATCCTCGGCGATCTTGGCGCTGAATGCAGGTAGCATCTCGATCGCCTCGTCGTGCGGTGTCGTCTTCATGGTAGAGATGGCGTCCTTTAGAGGAAGTTCAAGAACCTGCCGCAAAGACACCCCCCTGTTGAGTGCGGCGACTGCCGCGTCGTTGAAGGCAAGAATCGCCTTGAGCATCAGGTACTGCTTCTTTGGCGGGCAGTAGGCGTCGATGGCATCGAACGCGAACTGCTGCAAGAAGTCCTCCCGCAGCATGCGAGCGACCTCAAGGATGATCTTCTCGGACTCGGGAAGTGCGTCCGGTCCGACAAGCTGTACGATCTCCTGAAGCTCGGTCTCCTTCTGGAGGATCGACATCGCCTGTTCGCGTGCGTGCTGCCAGTCACCCGCGACGTTCTCCTCGAACCACGTGCTGACCTGGCCGAGGAAGAGCGTATAGCTCTTCGTCCACGAAATCGCCGGGAAGTGCCGACGCTGGGCGAGCGAGGTATCGAGCGCCCAGAACGCGCCGGTGACACGGAGAGAGTTCTGTGTCATCGGCTCGGACATATCGCCACCCGCCGGTGAGACCGCCCCGACAATCGTGACAGAACCGACGCGGTCGTCGGTCCCGAGAGGACGCACACGTCCGGAACGCTCATAGAAAGCAGCGAGGCGTGTGGAGAGGTAGGCGGGATAGCCTTCCTCACCGGGCATCTCCTCGAGTCGACCGGAGACCTCGCGAAGCGCCTCGCCCCATCGGGAGGTGGAGTCCGCCATCATGGCGACGCTGTAGCCCATGTCGCGGTAGAACTCCGCAAGAGTGGCGCCCACATAGATCGATGCCTCACGTGCGGCCACCGGCATGTTCGAGGTGTTCGCGACCAGGACCGTACGGTCCATGAGCGGGGCACCCGTGCGCGGGTCCTCGAGCTCAGGGAACTCGACGAGTACTTCCGTCATCTCGTTACCGCGCTCTCCGCAACCGACGTAGACGATGATGTCCACGTCGGCCCACTTTGCGAGCGACTGTTGGGTGACGGTCTTCCCTGTCCCGAACCCTCCGGGAATGATGGCGTTTCCGCCGAGTGCGATCGGGAAGAAGGTGTCGAGGGTCCGCATTCCCGTGGTGAACGGATGCGTGGGATCGAGCTTGCGCGTGTAGGGACGGCCCTGGCGGACCGGCCACCACTGCGACATCTTGATCTCGGTGCCGTCCTCGAGCGTGGCAAGGGTGGTGTCGACGTTGTAGTCGCCAGCCTCGACGACCGTCGCGATAGTGCCGCTTGCCTTCGGCGGGACCATCACTTTGTGAAGGATGGTCTGCCCTTCGGGGATCGTACCGATCACATCTCCGCCGACGACCTCCTGGCCGACGGTGGCGGTGGGAGTGAAGCTCCAGAGTTTCTCCCTGTCGAGTGCGGACGCTACCGTACCGCGCTCGATGAAGTCCCCGGCTTCAGCCACGATGGGGAGCGGTCGCTGCACGCCGTCGTAGATCGACGACAGCAGGCCGGGTCCGAGCTCTACGAGCAGCGGTCCGGCGGTCGACTCGACCGGGTCCCCGACTTTGAGTCCGGAGGTGTCCTCATAGACCTGGATCGTCGCGCGGTCGCCTTCAAGCCGGATGACCTCACCCATGAGGCCCTCGCTACCGACGCGCACGATGTCATACATCTTGGCCCCGGTCATGCTCTGCGCGACTGCGACCGGTCCGGTGATTTTGAAGATAGTTCCTGCAATCATCAGCCTCGCCTCAGCGTTATGTCGAATCCGATCGCTCTTCTGATCAGGCGTGCAAGATACGCCCGGTGGTCCTCGCCTATCGTCAGCTTCTCCCTGATAGGAAGAGAGATGACGATCGGACGGTAGATGCTGTCGATCTTGTTCTGCGTTCTTTCGTCTATCTCGGCCATCATCTTCTCGTTGACCGCGATGATGCCGCTTGCCTCGTCGTCAACGAGAGTGTTGAGCGTCTTGCGCGCCATCTCGGGAGAGTCCGCGACCGCCACATCTACGCCGGCCAGCCGAAACCCATCGGCGGTGTCAGGGTCAGTGAGAACGATGAGCTTATACAAGGATAAGCTCCTCTCTCACTCGTTCGATCGGCATTCCGACCGCCTTACCCTTGACGATGATCCGCAAGTTCGTAATCTCGTTCTGCTTCGCCCACAGATACGCCACACCTACGCCGACACCGAGAGGATCGCCCTTTGCCAGACCAAGCGTGCGCCTGGTCAGTAGATCCTCGAGTGCCCGCTCGAACACCGCAATGGAGTTCTGCTCCAAGAAGAGCGTCGCGGCATCATCGAGCGTTCTACCGTACGGGGTCGCGCGGAGCCGATCCAGCACCTCGTCGATATCGGACATCTTGGCGAGCGACTCGTACAACTCGAGATTGATCACATCTCCGCCGGGGAGAAAGAAGTCCGCGACCTCGATCCCTTCGATGTCCTCTTTCTGGAACCGAAGGACCATCACAAGGTTGCCGATGTCGATCTGCGTCGCAAGCACACGACGTGCAAGCTTGGCGTTGGCCCTTCGCCTGGAAAGCCGGCGCGTCGCCCACTGGACGTAGTAACGGTCAAGCGCAAGCTCGAGAGAGACCAGTTCACCGGTCTTCATGTACTCGGCATAGCCCTCACGCAACGGGACAGCGATCGGGAGGCCCCACGTGACCGCGGTGTCCACAACTGCCCGGACGTCATCTGTAGAGGCGAGAGCCTCAAGGTCGACGACCCCCAACTCACCCGCTGGCAGAAGCCCCTCTTTCAGCTCCTCGGTCTCCAGGTGTATGTGCTTTGCACGAATGATCGTCTTCACGTTGAAGACGTCCCACCGGCCGAGCAACGTAGCGACAAGGAACAGGGCTTCTTCGTTGAGGAAGCTTTGGACCTTTTGGAAGGTTCTCACCATGTTGTTCTTGAGCGCGATATCAACGTTCGTCGCATCGACCCCATGGATGAGGATGTCCTCCAGGTCCGGACCGTACTCCGTGTCAGTGAGATCCTGTACGAAGCGCTTCACATCAGGCGCCGCGATCAGCATGTCGAGAAAGGTACGGTCGAGCAGCCGGGAGCGCATGCCGCGTACCCGGGCGTTAGCGTATCCGTAGTCTCCCCCTGCCGGTGTGGGCCGTGTGCGTACCTTGGTCGCTGCGCTCATGAGAACAGAATCTCCGCAACGTCGGGCTGCACCAGCTGGCGCACCTTCTCCAGGCGGTCCTCGAAGGTGTTGCGTCGCACGATCCGACCATCACCGGTGAGAACCGCCACACCGCCCTTGGTAGAGAGTTCCCCCCGTACCTCGGCATCGATGCCGAGGCCCGCCGCGGCGCTTTTCGCAAGATCCGCATCGGCCGGATCGACCAGAAGGACCACCTCTCCAGACACGCCCTCTGCTGCCTCTTGGACCAGGGATCGAAACACATCCGTATACCACTCCGAGGCGCGAGCCGAGGCCAACTGATCCCCGGCCGTGTCGAACGCTTCGGCCACGGCCGCGTCCTTGATGGATGCGACCTGCTTCTTCGCTTCAAGGCGAGCGGCGTTCATCGTTTTGGCCGCTTTGAGTTTCGCAATCGTCTCTGTCTTCTCGACGCGCGCGGCACAGAGGCCCTCGGCCTGTTCCGCGGCATCCTCGGCGATCGCATCAGCCTGTGCGCGAGCCGCGGAGAGGATATCCTCGCGTTCCTTTTGGGCCTGCTCTTCGAGTGCGCGGAAAATATCATCTAAGGCCATAGTGCCTGGACCTTTCCCTGTGTGTCGCCTTACGTGTCCTCACGCTTACTACGCAGGCGTGACGGGCATGTTGACGATCAGGATCGCGGCGACGAAGCCCAGCAGTACGATGAGCTCTGCGAGCGCCTGAAGAACGATGACATATATTGCTACCTCGGGGCGCTCAGCGAGCGTTCCCGCGCCTGCGGAGCCAATCTTAGCCATAGCGTAGCCAGCTGAAAGAGCTGAGACGCCAATGGCCATAGCAGCAGCGAGCGCCTTGGCGACATACGACTGCCACTCGCCGACGGCAGCCTCTGCCTCGGCAGCGAACGCCATCGTCGGAATGAGCGTAGTCACCACAAACGTGCTGCCGAACACCCACTTTGCGAGCCGATTCTTGATCATGCGCTCTCTTCACCTCCGGTTTTCGTGAACGGGCTATACGGTTGACTGCCGGTTTCGTAAAACTTGCCGAAGAACTCCAGCAAGTTAAGACGCAGTGCGTGGATCATCGGGCTGAAGGCCGCCATGAGGACGTGCAGGCTGTGCAGCACGACTCCCATGAGGATGGCGACAATCGAGATACCACCTTCTGGGCTCAAGATGACCATGATGGCGTTGATGGCGTCGGCGAAGAGCGCGCCTGCCAATCCGACCGCCATGATACGGATGTAGCTTGCGATGTGGATGAACGTCTCCAGGGTCTCGACGGCACCCATGATCCCGCCACCCTTGAGCGCGAAGATGAACCCTGCGGCCGCAATGAGGGCGACGCCTCCCTGGGCGTAGGCCTGTCCGGTCTCGCCGAGTATGTCAGCAGCCCCCTGCGTGAGCAGGCCGACGATTGCGAGAAGTGCGACCAGGAGTACCAGGATGCCGCCCTTCTCCTGCAGATGCTTCTTGCTCTTCGTCCTGACCGCGTTGATCACACCGACGAACAGTCCGATGGATACGTGCAGTACCCCTGCGGCGATCGCGATGATCAGGAACGGCATGATCTCTTTCACACGATGGAACACCGGCAGGAATCCGAACCAGGCGTACGTTCCGTCTGCTAACCAGGGGAACGACGAACCTGTCACCGAATAGACCCAGTCGAATCGGTACGGCACGTCGCCGAACACTTCGCCGTAGGCCAACCCGAAGACGATGACCATCGTTGTCGCGGGCCCCAGGATCGAGGTCGCGACCTGGACCATCTCATTTTCTTTGAACTTCCGCCGCAGCCAGATCACGACGGTCAACATCACTGCACCGTAACCGGCGTCTCCGACGATCATCCCGTAGATGATCGGGAAGAAGATGAAGAGCATGAAGGTCGGATCCACGGTTCCGTACTTGGGAACACCCCGGACACTCATCAGCTTGGAGAACGGAGCGATCACCTTTGGATTCTTCACGGCGACCGGTGTGTCGGAGTACTCGCTATCCTGAATCTCCGTCTGGGTGACGATGATGTCGTCGCCCCACTTCGAGATAAGCGACTTGCGCAACTCGTCGACGTCGTCCACCGGGATCCAGCCGTTGATGACGAATGCGTACTCGGTACGCCCGAACTTCGGAATGGCCGATATCTCCTCGATCTTGTCGATCAGGACGTCGCGAACGGTAATCAGGCGAAGCAGCCATGCCTTGGACATCTCTTCGAGCTCGATCGTCACTCTCTCGAGTTCGGCAGGCAGATGCTTCTGGCGCTCTTTGAGCGTCTCGTAGGCGACATCGAACGGCATGTCCTCGAAGGAGGAGGGCATGCGGATCTGATTCACGTTCTCCATGGCCAGGAACTTGTGTACCGGGTCGGAGTAGGTCTTGCTGAAGACCACGATCACCGCGGTGGTGTCATCATCGACGTCGGTCGAGACGATCTCGCACTGCTTGCGTGTGATCTTGTCGAGCTCCTCTTTGAGCAACTCGAGGCCCTGCTTGTAGCGTCGTTCAACTAACAGCGCGACCGATTCATACGCTCCGGTGGTCACGATCTGCTTGGCGAGCGGCTGGATCTTCTGTAGAATCGGCTCGTACCTGACTAGAAGCGCGGCCTCGGACTCCAGGTTCGTGCGCTCGGCAGCGAGGGCCGCTGTGCGATCCTCGACCTCCTCGACGACACGCGAAACCTCGTCCTGTAGCTGGGCGGTGTCCATCTGGAAGAGCCGGTCGTACTCCGTGCGCCGTTTGGCAGGATTGACTGGCAGGTCATCGCGGTGAAGCGCCTTGACGATGGAGCGGACTCGAATGAGCAACTCCTCCATCCGCTCCTGGTCGACCTGTTGCTCCTCGAAGAGCTCCATGCGGTCGAGCGGCACCTCGCCCGCCTGAATCTTGCGCGACAGATCCTCGATGTGCAGCTTTCCTTGTTCGTGGAGCATGCTCACGACCTCGAAGAAATCGTTCTTCGGGCCGATGATCTCCACCTTTGCCATTGGAACCAGCACTTACGACACCCCCCAAGGGTCCCCTGTGCGATGAGGCCGCCACTACGTGCGAGTGACGGTCTCCACGACGAACTCGACGGCCTTGTCCATCCGGCCTGCGATCACTTCCCGCAACTCTTCGATCTCACGCTCGTTGTCCTTCGCGACCTCTACTACCTGGGTTTCGACCTCCGCGAGAATGCGGGCCTCCTGCTCGGCGGCGCGACGTGCGCCCTCGGCCTCGGCCTTGGCCTGTACGTCAACAGCAGCCTTTCGTGCCTCGGCGACGATCTCCTCCGCCCGTTTCTTGGCGGCGAGAACGTGTCCGCTGATCTCCATCTCCTTCTCACGAATCAGATGAAGCGGCGAGTTCACATCTGCCTCGACGGTGCTGGTGTGGAACTGAATCTGCGCGAGGACCTTTTCGTCCACCTGTCACCCCCTGGGTCACGTTTCGGGAGTCAGGCACGCTCGCGCGGTCGCGAACTGCCTTCCAAGGGTGTCTTTCTACTCAGGAGGGTGCGCTCCTGCAAGATATTCCAAGAACTCGCTCGATGAGCTGCCCCGGGGAATCCGGAGGTCAGGCGAAAATCCTCGGAAGACGCATTCCGAAGGAGCATGCGAGCTCATAGTTGATGGTCCCGGCCCTCTCGGCGACCTCCTCCATCGTCATGAGCTCACCGCCCTGGGTGCCGACGAGTACGGCCTCGGTACCCTCGGCCACATCCACCCCTCTGGGCACCTCGACCATCAGCTGGTCCATACAGATGCGACCGACCTGTGCGCATCTGACACCGCCGATCAAGACGTCGAACGAGTTGGAGAGTGTCCGATGTACCCCGTCGGCATAGCCGAGTGGCAGCGTCGCCACCGTGGTAGGAGCAGCGGCCCGCCAGGTGAGTCCGTAACTGACCCCCTCGCCCATCGCGACCCTCTTGACGAGCGTCACACGTGCTGCGACCCGCATCGCTGGCCGCAGATCGACCAGGGTGTCGGCTGCCGGCGCGGGCGACAGCCCGTAGATCGCGATCCCGCAGCGGACCATGCCGAAGTGCGCTTCGGGATGCAGCACTGTCGCAGGACTGTTGCAGGCATGGACGATACCGGGGTCGATCCCCTCTCTCCGGATCCGCTCGACTGCGGCACGGAACCGTTCGAGCTGCGCGCCGAAGTCCCAGTCGCCCGGAACATCCGCAGTCGCGAAGTGGGTGAACACACCTTCAAGCTGCAGCCCGGGGAAAGCGTGCAGTGCGGAGGCGACGAGGTGCGCCTCCTCAGCATGGACGCCGATGCGATTCATCCCCGTATCGACCTTCAGGTGATAGGCGGCCTCGACTCCTCGCGCTGCCGCTACGCGCCCGAGCGCAGCAGCGAAGCCGCGTGTCGTGACGGTCGGGATGATCGCGTTGTCGATCAAGGTCTCGACGGTCGAAGCGGGTGGCTCGGATAGCAACTGTAGCGGAACGGTGATACCTGCGGCGCGCAACTCGAGCGCCTCTGTCACAGTCGCGACACCGAGGCGGTCCGCCCCGGCCCCGAGAGCCGCTCGCGCGACACCGAGGGCGCCGTGGCCGTAACCGTCGGCCTTCACCACCGCCATGAACAGCGTGCCGGGTCGTGTGAGCGCTTTGAGTGCCCGCACGTTGTGGGCTACCGCCGAGCAATCGATCTCGGCGTAAGCTGCCCGGTCCTGCTCCACGGAAGCCCTACTCCTCGACGAGGGAACGTACGACATCTCGCTTGCTCACGATGCCGATCAGACGACCCTCATCGAGCACAGGAAGTCGGCTCACGTCGCGTTCGACAAGTCTCGTCGCGGCATCCTCGATCGACGCCCCTGCATCGACGGTTATCGGATCGGCGGTCATCACCTCACGCACGGTCGCGGCGACCGCCTTCTTCAGTTCACTTTCGAATCGCGCGGTCGCCGGCGGATAGAGGATGTATCCATCAAGGAGGTGTAGGTAGGTGGGAAACTCGAGCTTGACGTCCTGCATGATGAGATCACCCTCGGTCACGATGCCGATGAGCCGGTCGCCCTCGAGAACCGGGAGGGAACCGATATTGTTGTCGACCATGACGTGGGCTGCCTCGGTGACACTCATCTCGGGCGTCACAGTGACGGGGTCCGGCGTCATGATCTCCCGTACGGTCTTGGCAGCCATCTGAACGTCCCTTCATTGTCGTCCGGCATCGGTTTTCGCCGGCCCTGGTGCTCTTGCCCTGTAGTGGCGCGCTATTAGATTGTATCGTCAAGCTCGTTGATCGCGGCAGGAATATATCCCGGGAGGTCCTCGGCGACCATGGAGAGCGTCGTCAGGGCAGCGCGCGCGTGATCGCCTGCTCGCCCGTGCAGGTAGGCGGTGAGCGCACCCGCTTCGAACGGCTCGAGCCCCTGCGCGAGCAGAGCTCCGACCATGCCGGCAAGGACGTCACCTGTTCCTGCGGTTGCAAGTCCCGGGTTGCCGGCAAGCGTGACGACCTGTCGACCGCGACCCGATACGACGGTGTGCGCCCCTTTGAGCACGCACGTGAGCCTGGGGCCGCTCAGCTCCCGGCCAAACGCGAGCCGGTCGGCCTGTATCGCGGCCGCCGACGTGTTGAGTAGCCGTGCGAGTTCCCCCGGATGCGGGGTGATCACCGTCGGGGCTGTCCGGTCCGTGACCGTCTCGACGACCTCGACAAGCGCGTTGAGACCGTCGGCGTCGACGACGAGGGGCATGTCGAGTTCGCTGACGAGTGCCCGGGCGACGTGAACCGCCCCGTGGGCGACGGTCATCCCCGGGCCGAGGACGACCGCATCGAAATCACGTGCGACATCGAGCACCGCCTCGATGACCTTGCTGGCCACCGTGCGCGACGGATTCTCGGGGAGCCCCATCACTACTGCCGAGGTCAGCTTCGTCTGCATCACTCCGACCACCGACTCGGGTACAGCGACGGTCACATACCCTGCTCCCATACGCTGTGCTCCCATGACTGCCAACGCCGCCGCCCCCGGAAACGCGCCTGACCCCGCGACGACCAACACCCGGCCTCGCATGTTCTTGTGGGTGTCGGGCTGGGGCCGGGGCAGCAGTGTCCGATAGTCACCGACATCCCAGACCTCCGGATCGCCGTCGGTGCCGAGCGCCTCCCATGGTATGCCGATGTCCGCGACCATGAGCTCCCCGGTGTGCGCTGCGCCCGGGTAGACGACGGTACCGACCTTGGGCGCAGAGAACGTGACTGTCGCGGTAGCCCGTACGGCATGCTCGCCGACGTGTCCGGTCGAGCCGTCGACCCCCGAGGGCAGATCAGCCGCCACGATCGTCGCTCCCGAAGCGTTCATCGCCTCGATCCAGGTCGCGTAGGGAGGCCGGACCTCCCCCGAGAAACCGATGCCGAACAACGCGTCGACCACTGCAGCGAAACCGGCGAGTGCTGCCGGATCGAGCGACTCCTCGCCAGCCACGAGAACCCGGACACCCGCATCGACTGCGGACCGTGCCGCCTCTCCGGCCGGACCTTCGATGTCTACGGGTGCGATCGGTGTGATCACCTGCACGTCGCGCCTCGCGCGTACCAGCTCACGGGCAGCCACCCACCCGTCTCCACCGTTGTTCCCGCGTCCGGCAACGACACCGACCCCACCGTAGGGTTCGCGTCGCCCTACCTCCCGGGCCAACTCGACTCCGGCACGATCCATCAGCTCAGCGATGGTCACACCTGATTCAGCGACCGCCCGTTCCTCGGCGGTGCGAGCTCCTTCGGCCGTCAGTACATGGATCACGAATGGCTCCCGTCGTCTCTCGGTACGGCTCCCGGATGGGACCCGTCCCGCAACTACTTATCGGGTGTATCCCCTTCCCCGACCTCATCGAGCAGCGTCCGGGCTTCCTTGAACGAAGCCGCTAGCTCGGCCCGGGGGTCGGGAGGCGCCTCAGGTACGCGAGGACGGGCCTCCTGCGTGATCGCCACGGCCGAAGCCACAGCGGTGGAGTGAGTGAAAGAAAGCGAGAGGTGCATCTCGATGATGCCGCGCTCCTCGGCGACCTCTGCCGCCCGTCCGGTGAGTCGCGGCCTGGGTCGGCCCCGGTCGTCGCGCATCACCTCGACATCCGTGAAACGCATGCCCGAGAATCCCGTGCCGAGCGCTTTCAGCACAGCCTCCTTGGCTGCAAAGCGCATCGCGTAGTGGATCTCCGGACGCTTGCGCGCGTCACAGTATGCGCGCTCGGCATCGGAGAAGATCCGCTCTCTTAGCGCCGGAGTCCGCTCGAGGGCGCGGCGCATCCGGTCGATCTCGACGATGTCGACTCCCAGGCCCGTGACCGACACGACTACTCCACCGTCACGGACTTGGCGAGGTTGCGCGGCTGGTCGACGTTGCACCCGCGGGCCTTCGCGATGTAGTAGGAGAGCAGCTGCAGCGGGATCGTCGCAGGAATCGCGGAGAGTACCTCAGATGTCCTCGGGACCCGCAGCACGTGCTCCGCATGACGGGTGATCTCGTCGTCACCGTGAGTCGCCACCGCGATGATCTGGGCGCCACGGGCGCGCACCTCCTGGATATTGCTGACCACCTTCTCATAGGTGTGCCCCTGAATGGCAACCGCCACCACGGGAACCTGCTCGGTGATGAGCGCGATCGGCCCATGCTTCATCTCGCCAGCTGCATACGCTTCTGCGTGGATATAGCTGATCTCCTTGAGCTTGAGAGCACCCTCCATAGCGATGGCCACGCCGATCCCTCTGCCGAGGAAAAACGATGAACAAGCCCCCGCGTACTCCTCGGCGCACTCTTTCAGGCCGTCGAGGTCCGCAAGGATCGACTCCACGACCTCGGGGGTGTTCGACAACTCCAACCACAGACTCCCGACCTGCTCGCGCGCGAGCGTCCCTTTTGCCTGCGCGAGCTTCAATGCAAGTACGTAGAGTGCCGCGATCTGCGCCGTGAAGGTCTTGGTCGCCGCAACCCCGATCTCCGGGCCGGCGTGTGTGTAGATCACTCCGTCGCTCTCGCGCGTGACGCGGCTTCCGACCACATTCGTGATGGCGATGACCTTCGCGCCACGATCGCGCGCCTCCCGTACTCCGGCAAGAGTGTCGGCCGTCTCACCCGACTGCGTGATGGCCACGACAAGCGTCTCGTCGTCGACGATGGGATCGCTATAGCGGAACTCGCTCGAGACCTCGACCTCTACAGGGATGCGTGCCCACTGCTCGATTAAGGTCTTTGCCACCATCCCTGCGTGGAACGAGGTCCCGCACGCGATGATGAACACGCGCTCGATCCCGGCGACCTGCTCCGGCATCATTTCGAGTTCGGAGAGTTGGATCAGTCCGTCCTCGCCCATCCGGCCGCGCAGGGTCTCACGGATGGCCTTGGGCTGTTCGAATATCTCTTTCAGCATGAAGTCCTCGTAGCCGCCCTTCTCGGCAGCTTCGAGGTCCCAGTCGACACGCAGCGTCTCGACATCGTCGATCACGTCGCCGTTCATGTTGCAGACGACGACATCACCCGCAGTGACTGTCGCGATCTGCTCGTCATGAAGGACGAGCACGTCCCGCGTGTACTCGAGAACCGCGGGGATATCGCTTGCCACGATGTTCTCACCCTCACCAGTGCCGATGATGAGCGGAGAGTCCCTGCGGGCCGCCACGATCATGTCCGGGTGATCGGCATGCACCACGCCCAACGCGAAACTGCCGTCCAGCCGTGCAAGAGACCGCTGGACCGCTGCAGTGAGGTCTCCGTCGTAGTAACTCTCGACAAGATGCGCGACCACTTCCGTGTCGGTCTCGGAGCGCAGCACGTGCCCGGTCGCCGCCAGTTCTTCGCGCAACCCGATGTAGTTCTCGATGATCCCGTTGTGTACGACCGCGACGCGCCCGGTGCAGTCTGCGTGAGGGTGTGCGTTCTCTTCGCTCGGGCGCCCATGTGTCGCCCAGCGTGTATGGCCGATGCCGACGTTGCCGACAACCGGCG
>CAYGKH010000024.1:0-7364 GCA_964350345.1 uncultured Coriobacteriaceae bacterium
GTCGAGCACTTCAATCCCCAGCACGTCTCCCGCCTTGACGAGACGTCGTGTGAGCTGGATGTCGGCCCCGCTCGGAGAGGGATCCCCACTGGGATGGTTGTGGACGACAACCACCGACGCCGCCGAGAGCCTGACTGCGTCCTTGAAGAGTTCCCTGGGATGCACGATCGATGCGTTGAGACTTCCTACAGAGACTTCGACCATCCGCACCAGGTGGTTCTTGGTGTTGAGCGCGATCGACCAGAAATGCTCGCGGTCAGCCCCGCGCAGCTGTGGCCAACACAGGTCGACGACGTCCTCGGGGGTCGAGATCGTGCGCCGCCGTTCGCTCTTCCAAACGGATGCACGACGACTCATCTCGAGACACGCAAGCACGCGCGCGGCTCCCGCGGGACCGACTCCGGGAAGGGTGACCAGATCCTCGGCGCTCACCCGCCACAGTCCATCAGGCACCGGATGGGCGTCGAGCAGCGCCCTGCCCGACTCCTCCCGGTCCTCACCGATCAGAAGCGACAGCAATGCTGCATCGGACACGCTGTCGGGTCGCCCCGACAACACCATCTCACGGGGCGAGCATGCCCTCCCCATCAGGCGTGGCGCCACGGCGCCCACCTCCTCACCTACCAGCGACCGACAGTGACAGCTCGGGGAGGCGGGAGACGAGTACCCGGGCAGCAAGCCCGAGTGCGAGCCCTGCGGGTAGGCTCATGCCGAGGGAGAGCGGGGCGAGGGCGAGCGGGGCGAGGGTAGAAGCAAGTAGCGAAGCCATGGCGAGTTGCGCGATGACGTGTGCCGCTGCCCCCGCAACCGACCAACCCACTGGGGAGAACGTGTCACCGCGGGAGGCAAGCGCCCACATGACGAGAAAGGACGCGACCGCGCCTGCGGCCGAGAGCAGGAAGACCGGACCGGCGAGAGCGCCGGTCGCAAGCGCCACAAGGACCACGCGGGCTCCCGAAACGAGCGCCGCCCGCGCGGGACCGAGGTGAACGAGGGCGACGATGACTGCCAGGTTGGCAAGACCGAGCTTGACACCCGGGACAGGGAGAGATGGCAGCGCCACGCTCTCGAGGTATCCCAACACGACCGCGATCGCCAAGAACGCTGCAGTGAGAGCACTCGTGTGTGCGGAGTACCTATCAGCGGGAGACCGCATCGATACCTCCCCCAACGACCGAGGAAGTCATCGCCGAGACCCCGTTGGGAGCGCAGACGACGGGACGTCCCGGGCGCACCGGCCCGCTGCGGACGCACACCCCGTCGGGACAGTCGGCCGAGACGGCCCGTACACTCCCTTTTGAGACCTCGAAGATCACGACACCGCGAGAACCGACGACCTCGTAGCGACCCGGCTCATCGAGCGAGACGTGCGTCGTGCCGCCGGGTCCACTCAATATCACGCCATCGACCGCATGCGAGAGGGCAAGACCAGAGACGGGAACGGCCAGCAGCGCGAGAGCCGCGACGGCGCACACCACGAGTCGATCGCCCCGTGTCACGCCGCCCCACTTCCCTTCTTGAGGGCGGCACCCTCGGTTGTGTCCGGCGAGAAGCCGTCCACCTTCGGGCCACGCCCGTCCAGCCCGGTCGCCGAAGCGATCGCGAGACGTCCGGTCAGGTCGATACACTCCTGCGGACAGACCTCGACGCACATCCCGCAGGCGATGCACTTGTCGTAGTCGACGGCTGCCAGCAGATCGACGACGTGGATCGCATCGGCCGGACATGTTTTCTCGCACTTCTTGCACGCAATGCAACACATCGAACAGTAGTCTTTTCGGGCGCGTGGTTTGTCGTGTGAGCTGCATCGCACCGCGACCGCACCCTCCTCGGCAACCATCGCAAGTAGTCCTATGCGCCCGCGGGGACACTCACGCACACAGACCTCACACCCCGTGCAGCGATCGAGATCGATGACAGGAAGGCCGCGCTCGTCCATCACGATCGCATTGAACGGACACGCACGGGCACAGTCGCCGTACCCGAAGCAGCCAGCCGGGCACGTGAGATCTCCCCCTGCGAGTTTTGATACCGTGCTACAGGAGAGGATGCCCGAGTAATCGAAGCGACGTGAAGCAGCACGGCCCCCTCCGCAGTGGCGCACCGAGACGATTGCTGCGACCGCGCACTTCTCGACGCCGAGAGCGTCAGCCACCCCGTCGGCGACCGACTGACCCCCTGCAGTGCACGCTGTGACCTGAATGTCGCCGGCGACCATCGCCTCGGCTGCGCTGAAGCACGAGGGACTACCACACGCCCCGCAGTTCGCACCGGGCAACACGCTCAAGACACTCTCAACCCGGGGGTCGCCCTCGACATAGAACTTGCGCGAGGCGGCCGCCAGGATCGCACCGGCCGCCAGGCCGATGATGCTGAGTGCGATGACCGCTTTGATGATGAGTGACAGATCCACAGAGCGGTTCCTCTCAGAGTCCGAAAAGTCCGCCGAGTCCAACATACCCGAAGGAGAGCAGGCCTGCGGTGATGAAGGCTATGGGGGTACCGCGCATGATCTCGGGGACCGGCGCCACCTCGAGCCGCTCCCGGAGTGCCGCGAAACTGATCAGCGCGATGCCGAACCCGAGCGCGACACCGATCGTGTAGACGAGCGCCTCGCCAAACCCGAACCCGTACTCGATGCCCATCTTGAAGAAGCCGGGGCGCACAGATTCGACCGCGGTCGCGAGTACCGCGCAGTTGGTGGTGATGAGGGGGAGGAATATACCCAGGGACCGGTGGAGCGCCGGGATGGACTTGCGCATGTACATCTCAACGAACTGTACGAGCGCGGCGATGACAAGGATGAACGACGGGATGTAGAGGAAGTTGCCGACTCCGAGGGGTTCGAGCAGAAGGTTCCACGCCACCCACGTGACCGAACTAGCGAGGGTGAGCACGAACAGGACCCCGCCGGCCATCCCGAGACTCGTGTCCATCGAGTTCGACACACCAAAGAACGGACAGAGTCCGATGAACCGTGTGAGCAAGATATTGTTGACGAGCGCAGCCCCTACGAGCAGGAGCGCGAAGTGTTGGAGTGTCTCCACGTCATCGCCCTCCCTCTTCGATCGTGCAGTGCGATTGGACCTGGACTGTCCTCATGGAGGTGCGCTGGTTGTACCACTTCGCAGCTGCCACCATAAACCCGAACACGATGAACGCGCCCGGGAAGAGCAGAAGGACGCTCGGTGCTCGATACCAGTCGGGAAACGCAATGAGCTGGGCGCCGAGGAAGACTATCTCACCGGCTCCGAACAGCTCACGGATAAGGCCGAGGACTATGATAACCAGGGTGAAGCCCACACCCATCCCGAGCCCGTCGGCAGCGCTCAGACTCACCTTGTTGTGATAGGCGAACGCCTCGGCCCGCCCAAGAATGATGCAGTTGGTGACGATAAGGGGGATCCATACGCCGAGGAACAGATAGACGTCGGGCAGGAACGCCTTCATCGACAGGTCGACCATGGTCACGAACGACGCGATGATCACGATGAACACAGGGATCCGCACCTGCTCAGGAACGTACATCCTAATAGACGACACGAGGATGACCGACATGGTGAGCACGAAGATCACAGCCATACCCATAAAGAAGGCACCCTCTACCTTCGTGGAGACGGCGAGCGTCGGACACAGGCCGATCATGAGCATCGTCAAAGGGTTCTCAAGCGAAAGCCCCCGCTTGAATACCGCGCCCCACTCCCTCACTGCGCCTGCACCTCCTCACTCGCCTGCGAAAGGACCTCGGCGAAAACCGAGCCTGCTGCCATCACGCCGTTCCTGATCGCAACCGCTGACTTGGTGGCTCCGGCGATACCGTCGTAGTCGCGGGCCGCCGAGTCGATGTCGGAACCATCCCATCCGGTGAACTGATCCATCCACCCCGGCTCCGTGACGATCTTGGTTCCGAGTCCGGGCGTCTCGTTCATCGTGATGATACTGACACCTGTGACCAAACCATCTCTATCCAATCCCACAATCAGCAGGATAGGGCCTGCGTATCCTCGTGGTGCGACCCGCACTCCCCATCCCGCGGGAGCGCCCGATGCATCGGTGGCGCGGTAGACGGCCGAGACAGGAACGTCACCAGCCGCTTCGATCGCATCATCGAGGAGTTCGCCGGCCTGAGCAAACTCCACCGCATCGGGCAACACAGCCTGCAACGCGGCCACCTCGGCCGCGCGCTCCTGCTCGATGATCCGATCGCGGGTGAGCATGTACGTCCCGCTGAGCGCCGATGCCGCCGCCACACAGGTGATGAGCACGGTCGCTATCATCCGAGCCGGTGTCGAAGGCGCCCTACCCACGGCGGCTCACCCACCCGTACGTCCTCGGCCTGAGGCTCCGGTCGATCAGGGGTACGAGGCCGTTCATGAAAAGGATCGCAAACGTGGTCGCCTCGGGCATCGGACCGAAGAAGCGGGCTACCACGTTGAAGAGCCCGCACCCGCATCCGAAGATCAACCGGCCCAGCGGAGTCATCGGAGACGTGACGGAGTCGGTCGCCATGAAGAAGGCTCCCAGCAGCACACCGCCTGCGAATACGTTGAAGATCGGGTCCGATCCGAACGCCCAGGAGAGCAGCGCGACGGTACCTATGTAACCCGCCGGGATCCGCCAGTCGATGATCCGCTTGGCAATCAGGAGCAGTCCGCCGGCGATGAGCAGGAGTCCCGACACCTCGCCAAGAGAGCCCTCCAGGTTCTTTAGCAACAGCGGCGAGTAGTGATCTGCCAGATCGATCGCGTACTCGCCTCCTGCACTCCTGTCAGCTGCAGCGATGGCGAGCCTGGTCGCACCCATGATCGCGTCGTGCCCGGCGGTCGCAGGAACGTCGAGTGCGGAGTACCATCCGCCCGGGAACGGACGAACGTCGGCCAGCACGCCCATCCAGGAGACCGAGAGGAAGGCTCGCCCGACGAGCGCGGGATTGAAGAGGTTCCACCCCAGCCCGCCGAAGAGCATCTTGGCGAGTCCGATCGCGACGATGCCGCCCGCGATCCCCATCCACCAGGGAGTCCTCGGGGGCAGCGCGAGTGCCAGAAGTAGCCCGGTCAGCAGCGCGCTCCCGTCGATGAGCGTCTGGGGGCGGCGGGCGACGCGGTTCCAGATCCACTCTGTCGCCATCGATGAGCCGATGCACGACGCGAGGAGCACGACAGCCACCATGCCCATGTTCCAGACACCCCAGATGGCGGTCGGCGCGAGTGCGGCGACGACCCACAGCATGATGTGTGTGACGTTCTCCTTCGCGGCGATGTGGGGTGATGGAGCGACGTGGGGCCGGACGGCCGCCGCGGGGGTCTGCGGACTCACAGTGCGGTCCCCCTCTGAAGAAGCGCTTGTTTGCCACGCCGGATCAACTGGACGAGCGGGCGACGGGTCGGGCAGACGAAGCTACAGCATCCGCACTCGATGCAATCGAGTGCGTGATAGCGTTCGGTGCCGTCCCAGTCAGACCGATTCGCGTAGATGCCAAGGGCGAACGGCTCGAGTCCCATCGGGCATGCGGCTGCGCACCGTGCGCACCTGATACAGGGTTGGTCACCAAGGACTGCCGGTGCCGACACTCCGGACTCGAGCACCACGACGCCGCTTGTGCCCTTCACAACGGGCACGTCGAGATCCGCAAGCGCCATGCCTGTCATGGGACCGCCGGCGATGATGCGGCCGACGCTGCCCGTAGTGCCGCCAGCGTGTTCGATCAGCACTGCAAGCGGTGTACCCAGCAAGGCGAGGTAGTTCCCCGGCCGCCGCACGGCTCCGGTGACCGTCACGACACGCTCCATGAGCGGCCTGGATTCGTCGAGGGCATCAGCGATGGCAGCGGCTGTCGAGACGTTGTGGACGAGCGCCCCTGCCGCAGCCGGTAACTTGCCGTGGGGGACCTCCGTACCGAGCACGGAGTAGATGAGCTGCTTCTCCGCGCCTTGCGGGTAGCGCGTGGGGAGCACCAGTATCTCGACGTCGTCGCCCGCGTGAACGCGCAGGGCATCTGCGGCATCTGGTTTGTTGTCCTCCAGGCCGATGACCACCCGTCCGGCCCCGACAATCCGCGCGATGGCACGCCCGCCGGCGACCACGCGCTCTGCGCGCTCGACCATCATGCGGTGGTCGCACGTGAGATACGGCTCGCACTCGCAGCCATTGAGGATCACAGTCGAGATATCCATGCCCTTCGGGGGAGAGAGTTTGACCGCCGAGGGAAACGCCGCACCGCCGAGACCGACGACGCCGGCGGCTCGGACAGTGTCGCGATCGTGCTCGCCCCTTTCGACGGACAGGAAGCAATCGAGGGACTGCTCTTCGTCGGGGGCGATCCGCACCGCGAGCACACGCGCTCCGGACGCGAGGAGCACGTCCGTGACCTCGGTCACCTCTCCGTCGGCAGGCGAGTGGATCGGAGCGCTGACAATCGCCTCGACGTCACCTATGACCTGACCACGACTGACGCGGTCGCCCTTGGCAACCACCGGTGAGCACGGTGCTCCAAGATGCTGGGACATCGGCAACGTGAGAAGCGCCCCTGCGGGCGCACGCTCGATCGGCATGGCCTGCGTGGCCGCCTTGCTGTCAGGTGGGTGCACCCCACCTTTGAATGCATGCCTGGACACTCGGCGACCCCTTAGACCCTATTCGGAACAGCGGTATGAAAGTATGTATTCAACCCGATAACTCCCTATCCTGCAATCAGTGAACGGAGCACGACAGGCAGGGGTCGTATGCGCGAACCAGCCGCTCGATCGCGCCGAGGAACTCGGCGCGCGGGAGGGCCGCCACTCCCGGAGCGAAAGCACGCATGTCAGCTTCGAGGTTCGCGAGATTCTGGGAGGTCGGAGTGATCACGTCGCCGGCGACGACGAAGCCGTCATCGTCGAGGGTGTAGCCGTGGTAGAGCGTACCGCGGGGCGCCTCGGTGGCCCCGGTGCCCTCCCCGCTCTTGACCGCGAACTCGACGGGCGCAGACGTCGAGCCCATCTCGAGCAGGCGCTCGATGTAGCCCGCACACCGCTCGGCCGCATCGATAAGCTCCACGGCCTGGCACAGGTTGTTCAGGAAGGTGTTTCGGCTTCCCGCGGGCATCCCCGCAGCGCTCAGCGCGTTTCGTGCCTTCTGGCCGAGCAGATCTGCAGAAAGATTGACCCTCGGCAGGGAGCCGACCATGAAGGTCCGACCGTCGACCGTGGAGTGCTTGGCGTTGCTGTGGCCTACGATCTCTTCTGAGATGACCGAGGCATAGTCGGCGACCGGTTCGCGCCAACCACCGTCGAGCGCGGTGATATCGCCATCGTAGATCGCATAGTCATCGTCAGCGGTGAGCGCAAGCATCTCGCCCGCCCCTTGAAACTCGAACTCATCGAACG
>CAYGKH010000024.1:7464-17671 GCA_964350345.1 uncultured Coriobacteriaceae bacterium
TAGGAGCCGTAGACCAGCAGCTTTCGCAGAAGGACCGTCCGCTCCGTGACCTCGACCCCAAGGGCGTTCTCAAGTGCCTTGATCGCAGTGAGTGCATGACTGGGTGAGCAGATCCCGCAGATCCTGCTCGTGATGAGCGGGATCTCGTCGAACCTGCGGCCCACGACCATAGATTCGAAGAAACGGGCGGGTTCGACTATGTCCATGCGAATGTCGCGCACCTCACCATCGGCGACATCGACAGAGATGGTGCCATGGCCCTCGATGCGGGCGACGTGCTCGACGGTCAACGTGCTCATCTGACGCACCCTTCCTCGAGAGTGTTATAGAGCGACAGGCGCCGCGAGAACTCCTCGCCGGACACGCCTCGCGTAGCAAGGAGGTCGAAGGCTGCGTCGAGGTTGGCATCGGCCGCGATCCCACGGCAACCCGTGCACGCGCGGCCGAGGGAGACGCACTTCGCTGCACACCCGGTCCGTGTCACAATGCCGAGGCAGACCTCACCGCGATCGTGGAAGCAGATGTTCTCCTTCGTCTTGCAGATCGCACACAGCGGTTCTTCGGGAATGCGTCCGGAAAGACCCTGGAGGGCGCGGGAGAGCACACGCAGGAACTCGTCGGTATCCATCGGGCACCCGGGAACACGGTAGTCAACGTCGATGACGGCCGTCACGGGCATCGGAGTGATGCGGCCGCAGGCTACCTCGACGTCGCCATCTCCGTACACGCATCCGTATCGCTCGGCGGGATCGCCTCCCGATGCGATCGCCGGAATGCCCCCCGTGGTGGCGCATGAGCCGATCGCGATGACAGCGCTCGCGGTGCCGCGCAGCCGCTTGAGCGTCTCGATGTGCTCCTCAGTCGTCACGGCACCTTCGACGATGGCGACGTCGTACTCGGCAGGCATGTGGCCGGACGACGCGAGTTGCCAGTAGACGAGGTCGATAAGCCCCAGGACATCGAGCAGGTGATCCTCGATGTTCGTCATCTGTACCTGACAGCCAAAATCACTCGCCAGGCCGACGACCACTACGCGCGGCCCCATCTAGATCGCCTCCTGAAGGTTCATTGCTTCCCAGTAGTTGAAGACCGGACCGTCGATGCAGGCGTACTGGTGGCCAACGCCACAGTGCCCGCACTTGCCGATCCCGCACTTCATACGCCGCTCGAAACTGACGTAGATCCTATCAGCGTCCATCTCCTTCTTGCGCATCTCGTCGATGACGTACCGGTACATGACCGGTGGCCCGCAGATCGCTCCGAAGGTCCGCATGGGGTCGACATCGATGCGGTCGAAGAGTCTGGTCACAAGACCGACCTCGTCATCCCACGATTCGTCAGGGTAATCGACGGTCAGGATGAGGTCGAAATCATCACGGTGCTTCCACATGTCGAACTGCCGACGGAAGAGTATCTCGGCAGGGTTCTTAGCACCGTAGAGAATCGTTACCTTGCCGAAATCGTGACGATCATCGTGGATATGGTTGATGAGGCTTTTTAGCGGAGCGATGCCCAGCCCTCCGGCCACAAGCAAGACATCGTGACCTTTCATCTGTGAGAAGGGGAACCCGCGCCCGAACGGCCCGCGAATCCCAACAGTGTCGCCACACTGCTTCCTGTGCAGTGCTCCGGTCACATCACCCGCGTTACGGACGCACAGCTCGATGAAGCCCTGCTTGCTGGGGGCCGAGGAGATCGAGATCGGTGCCTCCCCGACGCCGAAGATCGAAAGCTCCACGAACTGCCCTGCGTCGAAGTTGAACGCAGTTCGGGCATCCTCGTCGATGAGCCGGAGTTCGAATAGCTTCTCGTTATCGGTCAGGTCGCTGATCGAAGTGATCCGGGCAGGCCAGGGCCGGTACGGGTTCGCCTCGAGCTCACGATAGGTCGTCACTGCGCTCATCGCACATCGGCCCCCTTCACAAGTGCGGTCACGACCTCGCGAGGGCTGATGTCGGCGAGACACGCGCGTGCGCACCGCCCGCACCCCACGCACAGCACGCGCTCGAACTTCGACAGGTATCCCCACTGCTTGTGGTAGTAGCGGTACTTCACGCGGCTCGCTCGCGACTGCCGAAACGTCTGTCCATGAGCGACTGCCGAGAACTCGCTGAACTGACACGAGTCCCAGACTCGCATGCGGGTCCCGGAGCGCTGATCAGGCTCGAGGTCGTCACGCACGTCAAAGCAGTAACAGGTGGGGCAGACCATCGAGCACGCGCCACAACTCAGGCACCGTTCCCCAAGCTCGTCCCAGGCGGGATCATCGAACTTGGCATCGAGGAGGAGGGGCAGCTGCGACGTGTCGAGCTCTCCGGCGAACCCGCCCTTGAACGCCGCTACGGCCTGCTGGAACTCCGCCGTGTCCTCGTCGGTTATCTCCCGCGTGCCAACGTGTCGATCGAGCAACTCCGCTCCCTTGACCGAGCGCACCGACACGAAGAACCGGTCGCCCAGGTCGGTCAGGAAGATGTCGAATCCCCAGTGCGCCTCGTCAGTGCCCCACGCGTTACAGAAGCACGCATCATCAGGGGCACACGAGACGCCTACGACAAGCGTGGCTTCCCGGCGCGCCTTGTAGTAGGGGTCCTCGTAGTCCCCGAGGAAGACGTTGTCCATCAACAGCATCGCGTTGATGTCGCACGGATGCAGCCCGAAAAGTACTCGCGGCCTGGCGAACACATCGTCCGCGTCGACCTCGTTATCCGCCACACGGAATCGCATCATCGCTTCTTCGGGCGGCAGAAAATACTTCTTCGGCGGAAGCAACGTCGCGTCATGATCGAGACGCAGGTCCTGCGGGTCCTCGATCACAGCGAACGTGAACCGGTCCTCTTTGGCGACAGGGCCGACCACCTCGTACTCGGTCGATAGGCCCCGCACAAGATCGCCAAGATGTGCCTTGTCCATTACACGAAAGAACATGCGAATACCCCCATACTCCCGGCAGAGCAGAACCCCCGGACACCGGCCGGGGCCGAACCGTGATCGCCGGGGGATCGACCCCGGCTTGATCGTCTAGCCCCTGAAAAAGATTGCTATCTCGCGCTCGGCCGACTCGGATGAGTCAGAGCCGTGCACGATGTTGGCGTCAAGCGTGAGACCAAAATCCCCACGGATCGTGCCCGGGGCCGCGTCGCGCGGATTCGTCGCACCCATGAGCTTGCGGCAGACCACAACGGCCTCCGGACCGCTAAGAACCATCTTCACGACCGGTCCCGAGGTAATGTAGGCAACGAGCCCCTCGTAGAACGGCTTACCCTCATGCTCGGCATAGTTGGCCGCAGCCTGCTCAGGCGTGACCACGCCGAACTCCATGCGCTCGACGGTCAGCCCGGTGGCCTCGAACCGTGCCACGATAGAGCCGATCAAACCGCGCTCGACCGCATCGGGCTTGATCATGATGTAGGTGCTCTGATTCACGCTCGTCCTTCCCTCGCCCCGTAGACCCGCGCCGCGCGGGTCTGGTAACTATTCACACGACTGGCACGGAAGTATGCCTCATGATCCGCCACCCGTCGACCTCCAGTCGTTCTCGACACCGGTGACTCTCCAGCCGACACCCTCTCGCATGAGTGTGATCTCATAGGCCAAAGGAGCCCCGCTCTCGGGTGTGACGGTCACCGACACCCTCGACGTCCGGGGCGAGCGATCGATCTCACCGATGACGTACTCCTTCATCGGCGGGAGCTTCGCCATCTCTTTGTCGATATCTGCAGCGGGAACCGCGACCCAGTAGTTAGCGACCGGTCGTCCCTCGGCCCGTGCATCGAGCATTCCCGACACCGTCATCTGTTGAGTCGGATAGCCCAGACCGGTCAGGAACGCACCGGTGAACGCGCCAGCCACGAGTATGACTATCAGCAAGATCATCCCGACGGTCGCCCACGGTCCGCGCGCGGCCCGCTCGGCCCGCTCGGCGGAGCGACCCCGGTCTTTCATCTCCTGATCGGTCATCGCGAAATAGGCACTCACATCATCGCCCTCGGAGTCCGGACCTTCGGGCTCGGGCATCGCCGCGCGAGCGGCAAAGAACGGGTCTCCCGCAACCTCCCCGGGAACGCCGGGGCACTCCGCGATCACCGGTTGCATCTCGCCGGTACTCCACCCTTCGACGACCTCACGCTCCTGCGGAGTCCGCAGAGCCGCCTGGCTCGCGGCGTACGCCTCACGTGCAGAGGGCGCCAGATCGTGTCCGTGCAGAGCGGTCGCCTTCTCAAAGGCCTTCACCGCATCATCGTGACACCCGATGACGTGATAGGCCATGCCGAGGTTGGCAAGTGCTCGGCCGCGCCCCGAATAGGTATCGAATCCGAGTGCAGCCCTGTACGCCTCGACTGCGTCGGTAGCACGATCCATCCGCATGAAGCACAGTCCAAGGTTGTTCAGCGCTTTGCCGGGATCGGGATTGTCTCCGTCGAGCGCGGCCTGTCGATAGGCCATCGCAGCTTGCTCGACCTTCCCCATCTCGAACAGTGCTCCACCTTTGCCCTGAAGCGCCCGGTACTGACCCTCGTAGTGTGGATTCTCCAGTGCCGCATCGTATGCCTCGACCGCCTCGGCGTACTCCCCGAGGGCCACCCGCGCCGCAGCAAGGTTGCACTGGACCGCAGAGTGTTTGTCGTAGGACTCATCTGCCAGCACATGCTTGTAGACGGTGACCGCGTCAGCGTACCGGCGAAGTTTCACGAATGAGTTGCCGGCCATATGGTACGCCGGGCCACTCCCCTCGCCTCGCCCGGCCGCCTCAAGGAATGCCTTCGCTGCGACGCGGTAGTCCTTCGCGTCGTACGCCTGGCGACCTTCCTCGAAACGTGTCTGGTCCACGATCGTCCCGCGCTACTCTGCGCGCTCTATACGTACCGACTCCATGACGTCGCCGACGGTGATCGAGTGGACGATATCCAGACCCTCGATCACTTGACCGAACACGGTGTAGTCGCCATCAAGGAACGGCTGCGGACCGAGGCAGATGTAGAACTGCGAACCTGCAGAGTCAGGGCTCTGCGAGCGGGCCATCGCGATCGTGCCATCGAGATGCTGGCGGTCATTGAACTCGGCGGCCAGTCGGTAGCCGGGTCCACCGCTGCCGACCATCGGGTCATCGGTCTTGGAGAGCGGATCGCCACCCTGGATCACGAAGCCGGGCTCGACGCGGTGGAACTTGGTGCCGTCGTAGAAGCCGTCGTCGGCAAGCTCGATAAAGGAGGCGACGTGGTTCGGCGCATCATCGAAGAAAAACTCGAACTTGATGACGCCTTTTGACGTCTCGATTACCGCGACCTCTGTCCCGGTCGGCTCGTAGGTAGCTGTATGCATGGGCTCCTCCTCTAAGGTTGGCATCTCGGTATCCGTTTCGCCCTCTGTGTCAACGGCGTTGTCCGGGGTTACGGGGGGAATCCGCTCTC
The DNA here is from genome assembly GCA_964350345.1 of uncultured Coriobacteriaceae bacterium. Classification (GTDB taxonomy): domain Bacteria; phylum Actinomycetota; class Coriobacteriia; order Anaerosomatales; family SLCP01; genus JAUVXE01. The sequence continues at coordinate 12,873 of CAYGKH010000024.1, forward strand.
CGCCACAGCCCGGAAGAGCCAGAACGGCTCCCGCAAGAGCGACAGTCAGTACGAGCGCGATCAGGACTGTGGGGATACGCATCTTGAGGTGAGCCCCTCCCTATATGCGGTCGCGGCATGATGCCAATCGACCGGGGTCTACAGACAGTTCCGCATTCTATCAGTCTTGCCGACCGAGGGGGATAAAGAGGTATGCTGTGCCTAGGGATGCCACCGCCCGATCAGGCGGCAGATACACCAGGATTCTCGTTCCGCGAAACGCACGTTCAAGGAGGAGATGCACTTGGGAGCGCCCAGTACAGACACCGTCCGTAACGTCGTGCTCGTCGGGCACGGCGGCGCCGGTAAGACCTCGCTCGCCGAAGCGATGCTCTACATCTCTGGTGTGACGAAGCGGCTTGGCAGCGTGGACGACCAACACTCGAACCTCGACCACGACCCCGAGGAGGTTCGCAGGAAGAACTCGATCAATCTGGCTCTCGCACCCGTCGTGCACAAGGGCGTCAAGATCAACGTCATCGACACCCCCGGATACGCTGACTTCCTCGGAGACACTGTGGCGGGAATGACAGCTGCCGAAATGGCCCTCTTCGTCGTCGATGCCGTCTCGGGTCCCCAGGTCCAAACCCAACGTCTCTGGAAGATCGCCGGCGACATAGGTATAGCGCGGGCCGTGTTGATCAACCGTATGGACAAAGAGAACGCCGACTTCGATGCAGTGGTGGCCGCTCTGGACACCGCATTCGGCCACCGTGTCGGAGCCGTACAGCTCCCGATGGGAGCCGAGGCCGATTTCCACGGAGTCATCGACATCATCCGCATGAAGGCCTACCGCCACGAGGGCGATCGCGAAGAGATCACCGAGATCCCTGAGCCCCTCCGGGGCGCGGCCGAGTCCGCGCGTGAAAAGCTCACCGAACTTGTGGCCGAGGCAGACGACGCACTCATGGAAAAGTACCTTCTCGAGGGCGAGAGGCTCACGCAGGAGGAGCTCGAATTTCTACTCGAAAAGGCCATCTACCAGGGCATCTTCGTTCCGGTCTTCGTCGCTTCTGCGACCGAACTCCAGGGTATCGCCGACCTCCTTGACGAGATCGTCTCCTTCTTCCCACAGCCGACTGCCCATGGACCGATCCCTACCCTCGACGGCGGGGAGAGGGAGGTCTCGATCGAAGGTGACCTTTCGGCACTCGTCTTCAAGACGATGTCCGATCCCTACATCGGACGACTGAACTACGTGAAGGTGATCTCCGGGACCCTCACCCCGAACACCGAAGTCATCAACTCGCGGACCGGAAAGAAGGAGCGTATCGGACACGTCTACAAGGTCGTCGGGAAAGAGGCGATCGACGTCGAAGCGATTCCGGCCGGCGACATCGCCGTCCTGCCCAAGCTCTCCGACACTGCGACCGGTGACACCCTCTCTGCTGACGGGTCAGTCGTCTTTGCGCCACTGCCCTTCCCTGAGCCCCTCTATCCGGTCGCCATACAGGCCAAGACCAAGGCCGATGAGGACAAGCTGGGCACGGCACTGAACCGTCTTGTGGAGGAGGACCCGACACTGCACCTCAAGCGTGATGAGGAGACACACCAGACGGTTCTCTCCGGTCTCGGTGATGTGCAGATCGACGTTGCGCTCCATCATCTGAGCGACAGATACAACGTCGAAGCAGAGACGACCGAACTGCGGATCCCCTACCGGGAGACGATACGCAAAACGGCGCAGGCGCAAGGGCGCCATAAGAAACAGACCGGCGGGTCTGGCCAGTTTGGAGACTGCTGGCTACGCCTCGAACCCAACCACGGCAAGGGATACGAGTTCGCCGACGAGATCGTCGGCGGAAGGATCCCGCGCCAGTTCATCCCGGCAGTCGATAAGGGCATCCAGGAAACGATGGCCCGCGGTGTGCTGGCAGGCTACCCCGTCGTCGACGTGAAGGCGGCGGTCTACGACGGTTCCTACCATGCGGTCGACAGTTCCGAGCTCGCCTTCAAGACCGCAGCTCGCATCGCATTCAGGGCCGCGGCCGAGAAGGCGAATCCCATTCTGCTCGAGCCGATCGCGACGCTTGAGATCGAAGTGCCCGATGAGTATGCAGGTGCGGTCATGGGCGACATCAGCTCGATCAGGGGCAGGATACTCGGGATGGACGCTCCCGAATCCGGATACCAGGTCATCAAAGCGCAGATCCCGTATGCAGAGGTCATCCACTACTCGCCGCATCTTCGTTCGATCACCAGCGGCACCGGCACGTACACGATCTCCATCGACGAGTACGCGGAGGTTCCCCTCGACTTCGCCCGCAAGATCATCGAGGAGGCAAACGCCGTGAAGAAGTGAGATGGTGCCCTCGACAGGATTCGAACCTGTGACTTCCTGCTCCGGAGGCAGACGCTCTATCCACTGAGCTACGAGGGCATGCGCAGGTCGGCGCGGAAACGAACTCTACCATACCACCGCATGCCCCACCAGGGTCGCGGCGACATAGGCACGTCGCATGTTCTACAAGGAGGTCCGGGTGGTCGGCAGGTCTCTCATCATCGTGAATCCAGCCGCGCGCCACGGCGTCACGGGCACGCTGCTACCGACGATCGAAGGCCTGCTCGACGGCCAGCTCGAACACCAAGTCGTCGTCACGAAGGAGCCCGGACACGCAGTCGAACTCGCGGCTGAGGCCGAAGGCTTCGACACGGTGGTGGCCGTCGGCGGGGACGGCACAGTCCACGAAGTGCTCAATGGGCTCATGCACATCCCCCGTGACCGGCGTCCCGCCCTCGGCCTGCTGTCCACCGGATCGGGGAACGACTACCGCCGCACTCTGGGCATCTCGGCCGACCTTGCAACGGCTATCCGGCAACTGGTCGGTGGTCGGCGCGCTGCCATGGACCTCGGCATGGTCAACGGGACCTACTTCGCGAACTCGGTCGCCATCGGGCTTGATGCCCGCGTGACCGCCAAGGCCGCGGAACTCAAGACCACGACCGGTTGGTCTGGCATCATGCTCTATCTCCGGGCCCTGCTCATCGTTCTGTTCCGCCATTTCCGCACACATCCGGTGACCCTGACGATCGATGAGGGCCCAGCCGAGGAACGCGACCTGCTCCTAGTCGCCGTGACAAACGGTCCCACCTACGGAGGCGGTTTCAAGATCACACCCGACGCGCGCGCCGATGATGGCCTTCTCGACGTCTGTGCCATCGCGAAGGTAAGCCTACCCGGGGCACTCTGGCGCCTGCCGTTCGTCATCTTCGGCAAGCATGGCTCGATGCGGCCGGTAACCATCGAGAGACACCGATCCGTCGTGCTCGACTCGGCTCTCCCTATCGAAGGCCAGATCGACGGCGAAGTGGTGCTCGCCTCCCGCTACGAGATCTCGGTCGTGGCTGCGGCCATCAGCGTCATCGTCCCGGATCGGTGGTGATCGTGGTGCGGATGTCTCTGTTCGCGCTTGTGGAGCGGGTCGGCCTCGATGCTCTGCCAGCGGCCATGTGGCTCGTCGCCCTGATGTTCCTTGGAGCCTATCTCGCCGGCTCCATCCCGTTCGCCTACCTCATCGCGCGCACGGTCGCCGGCGAGGACATCACCGAGCACGGCACAGGCAACGTCGGGGCGATGAACGTCCGACGCACGACCGGCTCGTGGTTCTGGTTCGTGATCGCGATGCTCGCCGACGCACTCAAAGGTTTCCTGCCAACGCTCGCAGCGATCACTCTCCCCTTGATGATGGTCGACCCGGCTCTGCCCGCCGGCGGAGCAGAGTGGAGCGCCAAGGTCATGCCTTTCGCGGTGGCCGCCGCTGTCGGGCCGCAGGCAGTGGTGCTCGGCGCGGTGCTCGGGCACAACTACTCTCTGTGGCTGTCGCTTGCGAAACGCCGTGTGCTCGGCGGGAAGGGCCTGGCGACCGGAGGCGGTGCGCTCCTCGCCTACGATTGGCGCTACTTCCTCATCGTCGTCCTGGTCGGACTGACGATCATCGCCATCACCCGCTACATGATGGCCGGGCAGGTCGCAGCAGCCCTCTCCCTTCCCCTGTACGCGATTGTGACGGGACAGCCTGACACTTTCTTCGTGCTGATCTTAGGTGCAGCGGTCTACATCCGTCATCATCGCCGCTTCATGGGCCTTCTTCGCGGGGAGGAGCCCCGGCTCTACGTGGAGGACGAGATGGGGCCCCGTGGCTAAAGGACCCGCGATAGACTGAAGGCCGGCCCTAAAGGGTCGGCCTTCAGTCTATCGCCCCGAGGGGCTCGCTACATCGTGATGGCCTCGTTCGGACACACATCGACACAAATGCCACACTCGGTACAATCGTCCGGACGGGCGAGGACCGCGACCTCCTCGAGGTCGTAGCACTCCTGCGGGCACTCATCGATACAGATGCCACAAGCAGTGCACAGGTTCGAATCGACGACAGGTAGGGCCATTAGCGGATCCTTTCTCTGGCGGAGTTCAACCCTGAAGGTGGCGAACATGATAGCACGCATGAACCAGGCCGGAGGCCGAGTCAACGAGAACCTTTCTCGTCACCAGACCTTGCCCGCGACGTCCTCGGGACTCCACAGACAGAACGGATAGGTCCGGTCAAAAAGGACCCCTCTCGCCTCGATCTGCACGGATAACCGGTCCCGGGCCGATCGCAGCTCTTCGGCAAGGGGCTCGAGGAGTGCTGCGAGTTCGGCATTGACCTCCCGGATCTCGGCGCCGAGAACCTTGCGATCTGCCCCCTCGGCGCTGATCTTCTCGACGAGGTCACGTTTTCTCCCCGCGAGGGACAGTGCGCGATCGCGCTCCCTGGGAG
>CAYGKH010000025.1:0-6269 GCA_964350345.1 uncultured Coriobacteriaceae bacterium
CAGCAACTACAACCAGCCCGTCAGTCACGGTCAGACGTCGTCGCGCACGACCGGGAAGCGACCGGTGATCGCGCTACGATCGACTCGACGCTCGCCCGAGAAGAGCGACTTGAGCGCCACGTCGTCCCAGATCCGGTCCATCAGCAGCGGCCATCGCCTCTGGAAGGCGAAGTATCCGTGGCAGTTCTCGCGCGCGTAGTCCGAGGCACCCTTGAGCGCCACTCGGGCGACCCGGAAGTAGCGGCCCCCCTCCTTGCGCGAGATGCCGCGGAACAGCGCCGTCAGTACGGCGCGCCACGTAACTCCCGAGGAGATGAACGGTCCCGGATAGGGCGCCATCGACTCAGGAGTGACCTGTCTAAGATCGACCTGGGACTTCGCGAACTCGAGCTTGCGATGCTCGTAGATGAACCGGTAGACGTCCTGTCGGAACTGCAGCGCCCGGCTGGAGAGACGCGGGGGTTTGTGAATAAGGGACCACTCCCCGTCGAGGAATACATCCCCTCCGTGCATGCGCGCGTTGATCACGTAGTCGATATCCTCGCCCCGAACGACCCACGGGTCGAACGAGACATTGCAGTACATGTCGCGATGGAGCGCAAGACAGCCCCCGAACGCGATGGCCGAAGGCGTCATCCTCGGCGGATGGTTCACCATCGACAGAGCCTCGTTGAACAAGTCGTCACGACGCCAGAACATGTCCGCCCAGTGCGGGCTCTCGTGACGCTGGTAGTTACCCTCTTCATCGGTGTAGTACCCGGTCTTTGCGAGGATCCGTCGGGCCCGGCCGCCTTCCCGGGTGCTCTCATACGGATCGCCGATTCCCTCCATCGCCTTTCGCAAGAATGCCGGATCGTCGATGATCTGGTCATCGTCGATGAACAGCACAGTCTCACAACCGAGGATGGCGGCCGCGATGAGGCCGACGTTTCGGGCCGCCCCGTATCCCACAAGACTCACTCCGGGGATCATGTCCGCGAACTCGATCTGCTCAAGGCGACGATGCAGCGACCCGAGCTCGGCCGGGCCGAACACAAGAGCATCGATGCCGGGAAAGTCCGCAAGTATCTGCCGCACCCGGTCCTCGGCAACGTGCTCGATGGCCGGGTCGGTAGTCGCGACGGTCACGATAACCCGTCCCAACCCCTCGACCTCCTCGAGCGAGCGCAAGCAGGCGGGCAGCGTACCGTCGCTATCGACGCAGGTCGGATGATCGTAGACCGCCAGCAGGTTGTCGGGTACGCGCCCGCGTCGGCGCGTCCAGAACGTGGGGATTATCACGCAAGGTGTCACGTACGTGCCGCCTTTACTTCGATAGCCGGTTCGCGCGAGATTCGATCGCGCACCTCCGATTCTACCGCTTCGGCGAAGCCGACGCGTCCCCGAAATCGTCCGACGGCCGCACGCGAGGGTCGTCCGACGAGTCGCCGTCTTCGATGACGCCTTCCCGGGCCGCCTCCAGACGGGAGTCGCACTTCTTGAGGGCAGCTCTCAGTACGCCGGCTGGACGCGACCCGATGAGCAACTCGTTGCAGATAAGCGCAGCGGGTGTCCCATCCAGCCCGAGGCTGAGAGCGAGGTGCCTGAACTGGTGAACCGGGTCATCGAACGCGCCCTGTGCCCACGCTGCCTCGATCTCTTCGGGGGCGAGGCCTGCCTCGACCCCGATCTCGAGAAGCGTGTCGTCGGACCCGATGTCACGTCCTTGAACGAAGTAGGCCTCGAAGATGGCCGCGTGTACCGCCCGGTGGAGCGCCTCTCCCCTGTCCCGCGCCAGTTCGCCGAGCACGATCGCGCGGTGAGTGTTCGGCAGCAGACCGGGCTGAACGAAAGGGAAGCCCTCCTTCTCGGCGATCCGTTCCAGATACTCGTCTACGCGGTCCGAGTGGCCGGTGCCCTCGCCAGCCAGATCGATCGGCTCGTCCATCCCGGGCCGAAGCTCGAACGGGACTAAAACGACCTCGAAGTCGATCTCACGTCTGAGGGCCTCGAACCGGTGGTGGTCCACGTAGCAGAAAGGGCACGCGTAGTCGAAGAAGACGAGCACTCGCGGACGCTCGATATCCTGTCCACCACCGTGATCGTGTACGTGACGGTGCTCCTCGGCCATACGCCCTCCTACTCAACGATTCCCAGGTCACGCCCACACGAAGCGCACCTTCCGGCTCGCATCGAACTCCCGACGATTGCATAGCCTCTCCGAGCGATCACCGTCGCTCCGCACTCAGGGCACACGGTATCCTCTCCGCCGGTATCAGATACGTTCCCGAGAAAGACGAAGTGCAGTCCCTCCTCGCGCCCGATGTCCACCGCTTGAGCGAGCGTTTCATAGGGCGTAGGTGCAAGGTGGGAGAAGTCGAGGTACGGGATGAATCGCGTCACGTGCCAGGGCGTATCCGGCCCAAGCTCTGTTGCGATCCGCGAAGCGATAGAGCGCAACTCCTCGGGATCATCGTTCACCGTGGGTACTACATTGGTGACGACTTCGACATGCATCCCCCACCGCTCCTTGGCCCGGACCGCTGCTGCGAAGACGGGTGCGGGCGACGGCACCTTGCAGAGTGTCCGATACGCCTGCTCTGACGCACCCTTGACGTCGACGCGCCAGACATCTATCAGCTCACCGAGGAAATCGAGCCCCTCGGTCGTTATGTAGCCGTTCGTCACCATCACCGTGAAGAGTCCTGCCTTCCGGCACTCTCCGGCGACATCACGTACGTACTCGGCCCAGATCACCGGCTCGTTGTAGGTGAACGCGACGCCCGGACAATCGCGCTCACGTGCGAGGCGCACCGCGTCCGATGGGCGCAACACGCGCGTCGGCGCGGAACCCCCGTCCGGCCCTGCCCGGCTGATCTCCCAGTTCTGGCAGTGCCCACACCGCATTGAGCAGCCCACACTACCGAGGGAGAGCACGTCGACCCCCGGGCGATAGTGGAAGACAGGCTTCTTCTCGATGGGATCGACGGCTACCGAGGAGACACGTCCGTAGGTGGTAGCAATGAGACGTCCGGAGACGTTGCGTCGCACTCCGCAGGCGCCGACATGACCTTCAGCGATCAGGCAACGCCAGGGGCAGAGCAAGCAACGGACCCGCTCACCCTCGGTGTTCCACAACGCCGCGACATGCATCTGCGGCCTCCGATCAGTCCGGCGCGATCCTCACCTGATTTCGGCCGTGAGCTTTCGCGCGGTACAGCGCCCTATCCGCAGCCTCGAGGAGTTCCACCGGGGTCGTGGTCGCTGTCGTTGAAGCGAGCCCGATGGAGACAGTGGTCGAGACCGTCCCGCCAGACCCCCCGTCAGCGACAGGGATGCGAGCCGATGCCACGATCGAGCGGAGCTTCTCGGCTACCGCATATCCTGCGGTCTTCTCGATACCGGGTAAGATGAGTGCGAACTCGTCGCCGCCATACCTGGCCGGTACATCGGTCTCACGAACCGCCTCGCGCATGAGGCGCGCCACCTCAACGAGTACCGCATCCCCCATGGAGTGGCCATGGGTATCGTTGACCTTCTTGAACGCGTCGAGGTCGATCATGAGAAGAGTGAGCGGTGTCCGGTAACGCGCGACGCGTGCGATCTCGCTCTCGAGTCGCTCCGAGAAGACGCGGCGATTCCACAGGCCCGTAAGCGAGTCGAGCGTCGCAGACTCCGTAAGCGCAGCATGACTGCGCTCGAGGCGTTTCCGTTGGAGAGGAAAGCACATGTCCCAGGTCGAATCCCTGTTCAGGATGGCCACGGCATGCTCCACACATGTATCGTAACCGCAGGCACTGCAGTCGAGATGATCCAAGGGGCTCTCGAACTCCCCCTCGGCCAGACAGATCTCGATCTCCTTCTCTCCGAATACCTGGGAGATCGCCGGTCGCGCGGTGAACGAACGGAGGACGTCTACCGACGGCAGATGCGTGAGAAGAGTACGCGTATCGACGGCCATGCGACCCGCCTCACGGCCGACCACAGCCATCACGGTCCTCTTCGCGTACACGGAGAGTGCCGACCCCGTCGCAGGTCCGTCGAGGCACCCGTCGCAGTAGAGCATGTCGACCACCACCGGCCCGGCCTCTCCCCGCTGGACCGCACCGAGCAGCGCCTCGATCGCCTCGAGGCCGCGGACCGCCACCACCTCCTGGGATGTCATGTCGTGCTGAACCAGAGTTCGTCGTGGATACCCGTCAGTGAGCGACATCTCCTTCACGGGGGTCGGGCGACGCTTGCCAGGTCCGTTGCGCACCGGGATCACTGGTCGTGGCCCAGTCGAAGCGATGAGCCGTTTGAGTTCCGAGAAATCGATGGCCGCATCGACGCAGCCCCCGAACTGCGGGTCAGCGATCTCGTCCTTGCGCGCGTAACACGGAGACACGTACACGACCGCGACGTCTTCGGGATAGAGTGACTTCACGAGTCGCGCCTGGGCGACGTAGGGCGGGACGATCGGAGCGAGCGCCCCCACGAGTGCGGGATGGAAATGTCTCACCCAAGCGACAGCGACCGGGCACGTCGAGCGCAGGACGACGGGAGCCGGTGGACGGGCATGGGCGCGCCCATAGGCAAGGGCGACCAACTCCTCACCCAACAACGTGGTCTCAACTCCAAAGAACCCCGCATCCTCAAGCGAAAGCTCGACTTCGACCGGGGTCATGGGATGCATCGCAGCAACAAATTCGGTCGCAAGCACGGCCACCACCGGGCGCTCACCCGCCAGTAGTTCGCGAACGACCGGGACGTCGTCCCTCACGGTATGCCCGCCCTTGCCACACGCTAGCACACAGGCACCGCATTGCACGCATCGCTCCTCGACGACCTCGGCGTGGCGGTCGAGGACTCGGATCGCCCGCGCCGAACAGGCTCGCACACACGCCCAGCACGCGGCGCACTTCTCCACCGAGTTCTCTATGAGAGGCCCGCGCTCGTCGGTCACGATCTCATGACGAGTGGGGCAGGTCCCCTTTTCGTTTCCCGTGCTGCAAAGATCGTCCGCTCTCACTCGATCCCTCCGGCCCTGCCTCTGCGATCGGGCCGCATGAACGCATCCAACAAGCCCGTCTTTCCGAGCAAGGTGGCCAGCGGCAACCCGAGTCCATACACCACCACGCACTGACCTATTCCCACGAACACGAACCACATCGCATAAAGCGCGATCCATTCGTTGCCTACATCTATGCCCAAGATAGGTTCCTGGGTGAAGCCGAGTGCGGCGAACATGACCGGCAGGTACGCCGGGATGATCAGCGCATTGGTGATCACCGGACCCGCCAGGGCTACAAGTCGGCGTCTGCGAAACCGCCATGTCCACACCGCGCCGAGGAGTGTGGCGAGCGACCCGAATACGACATCGAGGAGGCCGATCGGTCCGAACCGCGCGACCATCACACCGTTTGCGACGGCTGTTCCAAGCGCGAGCCCCGGTATCGCCGACGGTGTGAACAGCGCCAATACGGTGAATGCCTCGCTCGCGCGGAACTGCACGGGACCCCACCCGAGTTCGAAAGGCATCTGTAGTACCGCAACCGTCGCAGCCGCATGGACTGCGGCGACGACACCTGCGTGCGCTACATATCGCGTCCTGCTCACGAACCCCTCCCCCGGAAAAGGTGTGCGCGGATTCTAGCACACACCGACGCTTCGACTCATGCCGGCACACGTGGTCCCTGACCGGACGCCTCTCCGGCGAACAAGCCCGTGATTCCCGCCACCGCCTGTCGCTCGATGACCGCCAGGAACGCCCTGACCGCCTCCGGGTCGAACTGGGTCCCCGCGCCTCGCTGCAGCTCTCTGCGGGCCTCCGACACACTGATCTGCTTACGATACGCCCTCGGAGATGTCATGGCGTCGAAGGCATCCGCGACCGCAAGGACTCTCGCAAGACGCGGAATCTCGGTCCCTCCCAGGCCCCTCGGATACCCCGTGCCATCCCAGCGCTCATGGTGGTGTTCGACTGCCGGCTTCACCGCATCCAGAAATCTGACTTGGCCGACGATCTCAGCACCGATCACGGGGTGCCTGCGCACCTCGTCCATCTCCGCGGGCGTCAGCTGCTCCGCCGTGCCGAGGATGCCCGGAGTGATTCCCAAGGTCCCGATGTCGTGAACGACTGCCGCGAGCCGTAGTGAGCGCAGGTCCTCGGCGGCAAGCCCGAGCTCCCTCCCGAGAGCCAGCGCGTAATCCGCGATCCGATGCGCATGGCCCGGCTCTACTCGTTCTGCAGAGTCCAGCGCAGCCGCGAGAGCTGCGATCGTCGCCGCATGATCCTGGCTGAGGCGCTC
>CAYGKH010000025.1:6369-15331 GCA_964350345.1 uncultured Coriobacteriaceae bacterium
TCGCGCGCAACGTCTGCACATGTCGAAGATGCTCCCAGCATCTTGGCCGACCTGTTGACGTGAACCAGCCCGTCGAGAGCCCGCCGAGCCTCACGGTCGCTACGGGTACCCTCCAGCACGCCCCCCGCTACCGTTGCGAATCGCTCCAGGAGCCGCTGCGCCTCGCCACTTGCACGTTCTCCGCCACTCACGCCGTCGACGGTGATGAAGCCAAGACCCTCATCCGACCCACGGAGGACCACCGCGATCGTCGCTTGGCCGGTATCGGTTCCAGAGTCAGGGTCGGGGGCATGAGCGTGGGTGACCATACTGTTCCCGTTGCTCAGCACCCTGCCCTCGGCGACATCACCCGCATGAAGGACGTCACCGCACGCGTAACGAGCGTCCGTGCCCGTGGCCGCTGCCACGTCAAGCAGGTCTGTACCGGAACGCGCGAGGGCAAGGACGCCTGATGTCCCCCCAACGACATGAACCGCACGCTCAAGCACGCGCTGTTCGAGTCGCTCGCCGTGTCGGTCGAGTTCCAGGAACTCGCGGCCCACATCAAGAAAGGTTCCGGCTTCCCGCACACGACCGCCGGGGCTTCCAGCTTCGGCCGCACGCGCCACGACGCTTTCCGCATGGGTGCACAGCATCTTGAGCGCAGCCGCAGCGCGTCGAACCGGGAGAGCAGGGATCTCGCGAACGGATCTGCGCGCGGCGTCCTCGGGAACACCTGCAACGGTCAGGCGCTCGAAGAGAAGTCTTCTCTCTCGAGTCGCGGAGATGAACCCGCTCACGGTTATGTACGCGACAGTGCCGCCGTGATAGCGAACACGCCCCTCGTGACACGGCAGTCCCGAGAAGCATGCCGACCTGCCGGTGGCACTCTCCTCGACCTGCCCGAGGCAGCCCCGTGTGCCTGAACGGGTCCGCTCCGCCAGCGGGTGCAGGAGCTTGCAGTACGCGCACCGCGGAGACGCGTAGAGCGCATCATCGGTAGCTGGCATCCTGACGGTGATCACCGCGCCAGCGACGTCGTGGAGAGCGTTCGCCACTTCGTCCCACGCAGCGCTTGAGAAGACGCTGCGCAACAGTTCGTCGGCTATGTGGTCCCTCATCTAGCCCCCCGGCATCGATAATCCGCGTATCTCGGGTATCGGACTGCGAGTGGGCAGGCTTGAGCGGCGACTACCCCCGGGGGATCTTGACGGTGAAGAGCGACCCCGCGCCCACAGTGCTCTGCACCGTGATCGCCCCGCCCATCGCCTCAACGGAGCCCTTGGCGATCGCAAGGCCGAGCCCAAAGCCTCCGGTCACCTTCGAGCGCGACTCATCCGAGCGGTAGAACCGCTCGAAGATGATCGGCAGGTCATCACTCGGTATCCCGATTCCGGTATCGTGAACCTCGATGACCACGGAGCCTCGGGCCAGGCGTGTCGCGAGTCGCACCTTCCCACCAGAAGGTGTGTACTTACAGGCATTATCGACGAGAACGGAAAGTACATCCTCAAGCCTATCGGGATCTCCGACGATGTAGAGGCGGCCCTCCTCAGGGCCACTGAACTCGAGCCCTTTGTCGTGGTAGCGGGTCGCACAGGCGGCGAGAGCCTCTCGCGCGACGAAGTTGACGTCGAAACGAACATGTCTCGTACCGCCGATCGTGTCAGTCCGTACAAGCGAGAGAAGGTCGCCGCAGAGCCTCGCCATCCTTCGAGACTCGCGATCGATGGCCTCCACGGCCTCCTCCCGCACGTCCGGGTCCTCTGCGCCCCATGCCCGCAGGATGTTCGTATAGCCACGAATACCGGCGACAGGGGTGGCGAGTTCGTGCGATGCATCCGCCACGAAGCGTGTCTGTATCTCTGCGCGGCGCTTGAGACGGTCGATGAGGCCGTTGATCGACTGGGCAAGCTCGCTGATCTCATGCTCTCCGACCTCGGGCAAACGTACGTCAAGGTCACCGGCATCGATTGAATCTGCCGCTCTGCGCAGGTCATTGACGAGTTTCAAGACCCATCCCATGCTCGCTTGCATCATGATGACCATGATCAGGATCGCCGAGACGGCAAGCGCCGCCATGGGCGGGCGCATCAAGTCGATGACTCCCTCTTCCCTGAGTGGGTAGTACGTCACGTCGAGCAGGCCGGCCTCTCCCCCCGGCAGCACTATCGGAGCATGCGCCGCGTGGATGCTGAGGACCGTCGAGCCCACGAGTCCCGAGAAGAGCGAACCGCGATCCACGGTCGACTGGACCGGCTGTCCCCTCTCGAGCGCGGCACGACGCTGCTCGTCGAGTCCCGGCAGAACCGCAGAGTCAGAACTCGCCCACAGAGTCCGGAGTTCCGAGTCGAGGATAGCGATCTGGGGCTCGGACAAGACTCTTTGTCCGTAGATAGACTCTGCCCGATCCAGGTACGCCTCCCGGGCGGCCTCCAGCCCTGCCTCGTCCAGGACTCCATCGATCGCGAAATCATCCTCGCTCTGCTCCACATGCAGATCGAGAGCACGCACATTGACGTTGATGATACGCTCGGGCCGTTCACGGGCGACGCCCGTCATGGCCTCCAGAACTATCACGTACGAAGTAAGCGAGATGCCGCCCACCATCAGGACGGCAAAGAAGACCGAGACCAGAAACAACCAGGTCCTAAGAGAGGAGCGTCGCATCTAAGTCCTTGCGAAGAAGTATCCGATACCCCGTATCGTTTGGATGATCGAGTTCTCTCTATCATTGATCTTGTTACGCAAGTGGCAAACGAACACCTCGATCACATTGCTGTCTGTAGCATGACCGGGACCCCAGACGTTCTCGAGTATCTCATCCCGGGAGATGACCCGGCCCGAGTGCCTCACAAGGTAGGCAAGCAGATCGAACTCCTTCGCCGTCAGATCGAGCGGTACCCCAACGAGCGTAGCCCGCCGGGAATCGAGATCGACCTCGACCCCCGAAGCGCTGAATGCCGGGCCGCCACGATCACGTTCGGCACGCTTCAGCAACGCACCGACCCGGGAGATCAGTTCGGGGATCTCGAACGGCTTCTTGAGGTAATCATCCGCTCCCGCATCGAATCCTGCGACCACATCGTGCGTCTCCGCACGAGCGGTCAGCATCAGGATCGGCAGGCTCTTTCCCTGCTGCCGAAGTCGACGGGCGACCTCCATACCGTCGAGTCCCGGGAGCATGAGGTCGAGTATCAGTAGATCGGGCTCCTCTGCTTCGATCGCCTTCAGGGCAGCCGAGCCCTCATCGGCCGTCTGGACTCGATAGCCCGCATGCATCAATTCGAGCTCTACAAATCTCGCGATGGTCTTATCGTCCTCGACCACGAGAATCATATCTTCTCCCACTGTGCCTCCTTGCGAATACACGTTCCCCCACCCCCGCTGTACTCCGGCTACCCGATGTCGAGCAGCGCCTCCGCGATCTGCACCGTGTTGAGAGCGGCACCCTTTCGTAGTTGATCCGCAACGACCCACATAGAAATGCCGCTAGGAACGGTGGAGTCAATCCTGAGGCGCCCGATGTAGGTGTCGTCCGTCCCCTCGAGGTCGGCAGGCATCGGATACTCTGAAGCCGACGTGTTGTCTATCAAAGAGATGCCCGGTGCCGCCTCAAGCGCCGAGCGAACATCCTCGAGACTGACCGAACGCCCGAACTCGACGTTGATCGCCTCCGAATGACAGCGTAGCACGGACACGCGGACGCATGTCGCATGCACGGCGAGCTCGGGCGCGTGCATGATCTTTTTCGTCTCCACAGACATCTTCCATTCCTCTTTGGTGGAGCCGTCGTCGAGGAAGACGTCGATCTGCGGGATACAGTTGAAGGCGATCCGGTGAGCGAACTGCTCGGGCTCGAGTGGTGTGCCCTCGAGGAAACCGCGCGTCTGCCCGTACAGCTCCTCCATCGCCGCCGCACCGGCTCCGGAAGCGGCCTGATAGGTGGAGACGACCACTCTGGTGATCGGCGCCAGCGCGTGTAGCGGTGCGAGAGCAACAACCATCTGAATCGTCGAGCAGTTCGGGTTTGCGATGACTCCGGAGTGCAGGGAGATGTCTTCGGCGTTGACCTCCGGAACCACCAGCGGGACGTCGTCTTCCATGCGAAACGCCGAGGAGTTATCGATCATCACGCACCCAGCGCCGACCACGGCATCGCGGAAACGCCTCGATACCGAAGCGCCCGCACTGAACAGTGCGATGTCCACGTCAGCAAAGGAGCCCTCTGTCATCTCCTCGACGACGAGCTCCTCGCCCGCGAAGGGTACGGTCGTTCCGGCACTGCGTTTCGACGCAAGCGCCACCACTCTCGACAGAGGGAAGGAGCGCTGCTCGAGAACGGCAAGCATCTCCCGCCCGACAGCACCCGTGACACCAGCGATGGCGACAACCGGGCGATCGGGAATCGAGCGATCCCATCCCATGATCAGCTCTCCTCACCGCATGAAGGGGACGATTCCATGTAAATCTCGTCGCCCTCAAGACCGAAGCTGCTATGAAGCGCCTCCACCGCACGCTTTGCGTCATCGGCGCTGATCACACACGATATCCGGATGGACGACGTCGAGATCATGTCTAGATTCACATTCGCGGCGGCCAGCGCCCGGAACATCTGTGCGGCCACGCCGGGATGAGTCTTCATGCCGGCCCCGACAAGTGAGACCTTTGCGATCAACTCATCGACGTTGCAAGTCCGAGCCCCGAGATCCGATACGATCTGATCGGTCGCACGTCGTGCTCGCACAAGGTCCTCGCGAGGCGTCGTGAAGGAGATGTCTGTCGTACCCGACTCCGACACGTTTTGGATGATCATGTCGACGTTCACGTTGGCATCGGCGAGCATGCCGAAGACGATCGCCGCTACGCCGGGACGGTCAGGGACGTCCCGGATCGTCACTTTTGCCTCGGACGTGTCATAGCTCACACCCGAGATGATCGCCTGCTCCATGGTCTCGTCCGCCTCTCTGACTATCGTCCCTGTGCGATCGTCGAAACTCGAACGGCAGTGGATGATCACCCCGTGATTTCGCGCGAACTCCACCGCCCGCAGCTGCAACACACGGGCACCGCACGCGGCCAACTCCAGCATCTCCTCGTAGGATATCTCGTCGATCTTTCGCGCCGAGGGAACGACACGGGGGTCCGCTGTGTAGACGCCATCTACATCGCTGTATATCTCGCAGAGGTCAGCCCCTATGCCCGCCGCGACTGCCACTGCGGTCGTATCAGAGCCTCCTCGGCCGAGCGTCGTGATATGCCCGTCCTCGGTCATGCCCTGAAAGCCAGCGACAATCACGATTCGGCCCTCATCAAGTGCGGCCTTGACCCGCTGTTCCGCACGTACTTCGCGGATCTTCGCCTTCGTGTGCCCGGAATCGGTCACTATCCCAACCTGGGATCCGGTGAACGAGATCGCCTCATGACCGAGCGAATGGATCGCCATCGCCAGCAGTGCGATAGTCACCTGCTCACCGGTCGCAAGCAGCATATCCATCTCTCGTTCCGGTGGCGTGCTCGACACCCCGTCGGCCAGCGCGAGGAGTTCGTCTGTGACATCGCCCATCGCTGAAACGACCGCGACGACTTTGTCTCCCGCCTCTTTGCGGGCGACCAGTCGACGAGCGACCGCCTTGATGCGTTCGGCGTTTCCCACCGAGGTGCCGCCGAACTTGGTGACAACGAGAGCCACGGGATGCCTCCGGATCGATACAGACAAGATAAGGGTCATACGCGTGCCGGGGCCGCACTTTAGTGTACCAACCGCTGGTACGGCATGCGAACCATCAGCTGGAACGGAACTCCAGGCCCACAGAGATACGCCGCATCCTCTCAGAGAGGGCTGATATAGCGTCAGCATAAAAGTGGTCGACCAGCGCGTAGCCCGACAGCCTGCCGAGGGTGTGCCCGACTATCAGCAATGCCTGCCGCATCAGCTCGATCTGGGAAGCGTCAGGGGTCTCGTGGGGGAGTTGGACGTTGACCTTGCCGGACGAGACAGTCAGCGGTATCCCCTCCTGAGCGAAACGCGCATTGAGATCAGTCTCGGCGTTCGTGGCTAGCCGTGGCCCGCCTAGTCTTCTGAAGCTGAGCAGCATGCCCTCACTCAGCGCGACGAAGATAGCCTGGGCTTCATCGGCCCTGACCTCCTCCTCGGGCTTCAACGGGTCTTGCAGCCCATCTGCTGCCGCCTGATCCGCGAGTGCTTCGACAAAGGAGCGTACGATGGCGGCGTCGAACTGCGTCCCCGCGCAACGCTCGAGCTCGAGGATGCCCTCCTCCATCGTGCGGCCACTCCGGTAAGGACGGTCTGCAATCATCGCCTCATAGGCATCGGCGACCGTCAAGATCCGTGCGAGCAACGGTATCTCTTCACCCTTGAGCCCCGCAGGGTAGCCGTCGCCGTCCCACCTCTCGTGGTGGTGGCGAAGCACCGGGACGATCGGCCACGGGAAGGCGACCGGCTTGAGGATACTCGCGCCGATGAGGGGGTGGTGCCTCATCTGAGACATCTCCTCCTCGGTCAGTGTGCCGGGCTTGAGCAGAATGGCTTCTTTGATGCCGATCTTGCCGATGTCATGCAGGTACGCAGCCATCTCAAGTGCGATCCGTTGATCGTGAGAAAGGCCCATCTTCTCCGCGATCACAGTCGCGTAGAGCGCCACCCCTTCGGAGTGACCACGCGTATACGGGTCCTTGGCGTCGACGGCAGCGGCGAGCGACCGCACCGTCGCCAGATACGCCTCCTGGAGGCTGGAGAACAGGTCGATATTGCCGACAGCGATGGTGACATGGTTGGCGATCGTGGAGAGCAAGCGAACATCATCGCTGCCGAAGCGGAACTCCGGATCCTGACTCCCAACGGTTATGGCGCCGATAGTGCCCTCTGACGACACGAGCGGGACACACAGGGCGGCCATCGCGCCGGTGACCACCTCGACCTGGCCTTTCGAACCTTCACCGGCGGGATTGAAGATCAGCGGGCGGGCCTCACGAATGACCCACTCTGACATCGAGCTCCGGAGGGCTCGATCATCGACCCTGCTCGGGACGGCACCGCTTCGTGCGAGGATCTCAAGCTCGCCGCTCTCCCGATTACGCATCGTCACATAGCCAAGGTCCGCGCCGAAGATCCGCAGGGCGGAATCGAGCACCGACTCGAGCAACTTGCCCATATCAAGAGTCGAGCCGAGGGCCCGGCTCATCTCGTACAGGGTAGCCAGTTCCAGGACCTTCTTCGTCAGATTCTCGCTACGATCTTTCAGAGACACGGTCATCTCGTTGAAGTTGTCGGCGAGTTCCGTGATCTCGTTTCGCCCTGAGATCTTGATCTTGGTCGAAAAGTCTCCGTCGGCGATTCGCTGCGCCCCTTCGGTCAGCGATACGATCGGGTCTGAAACACGTCTCGCGACCCAGCCGCCCAGACCCACGAGTGCAAGCACCGCTACGATCGACCACATGGCAATCAGGTTCGTGGTCGTGGTGCGCGCATCGTCACTGACACGCTGGCTGATCAAAGAGACGAGATACCCGTTCGGCCCGTCGGCAGCACTGTCAGCGGACTTTATACGCTGAGCGACGATCCGATGCTGCGTACCCAGCACGGTTACACTGCCGGCGCCCTCGCCTGAGGTCGCGGCCTCTTCGAGTGCCGCCAGGACTTCAGGAGCGGGCCGGGAGAGAACCTCTTTCAGAGCTGCCGGGTCCTCGCTCTCTTCCCCACGTTCGCATCTATCGGTGTTCCCCCATACGACGGGCTTGAGATCCTCATCGTAGAAACCTGATGCACAACCGGTGCCAAGCGTGAGGGAACGAAGAAACTGCTCGTTCACGATCCGTGATACGCAAAGCGTGTATTCGCTCCCGTCCGGGCCTTCGACCGGATGTACCGCGCTCAGGGTCACCTGTCCCGCAACATCGAGAAGCAACGAGTAGGGCATCGGGACATCCCTCAACGGTCTGCCATCCGAGCGGGAAACCGACGCGCCCGGGGATACTCCGTCGACTCCCGTCGTCGCGACGACGATACCGTCTGCATCCAGGAGCATGAGATTGTCCGCGTGTAGCGATGCGCCAGTACCCGCCAGCGCATCGCGTACGGCCTCGGGGTCCCGGCCGGCAAGAGCATCGGTGAGTCGATGGTCCGCCGAGGCGAGCGCCGCCATGCCCATCATCGAGTCGGTTTGCGCTTCCATCCGGCTGACGAGGCTGCGGCCAACCCCGGAAGCAACCTCGTCGACCCAGCTATCGGTCAGATTCGAGAGGAAGTACACGGCGACAACCGTGGCGACGACACCGACAACGAGCGCGGCGGCGAGCAAAGGGAGCACGATCTGGCTATAGAGGCGCCGGAAAATATTGCGGCTCATCCGTGACTCACCATGTCGCTCGGCAGTGGTACATTCGATTCCCATCCCAACAGGCGGCTGCGTCTGACTCCAATGACTCTCTCCTGAGAACCGTGAGCAAACATGACCTATTCTAGCACCGCACAGGCCCCGAAACGTGCTCCGGGGGCTGTGCTCTATCGACCGTGAATGTCGGGCAAGGTCTCGCTACCCGGCACACCGTTTCGTGATGTACTCCCGATACGCGTCGACGTCTGCCTTGACCTCTGCGAGAAGCGCCGCGTCCTCGGGCTTGAGGAGGTGATGGAAGCGCCCCTGCGGCTTGAGGAACTCCTCGATGGGCTTGCGATCGCGGACCTTGACGAGGCCAGCCTTCGCGCCCTCTGCACGAAGCTGCTTGGCGACGTGGCGGACGTTGCCGGCGCTCGACCCGGGCGCATGCCGCTCGAGATGTAGAGCTCCTCTGCGACGAGCTTCGCCGCGGTGACAGGCCCTTGACCGGCACGCGCGTGCCAGCGGATCTCGGTCAGTTGCTGTATTCGTCTCCCTCAGAGCTCGCGCCGGGCCTCGAGTGCCCTTCCCAGTGTGACCTCGTCCGCGTATTCGAGGTCTCCTCCGACCGGCAGGCCTGAAGC
>CAYGKH010000025.1:15431-17421 GCA_964350345.1 uncultured Coriobacteriaceae bacterium
AGGGCATCGGCTAGCCGACCGGCGACCTCCTCATCAGAGCGCAGCATGAAGTAGGCTATCCGTTGGGCAGACTTCGGCCCCACTCCGGGCAGTTTCTCCAACTCGGCAAGCAGCCGGGCAATCGGCGGTGCGTAGAGCACGTGACGCCCTCTACATGAGACCGGGGATGTTCATGCCCCCGGTCACGGATGCCATCTTGCTCGAGCCGAGTTCCTGGGCCTGGCGCAGGCCCTCGTTGACCGCTGCGGCGACCAGGTCCTCAAGCATCGAGATATCGTCGGGATCGACAGATGCAGGGTCGATCACAACCCTGTCGAGCTTCAGATCACCGGTCATCACGACCTTGACCGCTCCACCTCCGACCGATGCTTCTACACGGTCGGAGGCGAGCTCCTCTTGGACGCGGGCCATCTCAGCCTGCATCTTCTGGGCCTGCTTCATCATGGCGGCCATGTTCTGTTTCATAAAATCAGTCCTCTCTCTCTGTCCCGTGCGGATGCTCCGCGATGATCTCTGCCCCGAGCTGGTCGGCGAGCATGCGCTCGAGGTCATCGTGTGGTGGCGGCGCTACGTCGCCCGCCGGTGACCCGGGAGGCGGCGCGGTCGTGGTCTCGTCGCCGCCGTCCGCCGGGGGGACGCCGACCCGGGTCGGCGTGGCGACCGGCTGCTCCTCTGCTGGTGCACGCACCACTCCCCTCCCTAGTTGATACCGAAAAGGTGGTGCAACACCGAACACCGCGGCGAGCGCGTTCTTGAGGAGCTGGGTGGTCTCCGGCGACGCAGCCTGCCTCATCGGGAACTTCGCGCCCGCAGGGAACTCGATGACGAGTGTCTGCCCATCCGGATCGACGTCCATCTCGGTGCCATCGAATATCGCAGCACGCGCGGCTTTGAGCTTGCGCACCTCGGCGACCACAGCAGGCCACCCACGCTTAGCCTGCGCCCGATCGAGCGGGCCGGAGTCAGCGGCCCGGGAGACCTCGATGACGACCGGTTCCTCCCCGGTCGGCGGCGCTGTCTGCTCCGACGGCTCTGCGGGCTCTTCGACCTCAGAGGAGTTCGCCTTCGATGGCGGGGAGGGATCACCGGGGGGAAGGGGCGCGGGAACCGCCTCCGGGGCCGTAGCGGCGTACTCAGCCGCACGCAGGTTGATGCCTGCCTCCAGCGCGGCCACGCGCTCGGCAAGAGCCTCGATCGTGAGTTCGCCGTGCGGGCGGGCCAATCGCGTGAGCGCGACTTCGAGTGCGAGTCGCGGATCGGGTGACCAGCGCAGTTCGCCCGTAAGCTCTCCGAGCATGTCCAGCACCCGCGCCAGCCTGTCCGGGCCGAACACCTTCGCCTGCCCGCTAAGCCGTGCCGCCTCCGAGGAGGTCGTCTCGATGATACCGGTCGCATCCCCGACAGCGGACACGACATACAAGTCGCGTACGTGGCCCACGAACTCCCGGACGAACTCGGGGATGTCGACCCCTGTGGCCGCAATCCGCGCGACGAAGCGGAACGAACCCGCGACATCGCGCGACGCGATCAGATCGGCGACCTCGAAGAGCAGCGCGCTGTCCACCTCGCCGAGAAGCCCCCCGACATCTTCGAGACTGATGTCGCTACCAGAGAACGCGGCAAGCTGCTCAAGCGTCGAGATGGCGTCCCGCATCCCACCAGCCGCGTGCCTCGCGATCAGGGCAAGAGCGCCCTCGGCGACCTTCATGCCTTCGGCATCAGCGATGTAGGCAAGACGCTCAACGAGATCGTCTGCGCCTATCCGATGGAAGTCGAACCGCTGGCAACGCGAGTGGATGGTCTCGGGAACCTTGTGTGGGTGAGTCGTGCAGAGGATGAACACCGTGCGCTCCGGCGGCTCCTCGACGCTCTTGAGCAAAGCGTTGAAGGAGTGCGTCGAGAGCATGTGCACCTCGTCGATGATGTAGACCTTCCAGCGTCCGCGCGTGGGAGCGTAGGCGAGCCGGTTGATGATCTCCTCGCGAACGGT
>CAYGKH010000026.1:0-17249 GCA_964350345.1 uncultured Coriobacteriaceae bacterium
CACGGTTTCGTCTGCCTCAATGATGCCGCATACTGTTGCCGTGTGAAGGCAGACGTGTGGAGGTGGGGCAGTAGATGATACCTGACGCGGCCCCCCGGGGCCGGCAAACGAAGCAGCCATGGGTGTTCACCCGTTACTTCCGGGCGAATGCGTACGGCTGGAAGGCCTCACGGCTTGCCTCTCAGCGACTTCGTGAAGCCGTCACGGAGATCAGGGCAGCCGCACGCAAGGATCCGCAGCGTGGTATGGAGGGCGCGGTCATTTTGACCGAGCGACTTGTTGCGGCGGTGAGCGGCATCGACGATTCGTGGGGGATCTTTGGAGGGGCTCTCTACAAGCAATACGAGCGGTTGGCTCCGGTGCTCTCCTCAACCGCTGTTGCTCCTGAGGTCCGCCTGACCCTGCTGCGACGCCTTCTGGCGGCATGGCTGGCCGACGAGTACGGCTATCTGGACCTGATTCCGCAGGTGTTCCCGACGTTCGTCTCGGACACGGCCGAGGCCGAGGTGTTGGTGCCGGAGTTCATGGAAGTCGCCGAGGTGTACGCGGCACAGGCCGAGGAGTTGCAGGAACGCTGCGATCACCCGCACGGCTGGGACTTCAATGCGAGCCGGGCCCGGGTGCGCCGGGACGCCTATCGGCGTATGGCGACGGAGATTCGACTGGCCTTTTTGGACGCGAGTGGTGCGCTTGAGGCTGCGCTGGAGCACGACTTCCATGACAACGGTGTCACACTGATGAGAGCGTTGTTGAAGCAGGGTCGTGTGAATGATGCACGCGCCGTGATCGAAGGACGTAGAATCGGCTCGAGCCACGGCGTCGAGATCGAGGGGCCGTGGTTCGAGCTGCTTATCGAAGCCGGTGAGCTGGAGCATGCGCGAGCTGCCGGGGTGGCGTGGCTTGCCCAGAAGCCGACGCTCGAGCGGTTCCGCAAGGTCGTGAAGGCCCTGCCTGGTGTGGGCAAGACGGAGTTGGCCCGCGATGCGGCTGCTGCGACCGATGAGTTCGAGATGGGCAGGTGGTTCGCCACCCTCAACCACCTCGGCCTTCATGAGGACGCGGCTCGAATCGCCCGTGAGCACGTTGTTGCGCCGGAGACCGCGCTGCGGGCCGCCAAGAAGTATGAGGACTCGTATCCAGACCTCGCATTCGAATCGTACGTTGCGGCTGTGGCGGGCTTCGTGAGTTGGGGCGAGCTGAGCAATGACGCTTACATCGCCTACTCGGTCCTCGCGCCTGCTCGTGCGTTCGCGCAGCGCGTGGGACGGGAGGCCGCCTTGGCCGCCAGGCTGTGCGGCATCGAAGGATTGAAGCGGTATCCGACCGTGTGGGCTCAGGCTGGGGGTGTGTCGCATGGAGAAGAGACGAACTGGCCGTAACGAACCGTGCCCGTGCGGGTCGGGTAGGAAGTTCAAGCGGTGCTGCGTCGGATTGGAAGAGGGGTTGGTTCCGGGCCTGGGGTTCGTCCCCGTCTTTGCTCGTAGGCGGGCGTCAGAGGGTCTCATGTTGGACGAGGCGCTCCGGGACCCCTTGCTTCTTGAGTCGCCGGCGTGGCGGACATTCTGCGAAGCTGAGAAGGCTGCGGAGCGCGGGGACATCGACACCGCGCTAGCTGGATGGGAGCGGCTCTTCAGGAGTTCTGAACGCCACCCGTGGATCGACTACGGACTCGTTGCGGAGTCCATCGCTCAGGAGTGTGTTCGCAGGGAACAGTGGGATGCGGCGATCGAGTGGCTGGAGCATGAGCTCGCTATCGTGCGGGTGGGGTCACCGGAGTCTGGTGAGTGGGTCTGTCGGCGCGATATCGCCGATGTGCTTCTGCGAGCTGGCCGACGTGAAGAGGCCGCGCGAATCTATGAGGAGAACCGAGCGGTGGCTCCCGACGACATCTGGCTCTACAATTCAGCGGCCCTTGGCTGGCTCTACTCGGCGCATGATCCCGCGGAGGCCCTGCCGTGGATCGATGGAGGCCTCGCAATCGCGAACCGTACTGGTGATCCCGAAGGACTGATCGACCAGCTGCAGCGGCTGCATACGGAGGCATTGCAGGCGACGCCAGCGCCGCCGGCGTATCGCGGCTCGACGGGCGCTGTCGTTCCTGACATCGATGCGCCCGGTGCTCCTGGCGGCGCAGCGAAAGGCGGGCACTGCCGGTCGTGACAAAGGACTACCTCATACTCGGAGTGTTCGTGTTGGTGGGGATCGTCTTTCCCGTGGTCACCGTCACGGTGTCCAACATCCTTAGCAATCAGCGCCCCCTGCCCGAGAAGAGCCGTATCTACGAGTGCGGCGTCGAGCCGATCGGCCCTCCGTGGGTGCAGTTCCGCATCGGCTACTACATCTACGCACTCATGTTCGTGGTCTTCGCTATCGAGACCGTGTTCCTCTACCCGTGGGCGGTCGTGTTCGGCCGCCTCGGCCCCTTCATCCTCGTCGAGATGGCCGTCTTCATCAGCATCCTCGCTCTCGGGCTGCTCTACGCCTGGAAAGAGGGTGCACTGAAGTGGCGCTAGACCGCCTCACCGGCGAGAACTCGATCGCATTCGTCCGGAGCGAGCAGCTTTTCGACTGGGCGCGACGCAACTCGCTGTGGTACCTCGCATTCGGGATCGCGTGCTGTGCGATCGAGGGATTGATGAGCGCGAGCGGTCCGAGGTTCGACTTCGACCGGATGGGTGTGTTCTTCCGCGCCTCGCCGAGGCAGGCCGATGTGATGATCGTCGCCGGGACGGTCAACAAGAAGATGGCCGAGACCGTCAGGCGACTCTACGATCAGATGCCCGAGCCAAAGTGGGTCGTGGCGATGGGTGCGTGCGCGAACACCGGCGGCCCGTTCCGCGAGTACCCCAACGTGGTCCTCGGTGTGGACAAGATCGTGCCGGTCGACGTCTACATACCCGGGTGCCCTCCGCGTCCGGAGTCTGTGCAGTACGCCTTCATCCAGCTGCAGAAAAGAATCGCCGAGCAGACGGAGGAGCGCAATGCCGCCCGACGCCGCTAAGGCGCGCTCGATCCTCGGCGGATTCGAGATCAGGGCCGAGTCGACGACGCTCGGAGTCGTCGTACACGTCGCCGCTGCCGACGCACCCGAGGTCCTCGGCGCGCTCAAGGACAGCGACCTGGACTTTGCGATGCTCGTGGACCTGCTCGGGGATGATACCGGGGACGCTGTCGGAATCACCTATCATCTGCGCTCGTTCTCGCGAGATGAGGATCTCTACATCAAGACCGTCGTTGCGTACGACGGGGTGCTCTGCTCGGTCTGGAACGCCTATGCGTCAGCTCTGCTGCCGGAACGTGAGACCGCGGAGCTCTTCGGCCTGACGCTCTCGGGCCACCCGAATCCGAAGCGCCTGCTCACGACCGAGGGTGAGGAGCCGCTCCTGCGCACGTCGGTCCCGATCCGCACGCTCGAGGAGGTGCGCGACCGGTGATGGCCGACCCCCGCGATACCGTCCTCGACCACGGACTCCTGGCCGAGGGAACCTTCGAGCCCGGCGAGGCGCCCGCGGGCATCCGGCGCGTGCCGACGGGCATCGATCAGCTTGCGACCGAGCACCTCATCGTCAACGTCGGCCCCCAGCATCCGTCGACCCACGGTGTGTTGCGACTCGTCGCCGAGCTCGACGGCGAGGAGATCGTCAACGTCGAGGCGGTCGTGGGCTACCTGCACCGCGGCATCGAGAAGCTCGGCGAGCACCGCCGCTACCACCAGCTCGGCACGCTCATGGACCGCGGGGATTACGTGTCGGGCATCCACGGAGAGCTCGCAGCTGCGCTTGCGGTCGAGCACCTCATGGAGATCGACGTCCCCGCGAAGGCGCAGTGGCTGCGCTGCCTGATGTCCGAGCTCAACCGTGTCGCAAGCCACCTGGTCTGGTACGGCACGTTCGGCCTGGACATCGGTGCGATGGGACAGTTCCTCTACGCGATGCGCGACCGGGAGGCCATCCTCGACATCCTCGAGGCCATCACCGGCCAGCGCATGATGTTCAACTACGTTCGTCCCGGCGGCGTGTTGGACGACCTTCCGTCCGGGGCCGAGGAGAAGATCCGATCGTTTCTGCGTACCATCGACGGCTATCTCGACGAGCACGAGGCACTCCTCGGGGGCAACGAGATCTTCCTGAACCGCGTCAGGGGTATCGGGGTCATCGACCGGGCGACGGCACTCTCCTACGGCCTGACCGGTGCGAACTTGCGGGCGAGCGGCGTGGCGTACGACGTCCGCCGCGACCGGCCTTACGCCGCCTACGACAGACTGGAGTTCGGCATCCCGGTCGGCGCTACGGGTGACGCTCACGATCGCTACCTCGTGCGGATGGAAGAGATGCGCCAGGCGGTCTCGATCATCCGCCAGTGTGCCGACGGGATGCCCGAAGGCGATGTGACCGCCAAGTTGCCGCGTGTGCTTCGCCCGCCCGCAGGTGAGACCTATGCGTGTGTCGAATCTCCCCGCGGGGAGCTCGGCGTACACCTCGTGTCTGACGGCTCCGACACGCCCCGGCGGTTCCACTACCGGGCACCGTCGCTCTTCGCGATGCAGGTCCTCGAGGAGATCATGCCCGGCACGCTCTTCGCCGACGGGATGATGCTGATCGGAAGCGTGGACATCGTCCTCGGGGAGATCGACCGATGAGCGGCGCGATGGCCGTCGTGCTCCCGGTGCTTGCGGCTGTCGGGCTCATGCTCCTCAATGGTGTGGTGCTCATCTACATGCTGCGCAAGGTCCTCGGACACCTGCATCTGCGGATCGGCCCGGCCCACGTGGGGCCGAAAGGCATCTTCCAGACGACAGCCGACGTACTCAAGTTGCTCTCCAAGGAGGACATCCGTCCTGAAGGTGTGGATCGTTGGCTCTATGTGACTGCGCCGGTACTCGTGTTCGCACCCTCTTTGATGGCGTATGCGGCCATACCCTTCTCGGAGACGCTCCGGATAACGCGCCTGGACACGGGACTGCTCTTCACCTTCGCGGCACTCTCGCTCGTGCCGCTCGGGATGATCATGGCCGGGTGGGCCTCTGCCAACAAGTGGGCGCTCATCGGTGCGATGCGTGCGGCTGCCCAGCAGATAGCGTACGAGGTGCCGCTGTTGCTTTCGGTGTTGCCTGTCGTGATGATCGTCGGCTCACTGGACCTGGCCGACATCGTCGCGTTTCAGACTGGGATGCTTCTCGGCGTGGTGCCGAGGTGGTTCATCGTGCTCCTACTGCCGTCCTTCGTGATCTTCCTTATCGCGGCGCTCTGTGAGCTCAACCAGACACCGTTCGACATGTCCGAGGCCGAGTCAGAGCTCGTAGCGGGCTTCGCCACCGAGTACTCCTCGATGCGCTTCGGGCTCATCTTCCTGGCCGAGTTCAGCAACTCGTTCGTGATGTCGGCACTCGCTGTCACGGTGTTCTTTGGTGGGTGGACGCTGCCCTTCGTGCCCGAGGCGATCACCGCTCCCATCGCGCCGATCATCTTTGTGGCCAAGACCTACATCGGCATCTTCTTCCTGATGTGGATCCGCGGCACCCTGCCCCGCGTGCGCATAGACCAGCTCATGAACCTCGGCTGGAAGTGGCTCATCCCGACCGCGCTCGCATGGGTGATGATCGTCGGCTTCGTCGTGAAGCTCGTCGCGGGCGAGGGGGTGGTCTAGATGTGGGGCACAGGCATGCTGACCGGCCTGCGTATCACGATGCGCAACATGTTGCGCGGGCCGATCACGGTGCAGTATCCCTACGAGAAGCTCGAGCTGCCCGAGCGTGCACGATGGGCGGTCACGCCACTGTTCGACGAGGACGGTGCACCGAAGTGCACTGCGTGCATGGCATGCGTACGAGCGTGTCCGGACCACATCCTCGATCTCGAGTTCACCACGGGCGAGGACAAGGTCAAGCATATCGAGCACTACTCCTACGAGATCGGGGCGTGCATGATGTGCGGCTTGTGTGTGGAGGCCTGTCCGTTCGATGCGATCCGGATGGGTCACGACTACGAACTCGCCCGGACCTCGGCTGGCGAACTCACCTACGACCTGCTCACCGATGTCGATGCGGCACCGGTCAAGCGCTCCGCACCACCCGCCGCCGGGAAGCCGAAAGGACAGACCGGTGACTGAGACTGTCAACGGCGTCGTCTTCGCGATCCTCGCATTCGCCTCGATCGGCGGTGCGGTCGGTATGCTCACGACTCGCAATGTCATGCACGCGGCGTTCTGGCTGCTCGAGGTGATGATTGCGGTGGGCGGTTTGTTCCTGTTGCTCTCCGCCGAGTATCTCGCCGTGGTCCACGTACTCGTCTACGCGGGAGCGGTGTCGGTGCTGATGCTCTTCGTGATCATGCTCTCGCTCAGACGTCGCGAAGACGCCGTCCGCCCGGTCGACGTCTCGATCGGTGGCGCAGTGCTCGCCACACTCTTCGGCTCTATCGTCTATATCGCTATCGCGCAGTACGGCGACCGGGTCGCGGAGATGCCCGCCGAGACGCCTGACACCGCGGCACTCGGCGAACTTCTTTTCACGCGCTGGGCACTGCCGTTCGAGGTCGCGTCGCTCGTGCTCCTGGTCGCTGTGGTTGGCGCCGTGTGGTGGGCCAAGGAGGTGGACCGATGATGCAGGTCGGACCCGCCGCGTTCATGGGTCTCGCTGCCGTGCTCTTCACCCTCGGCCTCTACGGGGCGGTGGCCCGCAAGAGCGCGGTCATGGTTTTGATGTCGCTCGAACTGATGGCGGTCGCCGTGAGCCTCAACATGGTCGCGCTGTCCCGATTCGTCACGCCGACCGAGATGACCGGCCAGGTGTTCGCGATCTTCACGATGGTCGTCTCGGCGGCCGAGATAGGACTCGGGCTTGGGCTGGTTCTGGCGATCTATCGCCAGACCCGGTCGATCGAGCTCACCACGATGGACACGCTGAAGGGGTAGCAGGTGGCATACGTCGCACTCATACCCCTCCTTCCCGCACTCGCGTTCGTCGCGCTCGTGCCGCTGTCGCGCACCGTTCGCAACCGACTCCGGTGGCTCGCACTTGCGGGAGGCGCCGGTGCGTTCCTGTTCTCGCTCGCGGCTTTTGTCGCCGTGTGGCCGGGCGGGCAGGAGGGTGAGCCCACCTGGCACGCGAGCACCGCCATCGCTTCGGTGGGCGGCGTGGAACTCTCGCTGGGGATCCTGCTCGATCCGGTCTCGGCCGTCATGCTGCTCGTGATCACGGCTGTCGCCCTGTGCGTGCAGGTCTACTCGCTCGACTACATGCGCTCCGAGGAGCGGGTGGGCTGGTACTTCGCGGTCCTTTCGCTCTTCACCGCCGCCATGCTCGCACTCGTGCTCGCCGACAACTTCCTCATGCTCTACATGGCCTGGGAGGTAATGGGGCTGTGCTCCTACCTCCTCATCGGCTTCTGGCACGAGCGTGAGGAGCCGAGGAAGGCCTCGCAGAAGGCGTTCCTCACCACACGGGTCGGCGATGTCGGGCTCGCGATCGGGCTTGCCGTCATCTACGCGACGACAGGCTCGTTCGACTTCGACGTCGTCCTCGGGTCCGCTTCCGCCTGGGCTCCGGGCGTGGCGACCGCTGTCGCGTTCCTGCTGCTCTTCGGGGCGATGGGCAAGTCCGCCCAGGTGCCTCTTCACGTGTGGCTGCCCGACGCGATGGCAGGGCCGACGCCGGCCTCGGCTCTCATCCATGCGGCTACGATGGTCGCTGCCGGTGTCTACCTGGTCGCCCGGGCCATGCCGATCTTTCAGGCGAGCGGGGTGGCGCTCACCGTCACGATGGCGGTCGGCGCGACGACCGCTCTCGTCGGCGGGTTGCTCGCACTCGTGCAGCACGACCTCAAGAGGGTGCTCGCGTACTCGACGATCAGTCAACTCGGCTACATGTTCGTGGCTCTCGGCGCGGGCGGCGCGGTTGCCGGCATGTTCCATCTGGTGACGCACGCGTACTTCAAGTCGCTTCTTTTCCTCGGCGCGGGCGTGATCATCCATGCGCTGCACACGCAAGACATGCGCGAGATGGGTGGACTCGCACGCCGAATGCCCTGGACTGCCGCGACGTTCGGTGCTGGTGCGCTGGCCCTCGCCGGTATCGCGCCGCTGTCGGGGTTCTGGTCCAAAGACGAGATCCTCTACGCGGTCTGGAGTGGCGGCCACTACGTCACGTTCGCGCTGGCCCTCATTGCTGCGTTCGTCACCGCGTTGTACGTCGCGCGACTGTGGTTCCGCGTGTTCACGGGCGCGGCTTCTGCCCGTGCCCACGGTGAGGCGGAGGCGCTCGCCGACCGCCAGGCCCGGACGCGCACACCGATGATCGTGCTTGCGGCGGTCACGGCGACAGCCGGCCTCACGGCTCCTAGTTTCTCCGAGTTCCTCGGCCACGCGGGCCACTGGCCCGATCCGGCCATCGCGACCGTCTCGATGGGAGTCGCGGTCGCTGGGCTCGCAGTGGGCTGGTGGGTCTGGGGCCGAGGAGGGGCTGCGACGGTCGCGATGGCAGACCTCAAGGTGCGGTTCGCTCCGGCGTATGCGGCTCTCACGGCGAAGCTCTACTTCGATGTCGCCTACGAGCGGCTGGCGGTCCGTCCGTTCATGCGTCTCGCCGACGGGTTGTCAGCCTTCGATCGCACTGTCGTCGATGGCGCCGTCAACGGCGCGGCCGTTCTTTGGCGCACCGCCGCGGGCGTGTCGTGGACGTTCGACCGCACGGTGATCGACGGTGCGGTGGACGCGAGCGCCCGTCTCTCGCGTTCGGCGGGAGTCGCGCTGCGGCGCCTGCAGTCGGGTCGCGTGCAGACCTACCAGCGCTACGTCCTCGGGGCCCTCGTGCTTCTCATGGTGTGGATCGTCGTGAAAGGGGCTTGAGGAGATGACCCTCCTGACCATGATCGTCTTCCTGCCGCTTCTCGGCGCAGCGGTGACCGCGCTGCTGCCGACGAATCGGCCCGACCTGCCGCGCGCAGTGGCGCTCGGCGTGACACTCGTCGATCTCGCGCTGGTGGCGCTGCTGGTTCTTCGTTTCGATGTCACAGGGGGTCTGCAGTTCGTGACACGGGCCGCGTGGGTCCCCGAGGCGGGCATCCACTACTTCCTCGGCGTCGACGGTATCTCGCTGCCGCTCCTCTTCCTCTCCGCGCTCCTCATGCCCATCGCAGTCATCGCCTCGTGGAAGGTGAGCGACCGCCCGGCGTTTTTCTTCGCGATGCTCCAACTGCTTGCGGTCGGGATGAACGGCGTGTTCGTCGCACTCGACTTCGTGCTCTTCTACGTGTTCTGGGAGCTCGTGTTAGTCCCGATGTACTTCATGATCGCCATCTGGGGCGGGCCGAGGAGGGAGTACGCAGCGATCAAGTTCTTCCTCTACACGCTCTTCGGGTCGGTGTTCATGCTCGTGGGGATCCTTGCGCTCTATCTGCACCCGGCAGGCGGAACCTTCGACATGATGGCGCTCGCGGGTTCGGGTTTGCCGGCGAGCTTCCAGTGGTGGGTCTTTGCCGCGTTCTTCCTCGGCTTCGCGGTCAAGGTGCCGATCTTCCCGTTCCACACGTGGTTGCCCGACGCGCACGTTGAGGCCCCCACAGCCGGATCGGTCCTGCTTGCGGGCATCCTGCTCAAGATGGGCACCTACGGGTTCGTGCGCGTCTGCCTGCCCATCCTGCCCGATGCGAGTGCGTCGTGGGCATGGTTCATCGCACTCCTCGGCGTGATCTCGATCATCTACGGCGCGGCGGTCGCCTTTGCGCAGACCGATCTGAAGAAGCTCGTGGCCTATTCGAGCGTTTCGCACATGGGGTTTGTGATGCTCGGCATCGCCTCGGGAACAGCCGAGGGCCTCAATGGTGCGGTCACCATCATGTTCGCCCACGGAATCATCACCGGGATGCTCTTCCTGTTGGTCGGGATGGTCTACGAGCGCACGCACACGCGCATGATCGCCGAGGTCTCGGGGCTGTCGAAGCAGGCACCGGTCGCGGCGGGGATGCTCGCGTTCGCCTCGTTCGCCTCACTCGGGCTTCCCGGGCTCGCGGGCTTCCCTGGTGAGTTCCTGAGTCTGGTGGGGGCGTGGAAGTCTGAGCTCGTGGCCCCCGGCTACGTCGTCGCTGCGGCTGTGGGTGTCCTGTTGGCCGCAGCTTACATGCTCTGGATGATGCAGCGTGTCGTCCTCGGCACGCCGGGAGGGGCGGTGGAGGGCATCACCGACCTGACCCGCGTCGAGATCGCGGTGCTCGTGCCGCTCGTGGTCATCACGGTCGGGATGGGTGTGTACTGGTCGGCCCTGCTCCGCTATGTCGACCCGGCCGTGGGCGCACTCCTCGCGGCGATGGGAGCGATGTAGATGCTCTCCGGTTACTGGCACTTCCTTCCCGAGGTGATCGTCGTTCTCGCTGCTCTCGCGGCGCTCTTCGGCGAGTACCTGCCGGGTAAGGACCGGGGTGCGGCGTATCTTGGCGCGGGTGCTGCGGCTGTGGCCGCCGTGCTGGTCGCTTTCGGGGGCACGGCCGCGCCGATGGTGTTCGGCCAGTTCGAACCGGACGGCATCGCCCGCTTCGCCCGCGTCGGCGTGGCAGGGCTGACGGCCGTGTGGGCGCTGTGGGTCGCGGGACGGGGCATGCCCGGCGAGCGGCGGCGCGAGGCCGTCGCGCTTGCGCTTTTCTCGGCGAGTGGAGCGATGTTGCTCTCCGGCGCCGAAGACCTCATCGTCATGTACATCGCGCTCGAGCTCTCGACGATGCCTGCCTACATCCTGATGGGCTACCGGCGCACCGACGTGCCTGGTCTCGAGGGATCGCTCAAGTACTTTCTGCTCTCGATGCTCACGAGCATCATCATGCTCTACGGGATGTCGTTCGTGTATGGCATCTCGGGGGCAACCGCGTTCTCCGAGATCGACCTGTCAGCCGGCGGCGCCCTCGGGGTGATCGCCGTGCTGCTGGTACTGGTCGGCCTCCTCGCAAAGATGTCGGCGGCGCCCTTCCACTACTGGGCACCCGATGCCTACACCGGTGCGTCGGCGATCTCGGTCGCCTTCGTGTCGACGGTGCCAAAGATCGCCGGCATCGCGGTCATGACCCGCCTCTTTGCCGCCATCTCGCCCGGCGTCCCCGCCATGCTGCCGGTGCTTGCGTCTGCCGCCGCTGCCTCGATGCTTCTCGGCAACTTCGCGGCACTCCCGCAGACCGACATCCGGCGCCTCATGGCCTACTCGGGTGTCGCACACACCGGCTACCTGCTCATCGCCCTTAGCGCCGGCACCGAGGCGGGCTGGGCCGCAGCTATCTTCTACGTCGTCGCCTACGCGGTCCCGTCGATGGCTGTGATGCTCGTTGCCGCCGAGGAGGGAGTCGAGATCACCGATCTTGCCGGGTTGGCGCAACGGCGGCCATGGGTGGCGTGGTCGATGCTCGTGTGGCTCCTGTCGCTTATCGGCATCCCGCCGCTTGCCGGCTTCTTCGGCAAGTTGCAGCTGTTCGGGGCGGCGCTTGACGCTGGCTGGGTGTGGCTCGTGGTGATCGCGGTCGTGACGACCGTGGTCTCGGCAGGCTACTACTTCCGCGTTGTGCGCGAGATGTTTCTCGGCGAGGCGGCCCGTACGGATGACCCGGCGGCACGGTCGTCCGGGCTCTCTGGAGATGCGACCGTCGCATCACGGAGTGTGGCGATCGCACTCGCCATCTGTGCGGCAGCGACGGTGGCGATCGGGCTGTTCGCGTCGCCGCTGTTCGCCTCGCTTGGGGCACGCCTGGGGTAGCGGGTATACTCTCGGCGTACCCGTCCTGGCACTACGCGATCCGAGGTGTATGCATGCACGATGACATGGACCGAACCGCTCCGGGAGCCGAGCCCGATCCCGGCGCTGACGCACCTCCCGAGCCCGACGTCGTGCCCGTGAGCGAGCCGGTCCCGGGGTACACGACCGTCACGGGTCCGCTTCCGGTCTGCGAGTATACGGGCGAGCCTGATGACGAGCCGTGCGAAGAGCCCACTTTAGTCAGGCAGTGGTCGAGCGCGGCGATCGTGACAGCGGCGGCGATCGGGGCCGTCATCGGCGGCGTGCTGGTCGCAGCCGGCATCATGTGGGCGCTCGGTTTCGTGCCGGGTGTGCGCCCTGTCACGCAGGAACCCCCTACGGCCAGGCCGAGTGAGACGACCATCACGGTCGGAAGTGACGTCAACCCTGCCGTCGCCGTCGCGGCGAAGGTCACCCCTTCGGTCGTCAACGTCTCTGTCCAGCAGAGCACCATCAACCGCTTTACCGGAACGGTTGAGTTGGTCGAGGTCGGCAACGGCAGCGGGGTCATCATCCGCAGTGACGGGTACATACTCACGAACTACCACGTCATCGAGAACGCGGAGCGGATCATCGTTACGGCCGGGGTGCAGGACGTGTCGGCCGAGGTCGTTGGCGTCGACCCCTCCACGGACCTCGCCGTGCTCCGCATCCCCGGCGACGACTACCCTGCGATCACCTTCGGTTCCTCGGCCGATCTCGAGGTCGGCGAGTTCGTCGTCGCGGTCGGCAGTCCATTCGGCCTTGAAAAGACGGTCACGGCAGGGATCATCTCCGCGCTCCAGCGCACGCCGGAGGGTGCAGGGATCGGTATCGCGCGCTACACGAACCTTATCCAGACAGACGCAGCTATCAACCCGGGCAACTCCGGTGGTGCGCTCGTGGATGCCGAGGGCCGGCTGATCGGTATCAACACGCTCATCCAATCGCCAGCGGGCGCCGTGGGTGCGCCTCAGTCCGCAGGCATCGGGTTTGCGATCCCGATCGACTTCGCATCCACGGTCGCAGACCAGCTCATCGAGACCGGTCGCGCGGTGCATCCCTACATGGGTATCCAGACCGTCACCATCGACGAGAATCTGTCGGCCCAGTTCGACCTGC
Organism: uncultured Coriobacteriaceae bacterium; assembly: GCA_964350345.1. Lineage (GTDB taxonomy): Bacteria > Actinomycetota > Coriobacteriia > Anaerosomatales > SLCP01 > JAUVXE01. Next base: position 12,869 of record CAYGKH010000026.1, read on the forward strand.
CGGTGCGCCAGGGAGCGCTCGTGCAGTTCGTCGATCCCGGCTCGCCTGCGGATGAGGCCGGCCTGCGCCGAGGTGACATCATCGTGGACATCGACGGACGTGAGATCGCCCGCGGAGAAGACGTCGTGGCGATCATCCGATCCTCGGGGGTGGGCGACACGCTCGCCGTCATCATCATCCGCGCAGATGTCGAACGCGACCTCACCGTGACTCTCGGCTCCGACGACGAAAACTGATGCGCATCACCGTCATCGCCGTCGGGCGCCTCAAGGAACGTCACTGGCGTGAGGCCGCCGAGGAGTACCTGAAGCGCCTGCGTCCGTATGCTAACGTGACGACCGTCGAGATCGCTGATCGCGATGTCACGCGCGACGAGGCACGTGCGCTGGCCGAGGAGGGCGCCGACTTAGCGCGCGCGATTCCCGACGGCGCGTGGGTGGTCGCGCTCGACATCGGCGGGAGACAGCGCTCAAGCGAGCAGGTCGCCGAGTGGCTCGGCGGACTTGCGCTCGACGGCCGCAGCCACGTCGCGTTCGTCCTCGGCGGGGCTGCGGGTTTGGCGCACGAGGTCTTGGCCCGGGTCGACGAGCGGCTCTCGCTCGGCCCGATGACGTTGCCGCACCAGCTCGCGCGCGTCGTCTTGTGCGAGCAGTTCTATCGGGCGTTTCGGATCCAGCGTGGCGAGCCGTATCACCGCTGACCCGTTCGCCGCGCGAATCCCCAGGCTCAGTTCGTGGACTTCGTCTACCGGATCTCCGCACCGTTCATGGTCCCGTTCGAGGCCGTGTTCTCGACGACCGTTCTCGATCAGGCGGTCTTCGAGTGAAACGCTCTGCTCGCGATGGCCGTCTACGCGGTGATCGCATGGGCCATAAACGCCGTGTTGTTCTCCGTGACGTCCGGCTCACGCACCGAAGTCGTCGAAGAGGTCCACGAGGTGGACTCGTCGCGCCGGGACGATCTGTAGGGGAGGATGACGCGTCATGGGACTCTTAAGCTGGATCATCGTAGGCGCACTGGCGGGACTTCTCGGACAGGCGATCTTGGGCGGCGGAGAGAGGGCCGGCTGCCTGGTGACGATCATCCTCGGCATCGTCGGTGCGTTCGTGGGCGGGTTCGTGATGAGCCTGCTTGGTTACGGCACAGTGGACGGCCTGAACCTGTGGTCGATACTGGTCGCAACTCTCGGCGCGATCATCGTGCTCGCTATCGCACGAGGGTTCCGGTAGGGGGCTGGGGCAAGGCCTGGTCGGGGACAAGAGAATGCAGTAAGAGGATTATTGTTGACAGGGTGACAGGTCGCTGCTACCGTGTGCAGTATCGTAGTTTCTGCATTCGGAGCCGACATGACCGACCAGTGCGCGTTGCGTGACATCGCCGAGATCCACCAGGGGTACTCGTTCCGCGAGGGCGTGCGCCACGATCCTGCCGGTGCCGTGGCCGTGATCCAGATGCGGGACCTCGGCGATGACGGCCTTGTCAGTCTCTGTGGTCTCGATCGGGTCGAGATGCAGCTCGCCGAGCGCCAGCGCGTCATCCCTGGTGACATCCTCTTCCGTGCGCGCGGGGGGAGTGCGACCTCGGCGATCGTGGCCGAGGATCCCGGCACCGCCGTCGCCGCCGCGCCACTCCTCCGGATCCGGGTGAGCGGCGACTCCGTCGTGCCGGCGTACCTGAGCTGGTACATCAACCAGCCCCCTGCCCAAGCGCACTTCCAGCGCAACGCCGAGGGCTCCAACGTCAAGATGATCTCGCGCCGCGCTCTCGAGGCGCTTCAGATCGAGATACCGGGCATCGAGCGGCAGCATGCTGTCGTCGAGCTCGCAGACCTTGCCCGCAGGGAGCACGCGCTCGTCCGCTCCATCGACGGGCGCCGCCAGCAGCTTCTCTCAGAGATCATGCTGCGACACGTGAAGGGGGTCGGAGCATGATGACCGCGATCCGACAGAAGGACGTCAACGACGCGGCATGGGCCGCATGCGACACGTTCAGGGGGGCCGTCGATCCGGCCCAGTACAAGGACTACATCCTCGTGATGCTGTTCCTCAAGTACATCTCCGACACGTGGCAGGAGCACTTCGAGAACTACACCAAGCAGTTCGGCGAGGACGAGGTCCGCATCCGCAGACGGCTCGACCGCGAGCGGTTCGTGCTGCCGGAAGGCGCTAGCTACTACGACCTGTACGCGCAGCGCGGCGCCGACAACATCGGCGAGCTCATCAACGTCGCGCTCGACGCCATAGAAGACGCAAACAAGGTGAAACTCGATGGCGTGTTCCGCAACATCGACTTCAACAGTGAGGCGAACCTGGGCAAGACCAAGGACCGCAACCGGCGTCTCAAGACGCTTCTCGAGGACTTCCACAAGCCCCAGCTCGACCTGCGACCCAGCCGCGTGACCGAAGACGTCATCGGCGACACCTACATCTACCTCATCGAGCGCTTTGCGACTGATGCCGGCAAGAAAGCGGGCGAGTTCTACACGCCTCACGCGGTCTCGGAACTCGTCGCTAAGCTCGCCGGACCCGCGCCCGGCCACACGATCTGCGATCCGGCGTGCGGTTCGGGCGGCCTGCTCATCGAGGCGGCGCGCGAGGTGGGCTCTGCCGATCACGCGCTCTACGGCATGGAGGTCAACGGATCGACGTGGGCGCTCGCGCGCATGAACATGTTCCTCCACGGCGCCGACAGCGCACGGATCGAGTGGTGCGACGCGATCAACAGCCCTGCGCTGGTCGAAGGCGACAGGCTCATGCGCTTCGACACGGTCGTGGCCAACCCGCCTTTCTCGCTCGACAAGTGGGGCGCCGAGGAGGCCGCCCACGACCGCTACAACCGGTTCTGGCGCGGCATCCCGCCCAAGAGCAAGGGCGACTGGGCGTTCATCACCCACATGGTCGAGGTCGCGCGTGAGCGCTCGGGTCGTGTGGCGGTGGTTGTGCCGCACGGCGTGCTCTTCCGTGGCCAGGCCGAGAAGCGCATCCGCCAGCACATGATCGAGGAGAACCTGCTCGACGCGGTGATCGGTCTGCCCGGCAACCTGTTCCCCACCACCGGCATCCCCGTCGCGATCCTCGTCTTCGACCGGGCCCGCGAGAAGGGCGGCGCTCGGGAGGGTCGCACCGATGTGCTGTTCATCGATGCGAGCAAGGAGTTCACACCCGGCAAGGCCCGCAACACGCTCTCGCCCGAGCACCTGCAGCGCATCGTCGAGACCTACCGTTCGCAAGAGGCGGCCGACAGGTACTCCTACGTGGCGAGCGCCGACGAGATCGCCGACAACGACTTCAACCTCAACATCCCGCGCTACGTGGACACCTTCGAGGAGCCCGAGCCTATCGACATCGTCGCGGTCCAGACCGAGATCGAGCAGATCGAAGGCGAACTTGCCGAGGTACGGGCGAAGATGGCCAGCATCGTCAAGGAGATGACGTCGTGAGTGCGTCCGAGATCGCACGTGGCCATGAGGTGACCTTCGATTCGCTGCGTCACATAGAGGAAGACGGCACGGAGTACTGGCTTGCCCGCGAGTTGCAGCCGGTGCTGGAGTACGGGACATGGGACAAGTTCAAGCGGGTCATCCAGAAGGCCATGGTTGCTGCCGAGCAGTCAGAAATACCTGCTCAGGACCATTTTTCCCATCTGGGAAAAATGGTCGAGCTGGGTTTGGGAACCGCACGCGAGATCGAGGACTTCAAGCTCTCCCGCTACGCGTGCTACCTGATAGTCCAGAACGGAGATCCGTCCAAGCCGGTCATCGCCAACGGTCAGACCTACTTCGCGATCCAGACCCGCCGAGCCGAGCTCGCCGACGACGCGGCGTTCAGGCAGCTTACCGAGGACCAGAAGCGCGTCTTCCTGCGAAACGAGGTCCGCGAGCACAACAAGCAGCTGGTCGAGACGGCGCAGCGCGCGGGTGTCGAGACGCCGGTAGACTTCGCGATCTTCCAGGACCACGGCTACCGGGGGCTCTACGGTGGACTGGGCGCCAAGGACATCCATGCCCGCAAAGGACTGCGTACGCGTGAGGCGATCCTCGACCACATGGGTAGTACCGAACTTGCCGCGAACCTCTTCCGGGCGACGCAGGCAGAGGAGAAGCTGCGCCGCGAAGAGATCACCGGCAAGACGGCGGCGAACGCGACCCACCAGGAGGTAGGCGAACGCGTCCGCCAGACGATCGCCGACATCGGCGGCACGATGCCCGAGGACCTGCCGACGCCGGAGCGCAGCGTCAAGGAGCTCGAACGCGAGCGAAAGCGGCTGGAGGGCGGGGATGAGTAGGGAGGCATACAGGCTACCGCTTTCGGAACTGACGACCAGAATCACCAGTGGTTCTCGAGGCTGGGCACAGTACTATGCCGATAGTGGAGCGCTGTTC
>CAYGKH010000027.1:0-2259 GCA_964350345.1 uncultured Coriobacteriaceae bacterium
CCCCCTCCCCCTGACTACCGGAAGACGATTCGCCGGAAGTGCGCGCATCCGATCGGCGGATTGACGCTAGCAGACGCGCGCTAACGGGATCTGACCAGAATCCAAACAGCGGCGGGCCGGGGCGGTGGGCCCGCCTACACTCTCCAGGCGCTCGGCACGAACAGCCGCTCGAACATCCGGATGGCGAACCTGTCGGTCATGCCGGCGATGTAGTCGGCCACCGCCTCGGGCAACCCCTCTTGGGCCACCGCACGGTATTCAGGCGGCATCGCGTCCGGATTCTCCAGGTAGTGATAGAACAGCGAGCGAACCACCCGATAGGCCTTCGGTTCCTCGGCCTTGGCCTCGTCACTGAGGTAGACGTGCTCGAAGAGGAAGTCGCGCAGCGCCATCATCGCGTCCCAGACCTCCGGGTGCATCCGGATCGAGTCCTGACCGTGCGACGCCTCTACCATCGAGGTCACCATCGTCATGATGCGCGTTCCGTGGTTGTGGCCAAGGACCCCCGTCGGGCCGGCAGGCAGGTTCTCCTCGCGCAACACGCCCCCGCGGATCGCGTCGTCGATGTCGTGGTTCACGTACGCGATCCGATCAGCGGTCGCCACGATCTGCCCCTCGAGCGTCGCAGCACGCGCCGAGCCGCTGTGATTAGTGATCCCGTCGCGGACCTCCCACGTCAGGTTGAGCCCCTTTCCGTCGTACTCCAGCTGCTCGACGAGCCGCAAGGACTGCAGGTTGTGCTCGAAACGCTGCGGGACACCCCCCGCCCAGCGCGGATCGCCAGCAATCTCCTCGAAGCACCCGGTGAGCGCGTCCTCGCCGATATGCCCGAAGGGCGTATGCCCGAGATCGTGCGCGAGCGCGATCGCCTCGGTCAGGTCCTCGTTCAGCCGCAGCGCCCGCGCGACGGACCGGGCGATCTGAGCGACCTCGAGCGTATGGGTCAGACGCGTGCGGTAGTGGTCTCCCTCGGGAGCCAAAAAGACCTGCGTCTTATGCGAGAGGCGCCGAAACGCCTTGCAGTGGATGACCCGGTCACGGTCACGCTGGAACTCCGTGCGATACGGGTCGAGCGGCAGCGGGCGGACCCGGCCGCGGGTGGCGTCGGCGAACGCAGCGCCGGGCTGCAGTCGCCGACGCTCCTCGGTCTCGTACTCTTCGCGGGTGATGATCAACGCCCCAGCCCTCCCCGGTACTGACTGACTAGCGAGCTAACTGAACAGGCCGACCAGCACGAGAGCCGCGTACCACGTCCCTATCGCCGCGAGCGCGCCCGGGACCCAGCGAAACTTCGTCCCCCACATCCCGCCGAGCGCGACCCCGATCGCCGCGCCCACGATCACCGCGGGCACCAACACCGCCAGACCTCCGGCCCACGACACCAACGCGCTGCGTAGAGCGAGGGCGAACCCTTCTCGGCCCGCCTCGGCCATCTCGAGTGGAAACGACGATGCGACCGGCCACGCGAGGCCCAGCACCACAGAGACGACATACGGCTGCCACAAGGGGCGCACCTGTCGAGACCGTCCCTGGATCAGGGGTGATCTCGGAGCCTGGAAGAGCTTCGTCCCTCTCGCCAACGCCGTCCCGCCCGTCGGTCGTGCACTCGTCTTATCGGTTGTCCGAGCCCGAGCCCGCACCCTCCTCGAGCGCGGCCTGAGCCGCGGCCAGTCGCGCAAGCGGAACCCGGTAGGGCGAACACGACACGTAGTCGAGTCCGATAGTGTGGAACACCTTCACCGAATCCGGATCGCCGCCATGCTCGCCGCACACTCCGAGCTTGATGTCCGGATTGGTCTCGCGGCCCAGCTTGCAGCCCATCTCCACGAGCTTCGCCACGCCGTCGTCGACCGTCTCGAACGGGTTGCGCGCCAAGATCTTGCGGTCCAGGTAGCGCGGCAGGAACTTCGACTCGATGTCGTCGCGCGAGAAGCCGAACGTCGTCTGCGTGAGGTCGTTGGTGCCAAACGAGAAGAAATCGGCCACCTCGGCGATGCGGTCGGCCATGACCGCCGCGCGCGGAAGCTCGATCATCGTGCCGATCGTAATCTCGAGATCGGAACCACACTCCTCGATGACCTCGGCGACGACCTTCTCGCTCTCTGCGCGCAGCACCTCGAGCTCGGCTCGCACCGACACGAGCGGAATCATGATCTCGGGCTGCGGGTCACCGCCCGCCTCGCGCAGCTGACACGCTGCACGCGCGATCGCCCGGACCTGCATCGCGTAGATCTCGGGGTGCATGATGCCCAGACGGCA
>CAYGKH010000027.1:2359-4375 GCA_964350345.1 uncultured Coriobacteriaceae bacterium
CGTCCTCGGCCAGGATCATGTCCTGCACGATCGACTTACGGTCGCCGAGGAACATGTGCTCCGTGCGGCACAGCCCGATACCGGCAGCACCGAACGAGCGGCCGAGAGCGGCATCGTCAGGGGTGTCGGCGTTGGCGCGCACACCGAGGCGACGGAACTCGTCGGCCCAGCCTAAAATGGTGTCGAAGTCACCCGAGACCTCGGGCGTGACCAGGTCGACCGCGCCGAGCACGACCGCACCGGTCGTACCGTTGATCGAGATCATGTCGCCCTCGGCCAGCACAGTGCCGGTACCCGAAACGACCGCACGCTTCTTGCCGGCGTCGATCTTGAGCGACTCGGCGCCACACACGCACGGCTTACCCATGCCGCGGGCGACGACCGCCGCGTGCGAGGTCTTGCCACCATGTGAGGTCAGGATACCCTCGGCGGCGATCATGCCGTGCAGGTCGTCAGGGGTGGTCTCCCAGCGAACTAAGATGACCTTGCGGCCGTCGGCAACGGCGGCGACGGCATCGTCGGCGGTGAAGACGACCTCACCGACCGCAGCGCCGGGAGAGGCGTTGAGGCCCTTGGCGATCGCGTCGTAGGTGGCGCCGGCGTCGAACTGCGGGTGCAGGAGCTGGTCGAGCTGGTCGGGATCGACCCGCAAAACAGCCTCCTCGCGAGTGATGAGCTCCTCATCCACCATGTCGACCGCGATCTTGAGGGCGGCGCGCGCGGTGCGCTTACCGACGCGGGTCTGCAGCATCCACAGCTTGCCCCGCTCGATCGTGAACTCGATGTCGCACATGTCGCGGTAGTGGTTCTCAAGCGTGGTGAACACGCCGTCGAGCTCGCGCGCGACCTCGGGCATCACGTCGTGGAGCTCGGCGATCGCGGTGGTGTTGCGGATACCGGCAACCACGTCTTCGCCCTGGGCGTTGATGAGGAAATCGCCGTAGAACTCGTTGGTGCCGTCGGCGGGATTGCGCGTGAACGCGACACCCGTCGCGCTGCCCTCACCCTTGTTGCCGAACACCATCGTCTGAACGTTGACGGCCGTGCCGAGGTCGTCGGCGATGCGGTAGAGGCGGCGGTAGTCGATCGCACGCCGGTTCATCCACGACCTGAAGACGGCTTCGATGGAAAGCTTGAGCTGCGCCTTGACGTCCTGCGGGAACTCGACGCGACCGCCGGCCGCGGTGGCGAGCGCCGGGAACTCCTCGGCGGACACGTGGGCCGCCACGATCTCCTTGAACTGGCTCACCAGCTTCTTGAGGTCGTCGGCGGACAGTTCGTTATCGCTCTTGACCCCGCGTGCCTGGCGCATCGAGGTGAGTGCGTTCTCGAAGTGGTCGCCCGCAACGTCGAGCACGACCTTGGAGAACATCTGCACGAAGCGGCGGTAGGAATCCCACGCGAACTGCTCGTTGCCGGTCTGGGCGATCAGGCCCTCGACCGACGTGTCGTTCATGCCGAGGTTTAAGATGGTGTCCATCATGCCCGGCATCGAGAACGGCGCGCCGGAGCGCACGGAGACGAGGAGCGGGTCGGATGGATCGCCGAGGCGCTTGCCCATCTCGGCCTCAAGCTCTGCGACGAAAGTGTCGATCTCAGCTTCGAGTCCAGCCGGGAAGACGTTGCCCCCCTTGTAGTACTCGACGCATGTCTGGCAGGTGATCGTGAAGCCCGGTGGCACCGGAAGTCCGAGCTTTGTCATCTCGGCGAGGTTGGCGCCCTTCCCCCCGAGAACGTGCTTCATCGAAGCATCGCCTTCGCGGAACGCATACACACGCTTGACATCAGACACTATTCAATCTCCCTTGTTCACGGACCTGACACGACCCGCCCAAAGCGCGTATACGACACCGCACCGCGCCCCCGGGCGTGGGTTCACTGCTCAAGATAGCGGATTATCTCCTGTGCTGTCTCCTCGATTGCGCGGTTATCGGTATGGACAACGATACAGCCGAGGGCGCGCATCAGGGAGCGGGCAGTATCCAGTTCGCGCTGGACCGCCTCCCGCTCGGCGTA
>CAYGKH010000027.1:4475-17113 GCA_964350345.1 uncultured Coriobacteriaceae bacterium
TCGGGATCGGCGAGCGTGTAGAAGAACACGCAGCCCTCCTCGGCAGCCGCACGGACCGCCTCCTCGAGCGAACCCGGTGACGCCACCTTGGCGAGGCGCACGATCTGAAACGACTCACGCGGATACTGGCTCGCGGCCGCACGGGCGACGAGGTCGGCGGTTTCTCCGAGTGAGTCGGAGAGAACGAGTATCTTGACGGTCTCCTCGGAACTCACGATGTCTTCGCCACCCTAACCCACGAGGCGGCTGAAATCCGCGTAGCGTGCGAAGAGCGCCACGAAGCGGTTCAGCAGCCTAAGGCGGTTGTCGCGCAGCTGCTCGTCGGGGTCCATGACGAGCACGCCGTCGAAGAACGCGTCGATCGGGGCGCGGAGCGAAGCGAGTGTCCCGAGCACGGCCGGGTAGTCGCCGACATCAAACGAGAGTGCCGCCGCCTGTTCGGCTGCGGAGAGTGCGTCGGCGAGTGCGGCTTCCTCGGCACCCATCAAGTCGGGATCGGCGTCCACACCAAGATCGGGTTTCGCGAGGTTCTTGGCGCGCGTGAAGGCGACCGAGAGGTTCTCCATCACGTCGCTCTCGGCCCGCATCGCGCTGAGCGCTTCACAGCGCGCGAGAGCGTCGGCGGGGTCGTCTGCGGCCACGACCAGCACGGCGGCGACGGTGTCGTAGGCGTGACCGCGATCGCGCAGCATCCCCTCGAAGCGCCCGGCGATGAACGCGGTGACCGCGCCGCCTGTCGTATCGAGATCGAAGTCGAGCGTGTCGGCGTAGCCGCCAAGGGCGGCCGCGACCGCCTCGGTGAGCGTGAGCTCGAGACCGTCGACGATGATGCCGAGGATACCCAGCGCGCCCCGGCGAAGCGCGTAAGGGTCTGCCGAGCCGGTGGGAGCCATCCCGGCAGCGAAGATGCCGCACATCGTGTCGAGCTTGTCGGCGACCGACACGAGCTTGCCCGCACCCGCCTCCGGCAGCGCGTCTCCGGCGAACCGGGGCTGGTAGTGCGCGGGGATAGCGTCGGCGACGGCTTCGCTCTCCCCTGCTGCCAGCGCGTAGTAGCGGCCCATGACGCCTTGCAGCGACGGGAACTCGATCACGACGTGCGTGACGAGGTCGGCCTTGCACAGGTGCGCCGCGCGGATCGCCTCGGCGGTGGTACCGGGATCGGCGTCGGCGATTGCCGCGAGCCGGGCGGCGAGGGCCTCGATGCGCTCCACCTTCGCGCCGAGCGTCCCGAGCTTCTCCTGAAAGACGATCCGCTCCAGGTCAGACGTGTAGGACTCGAGCGAGCGGGCAAGGTCCTCGCCGTAGAAGAACGCGGCGTCAGCAAGGCGTGCGCGGATGACGCGCTCGTGGCCGGCGACGATCCCGCCCGTGTGCGCCGGGTCGCCGTTGTGCACCACCACGAAGGCGGGCAACAGCTCCCCGTCAGCGCCCTCGAGCGGGAAGTAGCGCTGGTGGGACTGCATCGCAGTCGTCAGCACCTCGCGCGGGACCGCCAGAAACTCCTCATCGAAGCGGCCCACGGCGGCCGTCGGGTGCTCGACGAGGTTCACCACCTCGGCAAAGACCGGCTCCGGCACCACGGCACGCGCGCCACCGTGGGCCGCAGCGGCCTCGTCGATGCCTTCCCGGATGACAGTGGCGCGACGGGTGTGGTCGTAGAGCACGAGCCCGCGTGCGGCAGCCTCATCGTAGGTGGCCGCCGAGGAGACCTCGATGGCGCCGGGCGCCAGGAATCGATGGCCGAAGGTGACGCGACCGGCGGTCAACCCGGCGAAGGTGACCGGCACGACCTCGCTGCCAAACAGCGCGAGCATCCAGCGCACCGGGCGCGTGAAGCGGGTCTCGCCGCTCCCCCACCTCATCGACTTGGGCCAGTCCAAGCCCGCCACAAGCCCGCCGAGAAGCCCGGGCAGTACCTCGGCGGCAGGGCGGCCCGGCTCGTCGATGACCGCATAGACGTAAGCGCCGGCATCGTCCTCGACGCGCTCGAGAGTCGCTACATCGACGCCCTTGCTGCGGGCGAAGCCCAGCGCGGCCTTCGTGGGGTTGCCGTCGGCGTCGAACGCGGCACTGAGGGCGGGGCCCTTCACGCGCTCGAGGCGGTCGGCCTGCTGCTCGGCCAGGTCGGTCACGCGCAGCACGAGGCGGCGCGGGGAGCCGAACGCATCGACCACGCCGTAGGCGAGGCGCGCCTCGGCAAGAGCAGCTTCGGCGTCGGCTTTAAGCTGGCCGATCGCGGCGTAGAGTGGAGTCGACGGGATCTCCTCGGCCCCGATCTCGAAGACGAGCTCGCGTACCTGCGTCACGATGCATCACCGCCTCGCGCGTCAGCGGAGGCAAGTGAGGCGACGTAGGCCTCGCAGCATCCCTTCGCAAGAGCGCGGACGCGGCCGATGAAGCTCACGCGCTCGGCGACCGCGATGGCACCGCGGGCATCGAGCAGGTTGAAGGCGTGCGAGCACTTGAGCACGTAGTCGTAGGCGGGCAGCGGGGTACCTGCCTCCAGGACGCGGCGGCACTCGGCCTCGTAGATGTCGAAGAGGCGGTAGAGCATCGCGGTGTCGGCGATCTCGAAGTTGTGGCGCGAGTACTCGTACTCGTTGCGCTTGAAGACATCACCGTAGGTGTAGGCGGGCGTGGTGGTGTCGCTCTCGACCCACACGAGGTCGTAGACGCTGTCGACCCCCTGGATGTACATCGCGAGACGCTCGAGCCCGTAGGTGATCTCTGCGGGGACGGGATGGCAGTCAAAGCCCCCGACCTGCTGGAAGTAGGTGAACTGCGTGACCTCCATGCCGTTGAGCCAGACCTCCCACCCAAGCCCCCAGGCGCCCAGCGTCGGCGACTCCCAGTCGTCCTCGACGAGCCGCACATCGTGCTCGGCGGGCTCGATCCCGATCGCGCGCAGCGAATCCCAGTAGAGCTCGAGCACGTTATCGGGGCTCGGCTTCAAGATCACCTGGTACTGGTAGTAGTGCTGGAGGCGGTTGGGATTATCACCGTACCGGCCGTCCGCGGGGCGCCGGCTCGGCTGAACGTACGCGGTCTTCCACGGATCCGGGCCGAGGGACTTGAGCGTAGTCGCGGGGTGGAACGTGCCCGCTCCAACCTCGGTGTCGTAGGGCTGCAACAGCACGCAGCCCTGGTCGGCCCAGTAGCGCGAGAGCGCGAGGATGATGTCTTGGAATGTCGATCCCTGCATGTGAGGCCTGTCCCCTCTCGAAGGCGTGGCCCGTATCTTACCGCAACGACGTCCTCTTTCCGCGGGCCGGACCGAGCTTGTCGCCGAGGAGTGCTTCAAGCGCGGAGCGCGTCTGCTCGGGCATCGGCTCGACCGGGATGACGAGGTAGCGTGTCCCCGTCAGATAGAGCAGGATGTGGCCGGCCGCCTCGCGCCAGCGCGACAGATCGTCCCACGGGATCTCACCGTCGCCTTCGGGCGACTCGAAGCGCACTGCATCGTCATCGAAGACGTAGCGGACAGGTACGTAGAGCGGACGCGACGAGGGTGATCCGGTCAGCCACGTGAGATAGCCCCACAGCACGATCGGTATGGCGATGAGGGCCCCGAACAGGCCGAGGGCCTCCGTGCGGTATCCGGAGCCGTAGGTGAGCATCCCCGCAAGTCCGAGCGCCAGCGGGGCGAAGCGCAGGCGCAGGGCAGCGAGGTGGAGCAGCACGCCGCGGTACCCGCGCTCGGTGAGCTGGGTCTCGATGACGAGTGCCTGCCCCCCGGGCGCCGTCATCACGAACCCGCTCCGGCAGCGTAGAAATCGAGTGCTTTGACGCGGGCGGGCAGGTGGTAGCCCACGAACGCGCGCACGAGAGCGAAGCCCTCGGCGAGGGGGCGGGCCGGCAGGTCCGCAGCTGCGACCTCGGCCATGGTGGCGGCGAGCAGACGGCCGATCAGGTCGCGGGCCGCGGGCGAGAGCTTCGGGACCGCGCCGGCACCGGTCCCGCACGCCGGACAGACCACGCCTCCGGCTTCGAGCGAGAAACCCGAGGTCGCGGACGTCTCGCACGCGCAGGAGACGCACGAGTCGAGGTGCGGCCGGTAGCCGTGCATCGCCATCGCCTTGACGAGGAAGGCCGTCACGACCGCGCGGATGTGCGCATCCCCCTCGGCGGACTCCAGTGCAGCCAGCGTAGCCTGCGCCAGGCCGAAGAGGCGCTCCTCGGCCTGCCCCTCGAGCGCCATCTTGTCGAGAACGTCGAGCACCACCGAGGCCGCGGTCGAGCGGTCGTAGTCGTCGCGGAGAGCCGGGTGCAGGTCGACAGAGCGCGCGTCGCTGATGATCTCCAGAGAGCGCCCCGTGTTGAGCATGAGGTCGGCGACGCTTCCCGGCTCGAGACGGCCCGCGAAGCGCGAGGTCGGCTTGCGCATCCCCTTGGCGACCGCTCGCACGATCCGTCCGTCATCGGCGAGCAGGTGCAAGATCAGGTCGGCCTCACCGAGCTTGGTCTTGCGCAGCACGAGCGCGCGCAGCGGATAAGACGGCACGGCGGCCCTACCTGCGATGCTCGAGCGCCTCGAGGATCTCGAGCCCCGAAGACGACCCGAGTCGGCTCGCCCCCGCATCGAGCATCTCACGTGCGGTCTCGAGATCGCGTATCCCGCCGGCCGCCTTGACGCCCAGATCGGGGCCCACCGCCGCGCGCATGATCTCGATGTCGCGCACGCTGGCCCCCCTCGGCCCGAAGCCGGTCGATGTCTTGACGTAGTGCGCACCGGCGTCGGCCGCCAGATGACTAGCGCGACCGACCTCGCTCTCGCTCAAGTGACCGGTCTCTAAGATGACTTTGACGAGCCCGCAGCCTTCCGAGGCGCGCGCGACGGAGTCGACGACGGCCCGGATGTCATCTAGAACGAAGATATCCTCGCCCTCGAGCAGTGCTGCGACGTTCATCACCATGTCGACCTCGAGACAACCCAGCGCGACGAGCAAAGCGGCCTCCTCGGCCTTGGTCTCGGTGTTGGCATAACCGAGCGGAAAGCCGGCCACCGAGCAGACCTGCGTATCGGTACCGGCGAGTTTCTGCGAGGCGAGCGGCACGAGGAACGGCGAGACACAGAGCGTCGCGAACCCCGCTCCGCGGCAGTCGTCCATCCACCGGGCGGCCTGGTTAAAGCCTGCCGTCGGCTTCAGCAGCGTCTGATCGATCGCACGTGCAAGCGTTGCCGTGTCCATCACTGCCTCAGAGCCCCTCTCCGTAGCCGAAGCGGCGGATCTGCGACGAATCGCGACGCCAGTCCCGTTTGACCTTCACCAGCAGGTCGAGATAGACACGCGAACCCACGAGACGTTCGAGATCCGCTCGGGCCTCGCTACCGACGCGCTTGATCATCGCACCGCCCTTACCCACGATGATGCCCTTTTGGGAGTCTCTCTCCACGAAGATCGTCGCCATGATACGGGTGAGATCGGCTTTTCGGTCGAACTCCATCTCCTCGATCGCCACGCCCACGGCGTGCGGTACCTCGTCGTGAGTGGCGACGAGAATCTTCTCGCGGATGAACTCGGCGACCATGACCTCGATCGGCTGGTCGGTCTCCATGTCGCGCGGGAAGTAGCGCGGACCCTGCGGAAGAAGACGCGAGACGGTCTCCAGGAAGCCGTCGACGTTGAACCCTTCGACAGCCGAGACGACGACCACATCGACGAAGTCCGCAAGCTGGCGCGCGGTGGCGATCTGGCGCTCGACGGCCGCCTGGTCGACAAGGTCGGCCTTGGTGATCACGAGCACCTTCGCGGGTGCCGAGGACTTCGCAACGTGCTCGGCCACCCAGCGGTCTCCGCCTCCGACCTGCGCTGCCGCATCGATCACCAGACACGCGACGTCGACGTCGGAGAGCGCCATCAGACTCGAGCGGTTCAACTCCTCGCCGAGGGCATCGTGCGGCTTGTGAAGGCCGGGAGTGTCGACCAAGACGACCTGGGCGACCTCGGTATCGACGATCGCCCGGAGGCGATGACGGGTCGTCTGCGGGGTGTCTGACGTGATCGCGACCTTCGCGCCGACAACGGCGTTGACGAGTGTCGACTTGCCCGCATTGGGGCGACCGACGAGCGCGACGAATCCACTGCGCACGAGTGGTGTGCTGCTGCCGGATGTGCCAGCGCCGTTCACTCCGGGGCCCCGGGTTCGTCCTGATCGAGAAAACCGCGGACGAACGCCTCGGGCAGGAGTTCTTCGAGGGTCATGACACGGACCTCGTCAGTCCTGCTCCCCATGATGACGCGCAGGTTCGGGTTGAACTCGGCAAGCGCCTGTCGGCACGCGCCGCACGGTACGGTCGGAGACTCCGAGTCGCCAACGACAGCGATCGCGTCGATCTCCCGCTCACCGGCGGTCACCGCTGCGAGCAGCGCACCGCGCTCGGCACACAGAGTGGACCCGTACGCAGCGTTCTCGACGTTGACGCCCTGGAAGATCTGGCCACCCGCGAACACCGCCGCTCCGACCCGGAAATCGGAGTACGGGGCATACGCGTTCGGTTTCGCCTCGCGTGCGAACGCGAGTAGGGCGAGGTCGGCTTGAGTGAGATTACGCATCGAAGCCCTCCTTGCGTTCATGTGACGCCGAAGCGGCGGTCACTGTGAGTTTCATGATACGTGTTCCTCGCAGCTCTTCCACCGTGAGGCGCAATCCCTCGATCTCCACACTCTCCCCGACTTCAGGAATGTGGCCTGCAACCTCGGTGAAGACGCCGCCCACGGTATCGGCATCCATCTCGATGGCGGTATCGAAGCGCTCGTTGAGATCGTCGACGGGGAGGCGCGCGTCGACGAGCAAGCGCCCGTCTGCGACTTCGGTGATGAGGGCCACATGCGCGTCGTACTCATCGAATATCTCGCCGACGATCTCCTCGAGAAGATCCTCGATCGTCACGAGTCCGGCAGTCCCGCCGTACTCATCGGCGACGATCGCGATATGCGTGCGGGAGCGCATCTCGACGAGGAGCTCCTCGATAGGTTTCGTCTCGGGGACGAAGTACGCAGGACGGGCGAGGCTCGCAGGAACGACGCCTGAGTCGCGAACGATAGCTGCCAGCAGGTCTTTCGCGTACAGGACGCCACGGATGTCGTCGACGGTCTCGTGGTAGACGGGCAGACGTGAGTAGCCATGCTCCTCGATGAGCGCGGTCGCCTCGGCAGCTGTGGCGGTGTCAGGCAGCCCCGTCATGTCGGTGCGGGGCACCATCACCTCGCGCACGACCTTCTCGCCGAACTCGGTGACCGCCTCGAGCAGTGCGCCGGCAGCCTCCTGGTCGCGTGCGCTCTCCTCTTCCTCGGCGGTACCGTTGGTGCGCATCTCGGAGTCATCGGACCACACCGAGGTGGTAGCACCCTCGCCCACTGCCAGCCTCATCGCCCACGTCCACGGCGACGTCAGTGCCCGGGCGAACGGGTAGAGGAGCGGGACCATGCGTGAGACCACGGGAGCGAAAGCGAGTGCCACGCCTTCGGGATTCTGCGCCGCAAGCGTGCGCGGCAGCGCCTCGCCGATGGCGAAGAAGAGCACGAGTCCCATGGCGGCACCGATCAGGGCCGCAAGTGAGTCAGGAAGCGCGTCGTAGGCAAGCAGAACGGCGATTGCCGAGAGTGCGGCGGCTACCGTGTATGCGAGAGCGGAGGCCATCGCCGCGGCACCGTGCAACCGCGCAGGGTGGTCGAAGAGGCGCATCAGCGCACCCGCGCCCTTGCGCTCAGACTCGGCGAGACGGACGACCCGGCCCCGCGAGATATGTGACGCAGCCGCCTCTTCGGCGGACATGATCGCCTTGAGCGCCAACAGTACGGCGATCGCGGCGATGACTAATGGTACGGCCAACGAGTTCTCCTGTACGACTCAGTGGTCAGACAAAGAATACCTGAAAGAACAGTGTGGTGATGAGCAGGCCGGAAAGTGCGCCGGCCCCTACCTCGGCGATCGTGTGCGTCTCGTTCTCCAAGCGACTCTGTGCGACCAGCGCCGCGATGAACAGAGCCAGGACCGCTGCGGCGGAGTTCTGGGTCGCATATCCTACCGCGGTCGCGGCTGCCGTGGCGAGTGCCACGTGTCCCGACGGCCATCCGCCCCGCAGAAAGGTGCCTGTGCGCGTGTAAGCCTTGGCGGCGATCACTGCCAGCCCCGTGAGGCCGAGGGCTATGACTGTGAGGTGCACCGGCGAGCGCTGAACGAACCCGAACCCAGAATCGGCCAGATTGCGTGCCCGGTCGAAGAAGACGACATAGCCGACCGCGACCGCGATGAGTGCGGAGACCAGCACCCCTCCGGCCGCAACGTCCTTGGCCATCTTTGCGAGCGGATCGGGGCGGTCCACCACGAGGTCGACCACCGCTTCGATCGCCGTGTTCACCAGTTCGGCGGTGAGCACCAGTCCGATCGCGAAGAGGAGCGCGATCATCTCGAGACGCGAGATGTCCAGCACCACCGCCCCGACCAGAACAGCAGCAGCTAAGACGAAGTGCGCCCTCATGTTGCGTTGCGTGCGCAGCGCGTAGACGATGCCCTGGATCGCGTAGTTGAGGCTCCACAGCAGCGACCGGCTTCTCACCGGTTTCTCCTCACAGTCCCTCGGCGTATGCTTCGAGCAGCATCTTCTCGCGCGCCTGCATCGCGCCGGCGCCCTCGTCGGTGTCGTGTTCGTAGCCGAGGATGTGCAAGATGCCGTGGACGAGCAGTAGGTTGAGCTCCTCTTCGATCGTATGGCCGAGCTCAGCAGCCTGATCGGCCGCTACCTCGGGAGAGATGACGACGTCACCGAGCGTGAGGGGCTCGCCGGCGCCCAGAGGGCACGGATCATCGCACGGGAATGCGAGGACGTCGGTGGGGCCCTCTTTGTCGCGATAGTTCAGGTTGAGTTCGGTCATCTCCTCGACACTGATGATCGCGATGGAGAGCTCGCCTTCCTTCGGCGCGTCCTCCCGGTCGAGCACGAACTCGGCAAGCTGCACGAAAGCAGCGAGGTCAAGCGGCTCGGGGTCTCTATGCGTCGTGACCTGGATGGGCATGCACGGGCCTCCTCGATGTGGACTCGGGGTACTCGATACGCGGGTGATAGATGCTCACCAGCATCTTGGCGTAGACACGGACGATTTCCTCGATGTCGGCGAGCGTGAGGTCGGAGTCGTGAAGCTGGTGGTCAGCTACCTTGTCCTCGACGATCGAGCGCACTGTGGCCTCCACCTGCGGAAGCGAGGGTTGCTTGATCGCGCGTACCGCGGCCTCGGCGCTGTCTGCCAACATCACGAGCGCCGCCTCACGCGACTGCGGCTTGGCGAAGGTGTAGCGGAAGTCCGACTCGGCGACGGGTCCCTCGCCCGCTGCGGCCTTGTTGTAGAAGTAGGCTACAAGCGAGTCGCCGTGGTGCTGCTCGATAATGTCGACGATCTCGCGCGGCAGCCGATACTGACGGGCAAGATCGAGCCCCTCGCGCACGTGCGCGGTGATTATGATCGCCGAGAGGCTCGGAGTGGTGGCGTCGTGCGGGTTCTCGACTCCTGCCTGGTTCTCGACGAAGAAACCCGGACGCGCCATCTTGCCGATGTCGTGGTAGTAGGCCCCGACGCGGGCAAGCAGCGGGTTCGCTCCGATAGCCTCTGCGGCCGCCTCCGCAAGATTGCCAGTGAGCACAGAGTGGCTGTACGTTCCGGGCGCCTCCACCATGAGCCTGCGCATGAGCGGATGACCGGGACTCGCGAGTTCGAGGAGGCGCACGTCCGTCGTCACACGGAAGAGATACTCGAAGAAGGGTAGCAGTCCGTAGCCGAGGACCGCTGCGAACAGGCCGCCCAGCGCACCGTTACCCGCAGCACTCAGAACTTCGCCAGGCCGAGCACCACCCGCGACCGTCGCGAGCGATGCCAGGGCGCTGCCGGCGCCGACGAGGAAGACGCCGACGTAGAAGAGGCGTGCGCGCTCCGTCATGAACGACACCGCGATGACTGAGAGCATGCTCCACACGAGCATCGCAACCACGCTCGCGCCACCCGAGAAGCCGAGGAGCACTCCGCCGATGACCGTCAGGACAGCGGTGAGCAGTCCCACCCTGGCGTTCACCAGAACAGTCGCAAGCATAGCCGCGAGCGGAACGGGCAGCAGATAGAGGGAGACCTCGGGGAAAAACCACAGGATGGCGCGGGTCGCCCACACCGCGCCGAGCACCAGGGTCGCTATGATTGCGAGATCACGCGTGCGCCCAAACACCCTGTCGTCGAATCGCCACAGGTAGACCGCACCTCCGATGACGGCGATGGCGGCGAGAGCGGAGAGTGCCGCAAGCGAGGGAAGCGAACCTCCCTGGTCGAGGAGGCCGAGCCGACGGATGATCTCGAGGTGGTCGGCAGAGACGATCTCACCGCGCTGCACGATGTTCTCACCGGCCTGCTTGATGATCACGACAGGATCGACACCATCTGCCGCTGTCGCTCGCGCTGCCTCGGTCGCATCGGGATCCACACCGAGGGTGGGCTCGATGGTGAGTTCGACGATCCCCCCGATCGCTTCGCGGACTGGAGGATCCAACGGAAGGCTGCTCGCTCCCTCGCGCATCTGTTGGACGACAGCGGCGAGCTCCTCGGCGGCGAACCGCCGCGAGAGAACCGTCGTGGCAAGCTGCTCTGTGGCGCGCGAGGCGCGGCCGAATGTGGCGTCGTCGAGAGCGAAGAGCGCTGCGATCCATGCGGGCTCGAGCTCAGGCAGCTGGACCTCGAGTGTTGCGAGCGCACCCTCGAGCTCCTCGACCTCGGCCCCGATCTCGGCCTCGCGCATCCCGCGGATCGTATCGAAGATCCGCGAGACGTCTCCACGCGACTCGGCGAGCACCTCGGCATTGAACACGGTGACCGGCTCGACCGAGGCTGCAGCCTCCGCGCGGGCCATCTCGGTCGCTCTCTCATCGACGAACTGGACGGTCCGGTTCGCCCGGAAGGTACGTGGAGCGGGCTCCCCCTCGGTCAGTCCGACAGGCGGTGCCTGCAGCACGAGGGGCGTCGTAAGGGCGGCGAGCATGAGCACGGCTAAAATCCCCCGGGCCAGCCGCTTGTTCCGACGCAGGCTCGCTACAGGGGCGACTCGGCGTGAAAAGTCGGAAAGCCTACCCATTGCCGGCGCCCGCCTTCGCCTCCTCGTACACGTGGTAAGCGGTCACGATCCGTTGAACCAGCTTGTGGCGGACCACATCGCGAGCACCAAGCTCGCAAAACGCGACACCGGGGATGTCGATGAGGATGTCGCGGACCTGCTTGAGGCCGGATGCTCCCTTGGGCAGGTCGATCTGGGTGATGTCGCCCGTGATCACGACCTTCGACCCGAATCCGAGCCGGGTCAAGAACATCTTCATCTGCTCGGGACTGGTGTTCTGCGCCTCGTCGAGGATGATGAAGCTGTCGTTCAAGGTGCGGCCTCGCATGAACGCGAGCGGCGCGACCTCGATCACGCCACGATCCATGAGCTGCTGGGACTTCTCGATATCCATCATGTCGAAGAGCGCATCGTAGAGCGGGCGCAGGTACGGGTCGACCTTCTCGAAGAGAGTTCCCGGCAGGTAGCCGAGGCTCTCCCCTGCCTCGACCGCCGGACGCGTGAGGATGATGCGGCCGACCTCGCGCTTCTTGAGCGCGTCGACCGCCATCGCCATCGCGAGGTAGGTCTTTCCGGTACCGGCTGGCCCGATCCCGAACGTCACCGTGTTGGTGCGGATCGCGTCGACGTAGCGCTTCTGCCCGGCGGTCTTGGGCCGCAAGGTCTTACCCTTATGGGTCAGAAGCACGTCGGAGTACAGAGCGCTCGGCGAGCAATCACCGCTGCGCATCATCTCCATGGAACGCTCGAGGTTCTCAGGGTTGAGCCTCTCGCCCTTCTCAACCAGCGAGATCATCTCGGTGAACAGCGACGAGACCGCTTGGCCTTCGGCGGGTTCGCCCTTGATGGTGATCTGGTTGCCGCGGACAGAGATCGCGGACTCGAACTGCTCTTCGATGAGCCGCAGGAGGCCGTCGCTTTGGCCGAGCAGGTCGGTCATGTTCAACTCGGGAGGTACGACGAGTCGTATCTGAGTGGGTTCCACCTGGTCATACACCTTCTGTCGATGTGGGGAGCGGTGCGTTGTGCTCCGGGATGCCACATGCATCCCATCAAAATATTCTACCACGCGGCCCCGGTTCTCACGCGCTCAGAGCGCCTCGCCGACGAGCGTGTCGCCGGGAAGGTTATCAAGGCGAACCCGCGCGATCTCGCCGGGGCGAACCCGCCGTTGACCAAGAGCGATGCGCACGGTCAGATAGTCACCCGTCGTGCCACTCGCAGCACCGTCTTCGGTGATCGACTCGACCAACACGTCGACCGTCTCGCCGAGGCGGCGTCGTACGTGCGCCTCACGCAGGTGGGCGTCGAGCGAGCGCAACGCGGCAGCACGCTCGGCAACGACCCCGGCCGCGACCTGATCGGGCATCGACGCCGCACGCGTCCCCTCGCGCTTCGAGTAGCGAAAGACGTGCAGCCGGGTGAATCCCAGCCGCTCGCACGCCTCGAGCGTCGCCGCGGCGTCGTCCGCGGTCTCGCCGGGGAAGCCGACCATGACGTCGGTGGTGACCGCGAGCCCGGGGATCGCCTCGCGCGCTGCTGCGATG
>CAYGKH010000028.1:0-7061 GCA_964350345.1 uncultured Coriobacteriaceae bacterium
GGTTCCGTCACCAGTTCACCGTGGCCAGCCGGCAGATCAGGTCGTCTCTTGATCATCTCGACCCCTTTTAGAGAAGTGAGCAAACGGAGTCAAGGCCAAGCGGCTCGTCGGAGAAGAAGGGCTCGCCTGCTTCAGTCCCCACGGCCGCTCCCCACATGCGACCCGCCTGTTCGACCGTGTCGATGACGGCGGCATTGGCCGGATTGCCGAAGAACTGCGAACGATACGCCTGGAGTGCACTGAGTTTCGTCTCCATCACCTCTGAGATGTCGATGACGAACGACGGCTCGCGGATCAATCGCATGTGGACCGCCATATAGCGGTAGTGGCGCGACGGATAGTGCGGGTCGCCCCGCATCTCGGTCTTGGTGAGTTTCGCCCAAAACCTCGATGCCTGCACGATCGCCGCGGCGGCGATGTGGTCGGGGTGCGCGTCGAGAGGATACGGACCAAAGACGACACGCGGCTTCATCTCGCGAAAGACCTCCGCAAGCGCAGTGCGGGCGGTAGTGGTGTCCGCAAGCGAGCGGTTGGGCAGCTCAAGCGTACGCCTCTCGGCCACGCCAAGGATCCTTGCAGCCTCCGCCGCCTCGGCGAGTCGAGTGGATCTGGTACCAGCCGGCGTAGGCTCTCCATCGGTCAGATCGACGATCGCAACAGACAAGCCGTCTCGGACCATGGAAGCGACCGTACCACCCATACCGATCTCGACATCGTCGGGATGTGCGCCGACGCAGACCGCATCCATCTGGATCATCTCTTCCCCCCGTCAGATGCATCGGAACCGAGGGCGCCGCGCCACACCCGCTGGTAGTAACGTAGGCGGTTAGCAGGATCATCCAGAGCGCTGCCGAAGGTGCGGTCACGGTCACAGTAGATGCGCTCCACAGCCAGCTCTGAGACGCGCAGCCCCGCCCGAAAAGCGCGGGCCCACAGTTCGAGCGGCATGCCGTACCCGGACTCGACGAGTCCGATTCCGTCGAGCGCTGCAAGCCGATACGCCTTGAAACCGCAGAAGGCATCGGTCAAACCCCAGCCGGTCACCTGGTTGATCTCCTCGGTGATGAGGGCGTTGATTTCACGCCGCTCCTCGGGCACCACGACGCCCACCGGTGCGCTGGAAGGAAGGTACCTGCTTCCGGACACGATATCGAAGCCTTCGTCGAGAGCGGCGAGAAAGGGGACGATATGCGCGGGCTCGTGCTGGCCATCGCAGTCCATCGTCACCACCTTCTCGGCTCCCCTGGCCCGGGCTACGGACAATCCCTCGGCCAGCGTCCGCCCGTATCCGAGATTGACCGGATGTGTGATCACACTGACATCGCCACGCGAGGAGAGGGCGGACACCGTGCCGTCGGTCGAGCCGTCGTCGACCACCAGCACATCGCCGTCGAAGTGCTCACGAACCGCATCGAGGACAGCATCGACCGTTGACTCTTCGTTGAACACCGGTAGCAGTACCAGATCAGGCAAGCAATCGCCTCCAGAAGGCGTGAAGCGTCACGAGTCGTCGCGCACGCACGGTGCAGCTTCTATAACGGTGAACGACGTCGTCAACCGCACCGTGCCGGCGATCATGCCGCCGACGGCACAGTACTTCTCCTCGGACAGCTCGATCGCCCGCCGGACCGCCTCAGGAGAGACCCCGTAGCCCGTCACGACGTACTCGATCTCGACATCCGTATAGATCTTCGGATAGTCATCCTCCCGCTGGATACCCTTCACCTCGATGGTGATGCCACGGACATCCTGTCGTTTCTTCTCCAGGATCGAGATGACATCCATGCCCGTGCATCCAGCCAGCCCATAGAGGACGAGCTCGACAGGGCGGATACCGGTCCCTTCGCCCTTGTACGCGGCCGAGGCGTCCATGACGATGCCATGACCGGCCTCGTCCCAGCCAACGAACTGCCTGTTCCCGCTCCAGCGAACTGTGACGTGATCCATGCGCACTCTCCCATGACGGTCGTTGTGGTTCCGCACCTGCACGATCCTACCCCAACGCCGGCCTTGATCAGATCTTGCGGCCGACCATCCCCGCGAGTTCCCGCGGACTCTGCGCCTTGCTGATAGCCTCCTCGAACGTCACCTTACCCGCCTGTAGCAGGGTCTTGAGGTGCTGGTCGAGGGTCTGCATGCCGAGGGACGCCCCGCCCTGGATGATCGTCGGCATCTGATGGGTCTTGCCCTCGCGAATGAGGTTGGAGATCGCCGGGATGCCGAGCATGATCTCCATCGCCATCACTCGACTCCTGCCATCGGTGCTCCGGAGCAGCACCTGGGACAAGACGCCCTCCAGCGTGCTGGAAAGCTGCATCCGTACCTGCTGCTGCTGGTGGGGCGGGAAGACGTCGATGATGCGGTCGATCGTAGCCGGACCGCCGGTGGTGTGCAGGGTAGCGAGCACAAGATGGCCCGTCTCGGCTGCGGTGATCGCTGCAGAGATCGTCTCCAGGTCGCGCATCTCACCGACGAGGATGACGTCGGGGTCCTGGCGCAGGACCCGTTTGAGCGCCGCCGCGAACGAGTGGGTGTCCTCTCCTACCTCACGCTGGTTGACGTAGGCCTGCCTGTTCTTGTGCATGAACTCGATAGGGTCTTCGAGCGTGATGATGTGAAGGCTGCGGGTCGAATTGATGTGATCGATCATGGCGGCGAGTGTGGTCGACTTGCCCGAGCCTGTCGGTCCGGTCACGAGCACGAGGCCGCGAGGGCGCTCGGCGAGATACCGGCAGACCTTCGGCAAGTTGAGTTCCTCGAGCGTCGGGATCTGGATCGGGATCACGCGAAAGACGGCGCCCATGGAGTTGCGCTGCTGGAAGACGTTCGCGCGGAAGCGTGAGACACCGGGGATACTGTAGGCGAAGTCGAGCTCGAGTTCGGTCTCGAACTTGCGCCGTTGCTCCTCGGAGAGAAGGCCGAGGATCATCTCCATCGTGTCGCGGGACTTGAGGGATGCGCGATTCTCGACCGGCACGATCTCCCCCCGGAGCCGTATGCCCGGGGGACTCCCGACGGTCAGATGCAGGTCCGAGCCACCACGCTCGATCATCAAGCGCAGAAGGTCGTCGACGTGTGGCGCATCGGAGACATCCGGTGCGCCCGAAGGCGCAGGGTGCGGCTCATGAACGGCCACCGGCACAGACGCGGGATCGACGGGCTGTGGGACCCCGTACCCCCCGCTCGGAGTACCCGACTCCGATTGCGCCGACGCGACCGGCGCGGGCATCGCAGGCCCGGGACCGGGGTTGACGACCGCCGGAGCGGGTGCTGGAGCTCCAGGGGCAGGCGCCGCGCCCCCTACGGCCCTGACGAGCGAGGCGATCTTGGCGGCGAGCGCCTCGGGCGGGCCCATCGACGGAAGGTGGGCGGCCGCGCCCGCCTGCCGTGCCCTTAGAGCGGAGGCCTCGTTCGGGCTCAGGCTCACGATTATCACCGGAACCTGCTGGGTCTCGGGGCTGTCCTTGAGCTGTTGCGTGAGCGCGTAGCCATCGATACCCATCAGCTCTGCATCGACGACGATCGCGTCGGGGCGCTGTGCACTGACCATCCCGATCGCACGCGGACCAGAGAGTGCGCTTATCACCTCGATGTCTTGAGCTGAAGAATCGAGTGCTCCCTTAACCTGCTCGACGAACCCGGCATCGTCGTGAACGATCAAGACCTTCTTGGCAGCCATTCGTCAGGGACCTCCTCGCGGGACCCGCCCGCAGACTCCATTCACATGGTATGTGTCTTCCCAAGTATCGACACTGTCTCCTGCGGGTTCAATAGCCAGACACCGGAAGTTTCAACCCGTGTCCTCCCGCCCTCCCCCCGCGTGCGCTACCATGGGCACGTGAGGCATCCGAGGACATCATCTTGATTCGCGCGACGGTCGGGGCACTCACCCACGGCGGTGGCGCAGTCGTGCGCCTCGATGACGGCAGGGTTGCATTCGTTCGAGACGCATGCCCCGGCGACGAAGCCGAGATCGAGATCGTCGCCGACCACGGCCGCTGGGTGCATGCGCGGCTTGCTCGTGTGTTGACCCCGTCTCCGGACCGAGTGGCGCCGCCGTGCCCTTACGCGGGTGAGTGCGGCGGGTGTCAGTGGCAGCACGTCTCGGCGACGGCACAGCTGGATGCGAAGCGCTCCATCGTCAAGGACGCCTTCGAGCGTATCGGCCGACTGGAAGGTGTGGAAGTCCGCCCGTGCGTCCCATCCCCTCATCCCCTCGGCTACCGGAACAAGATCGAACTGGTCACCGAGGGCGCGGGCAGGGATCTTGTTCTCGGGTACCACCGGTACGGCAGTGATTCTCTTGTTGCCGTGGACCGCTGCCTTCTTCTCGCACATCGACACGTAGGCGTACCGAAGGCACTGCGCGGCGCTCTGAGATATCTGGCGGGCCGCCACGGAGACCTCGGGATCCGGCGGGTCGGGATACGGGTCGCCTCTCACACCCGCGACATCGAAGTCGCACTCTGGACCACCCCCGGTCCCTTCCCGCGCGCACTCGCGGCAAAGACGCTCACCGACGCGGTCGGCGCGACCGGTGTGATGAGGGTCATGACCAAGGGACCGGACAAGGAGCACCGGATCGCAGGCGTCGAAGTGCTCTCCGGCCGTGGTGCGTGGAGGGAGCGTCTCGGAGGTACCCCGTTCCTGATCTCGGCGCCGTCGTTCTTTCAGGTGAATACCGGCGCAGCAGAACTCCTCGTGCGTCTGGTGATCGATGCGCTGGAACCAGCCGAGACCGACCGCGTCCTGGATCTGTTCGCGGGTGCCGGGACGTTCACGCTCCCGCTTGCTGGAATCGCCGGCGAGGTCGTTGCTGTCGAATCGTCACGTCACGCCCTGGCAGACCTGCGGCGAAACCTGGAGATCGAAGACCTGTCCGCCGACGTCGTGGGGGGCGACGCGGCGCGCGAACTTCCCGCTCTCGACGAATTCGACCTCGCGATCGTCGATCCGCCGCGCAGCGGCCTTGACGGCATACTCATCCCGGCGCTCGCGCAAGCCGGTCCCCGACGGATCGCGTACGTCTCGTGCGACCCTGCCACCCTCGCCCGGGACGCCGCAAGGCTGGTCGCAGAGGGCTACACGCCGGTGCTCGTACAGCCGGTCGACCTCTTCCCTCAGACCTGCCACGTCGAGACGGTGGCGATCTTCGAGCGCAGGCCGACCGGCCAGTAGCGCCTAAACGAGCTTGCCGACCTCAGGAAAGTCGACAACGTACTCGTCGTGCGGAGCATCGTCGTGAGCCTCGGTCAGATCCTGCCCCGCGTCGTGCATCGCCTCATGCTCCCCGTCGCCCCACATGGCACTCTCGGTCACATCGTAGACCGTACCCTTGTAAGCGACGTATGCAGGTGTGCCGTCCTTGCCGTTGTTCTTCGCAAGTTCCTCATGGGTGAATTCCTTCATGCGCTCCTCCTGGTGTCGTGAGACCGTGCTGTCTGCTATATCTCCCACGACACCGTCTGAAAAACGGGTGATGCCAGGCGCACCCTGTGTCGTCAGACAGCGGACGTCAGGACTCCTCGCGTCCGAGCCGTGTCAGTACCATCACGACCCGCACCAGCATAGTGAGCGCGACTGCGATCACGCCGAACCCGACCGCCCCTGGCGTCGAAGGGCCTTCGGCAACTCCGAGTACTCCACCCAGATCGATCCGCACAGGACGAACCTCCCCCGCCTGCTCGACGCGCAGCGTGACTCCCGCGGTGTCGACATCGACTCCCTGAAGCCCGGCGAGCATGTCGAGAGCGACTTCGGCCCCGGTCGTCTGGTGGACTTGCCTATCGACCACCTGCGGCTCGGCCTGTGCGACCCCCGGGAAAGAGAGCAGGATCGACACAGTGAGCAAAGCGAGTACTCGGACGCTCGTTGTGGTTCTCATCGTGCCACCTTCGATCGCGAAACGCCCTTGCCGGACGGAGGGCACACCACAACCTTCGGCAGCGCGAGCAATGCGCTGCGTGATGCACGTCACTTCGATCAGAAGAATGCGACAGATGGCCGTACGTCGCCATGAAACGACCGTACGTCGCTGCTGACATCACACTATCGCGCGACTCGGGCGCGAACTCAGTCCGAGGCGAACCTCTCACGCAACCCGATGAGATCGACGACTATCTTGCGGCCCTTGGTGGCTACGACACCCTCCTTGGCGAGCGAGGAGATGACGCGCGACGCCGTCTCGCGAGACGTGCCCGCCAACGTAGCGATGTCGTAGTGGGTCAACCCCTGGACCACCGGAACCCCACGCGCCTCATAGCTGGCCGTCGCGACGTTGAGGACTACCCGCATGACGCGATGGGTCGCATCGTGAAAAGCCATGTCCTCGAGTCGTCCGATGGTCGTCCTAAGCCGGCGCGATAGCGTGGCTATCAGAGCAAGGGCAAGTCGCGGCTGCAGTTGAATGGCCGCTGAAAGATCCTTCGCATCGAGTACGAACGTCTCGATCTCAGTAGTAGCGATGACATCAGCGGAGCGAGGTTCTGCGTCCACCAGGCTCATCTCGCCAAAGTGCGCCGGAGCTTCCAGATAGTTCAGTGCTAGTTCTTTGCCGTCGGGTGACGCGAGCGAGACCTTGACCCGACCGGATACGAGCAGGTACATCGCCGAACCGGTGTCGTTCTGGTTCACGACGAATGCGCCTTTGGGGTAGCGCCTGAACTGCGCCATCCTCGAGAAGGCCTCGAGATCCTCGGTCGACAGGTCCGCGAAAAGCGGCACCGAACGGAGCTTAGCGATCGTGTCTTCATGTGCTGTCGAGTTCTTCATACATGCGTTATCGGAGTGTGACCGATGTGACTTGAGACACAGTGTGAACATATTCTTCACACATCGGCATCCGTGGGGAGCGAGCGGCACCTCGACCGTTCGCCCCACACGCCTCACATCTGCGTACGGATATAGGAGATCATCCGGGGCGTCACATGCGGGATCAACTCAGGCAGATAGCTAGGCATGAGCGACTCCATCGTCTTGGGCAACAACCCGGGAACGAGTTCCTCCATGTCATCGGGCATGGGACCGACGTGTTCCTGGACCGCAGCCACCATGTCCGGCAT
>CAYGKH010000028.1:7161-17083 GCA_964350345.1 uncultured Coriobacteriaceae bacterium
TGTCATCGGGCATGGGACCGACGTGTTCCTGGACCGCAGCCACCATGTCCGGCATTACCTTCGCCATGATCCCATCGATGAGCAGAGGGAACATCGCCGGCATCATCTTCTCCATCAGGGCAAGTCCGCCCGGAACGTACTTCATCGACTTCATCATCGGTTTCATGCCGGGCGGCATAGCATCCATCATCTGCGGGAAGATCCGCTCCATCAGCGCGGCCATGTTCGCAGGCTCCATCAGCACGATGAACTTCTCGAAGTAGCCCCAGTAGTACATCGAGCGCTCGGTGGTCTCCGGTATGTCGTATCCTGCCGCCTCGGCAACGACACGTGACAGATCGTCGATCTTCAAGCCGAGCTCGTTTTTGATGTTGCTGTCCCTCAACTGGACCTGACAGCACGGACAGAGTGCGACGACTGTATCGGCCTGGATATCCACGGCTTCCTGGAGCCGCCGCTTGCCCAGGATCGGTGCGACCGGCATCTCTCCCACGAGCGTGAGGACAGAGCCGCAGCAGTATCCCTCCTCGCGGTTGTGCTCCATCTCGACGTAATCCACGCCCGGGATGGCCTTGAGCATCTCCCGTGGCGGTTCGTAGAGCCCCTGAGCCCGGCCCGCATGGCACGAATCATGGAACGTGATCCGTCCCTCGATCGGATTGATGAGTTCAAGTCGTCCATCCGAGAGCGCCTCGCTCACCAACTCCGAGTAGTGCTTGACCTCGAAGTCGTACTCCTCACCGCGCTCGGCGGCCAGGTTCGCGTAGAGTTCCTTCCATACGAGAGCGCACGCAGGACAGGACGTGATGATCGTCTTTGCTCCGCGCTTCCTGGCCTCAGTAGTGTTGTGTTCGTAGATCTCCTCGAAGATGTCCCACTTGCCGGCGACCTTCATGGGGATGCCGCAACAGGCCTCATCGGTTCCCATGTAGGAGATGTCGTAGCCCGCATCGGTGAGCAGGCGCACGCTCGCCTCCGCGACATCGGTCTCGACAAAACTCGCTGTACAGCCGGCGAAGTACATGATCTCGCCGCTCTCCTTGAGCTTGGGCTTGAGATCGTCAGGGACCCAGTTCGCCCGGTTCTCGCGTTTGCCGGCCCAGATATCCAACTCGCCCTGAAGCGAAGCCGCCATCATCTCGAAAGGCGGGAACGTGCCGCGCTTCTCCTCGTGGACGAGTTTGCCGCGCATCGCCATCCAGTTATGCTCGACGGGCAGCTGAAGCTGGCATCGCGTGTTGCAGGCCTCACAGGTCGTGCAGACGAGGAAGGTGTCGACGGCGACGCGGTCGAACTTCTCGCGGCCCTCGATGACATCACGCAGGTACGCGTACTTGCCCCTCGGCGAGTGCGACTCCCACCCTCGTCCCGAGTACTGTTCGCAAGTCGGGACACAGTAGCCGCATCGCGCGCACGAGTAAGCCATCAGCGCGACGTCGGCGGGGATGCCGTTGACCTCTTTGAACGTTTTGCCGGGATGCGCAGGCGGCTTCGCAGCATTGGCGAGGGGGCGCACCAGCGGCTCAAGCATCGCCGCCGTGCCCATCAGCACGTCCACGACACCCCTGCCGAGGACCTTCTTGGGGTTCATGATGCCCCCGGGGTCGACCGAGGCCTTGAAGCGTGTCAGCGCCGCGACCTTCTCGGCGCCGAGCACACTCTCTGCCTCGCGACGGAAGTACATCCCCGTCGAGTACGCCGACCCGCCGTGCGCCTTGGCGATGCGGATGACCGACAGCGAGAGCGCGAACGCGAGATTGAAGTTGAAGGAGCGCTCATCGTGAGGGATGAAGCCGAGGAGTACGACCGAATCACCCTTCGCATGCATCCCCTCGAGGATGAACGGCTGGTCGATCTTGCGGTCGATCTCCTCGAGTACCGCCGCGAGCTCGGACAGCGGCACGACCACTTCGGTCGGAACGAGCGACGGGCCGAGGCGCTTGAGGCGCATCGGTGCGAACCGGGCCTCCCATTCGTGCTCGGCCACCTCGGGTCCAAGGTCGGCACCACCCGCACGTTGGAGAATCTCGGCAAGCGGCCCGTCGATGGCGGCGCTGCGTGACTCCGGATAGGCGATGACAACCACGAACTCCTCGGGCAGATCGGGCTCGAAGTGCAGGTGTGTCTCTTCGTACGGATGGCCGTGGCGGTGAGGCAGCTGCTTCTTCAGTCGGATCGACTCGGGGTTGAGGAAGGTGATCGACCACACAGCCACCTTCTGGCTGGAGATCTCCGCAAGCGCCCGTGAGAGTGCGGCGCCGTCGGGGAACGAGAAGGCCCGGTGCACCTCGGGTTCAAGCTGTCTGATCCTGAATGTGATCTCGGTGATGATCCCGGTGATGCCTTCGGCGTCGGCGATGTGGTTCTGCAGCCCCGCACCCTCGAAGACCCGCACCTCGCCGGAGGGCAGCACCACACGTGCAGACACGACGTTGTCCTTGAAGGTCCCGTACTCGTACGAACCGAACCCGGCACCGCCCTGGGCGAGCCAGCCGGCAGCCCCCGAGCTCGGGGTAGAGGACGGATAGAGGCGAAGTGCAAGCCCGTCCCGGCCCAACTCCCGCTCGATCTCCTCCCAGATGGTGGACGCCTTCACCGTAGCGGTCATGTTCTTGCGATCGACCGCAATGACCCCGCTCATCCCCGACATGTCAGCCACAATTGCTCCAGGGACCGGGAGTACCCCTCCATAGCCGGAGGTCGCCCATCCACGGGGCACCACTTCAAGGCCCGTCTTTGACGCGAGTCGCAGGAGGTCGACGACCTCATCCTCTGTCATCGGACGAACCACCGCGCCCGCCCGTCCCGCAGGCGTGAAAGGCTTGACCAGCCGGGGCATCGCGCCGATATCGAAAGAGTACATGGACCGCTCGACTCTCCGGGTGCTCACACGATCCCCGAATAGCCCACGAAGTGATTCCTCGACCCGACCGCTGACGACTGACATCCCTGCGTCCCTCCGCTCACGTGCGCTTGTGCGCACCTTCACTACCCGGACCAAACCCGTGCATATGCCCTATGGGGTATTCGGACTCAGCTCGAAGAATACCCCTCCCAGTATCATCGGTCAATGGTTGGAACGTGATACCATCTCCTCACTCGCCCGTCCAGCAACCCCGAGGAGTCCAGCGGTGCGCGGAATCCTGTTCGACCTCGACGGAACGCTGCTCGACATCGACCTGCGGACGTTCCTCGACCGCTACTTCGGAGCACTGTCCAAGACGCTCGCCGCGATCTTCGCCGACGGAGATCCGACCGGTGCGGGGATACGCGCCGTGACCGCGGCGACCGACGCGATGATCCTCCCCCACGCAGGACGCACCAACAGGGAGGTATTCAACGCCGAGTTCGAACGCCTGACAGCGATCGACCTCGATGCTCACCAGGCGACACTCGACCGTTTCTACGCCGAGGAGTTCCCGTCTCTCGGCGATGGATACGGACCAGCCCCGGGGTCGAGACGCGTGGTCGAGACAGCACTCGAACTCGGGCTGGAAGTGGCCGTGGCCACCAACCCGATCTTTCCGCGCGCCGCGATCGACCACCGGCTGACATGGGCAGGCCTCGGCGATATCGAGTTCAGCGTGGTGACGAGTTATGAGTGGATGTGCGCGACCAAGCCGCACGCCGCCTACTTCCGCCAAACAGCCGAGACGATCGGGGTCGAGCCGACCGCGTGTTTGATGGTGGGTGACGACCGGGCGCTCGATCTTCCCGCAGCCGATATCGGGATGCGCACCTACTACGTGGGCTCCGCGACGGACTCGAGCGCGAACTACCGGGGCAGCCTCGACGACCTCGCCGCGCTACTCCCGCGACTCAGCGCCTGATCGTTCGGCCTTTCGGCTACGTGCTCTTCGGACGAATAAGCGCGACCCATGCCCCGTCCAGGCGCCTATCGTAGTGGTACTCGAACTTACCGCGAGTATCCTTGCGCAGATCGAGCTGATATCCGAGCCCGGCAGGCTCGTGATCGCAGACCACGACGAGACTGTCCGTCGAGTCGAGTTCGATAAGTTTCTCGACCACTGAGAAGACGATCGGCCCTCGCAGCGCCGACGTACACCCGCGAACATCAAGTACGAGACTGTGTTGCGAGCCCCCCACACGCACCTCCCGGTGTTCGATGCGTATCGCATCGTGAACGTCTACTGGTTCAGTTCGCTGTCACGAACCGCCGTCCTCCTCGTTCTCGAAAGAGTTCGGCGAGTTTGGCTCCCGCACGGTCCGCCGTCTCGCGGGGCGAAAGCGAACCACGGTCAGCCCTGCACCGGTCGCGGAACGTATCTCCGTCTTCTGCGGGAGACACACTCTCTCTCGGGAGCGTTTCCTAGCGCGCTACGGTTCTCATCATCGTGTTGCGCGTTGTCGGCCACAACGGCAACCCTTCGAAATTCTTTGCCCGCCTTCTCATACTCATCTTCCCATTCCGGATACACACATCGCGTTATGGCTGACGAACGGCTAGAATAGCGTCTAAGGAAGTCGCATAGCTTCCCAGCGCAAGCGCGCGGGCACCCGAACTGAGTGCCGCACTCGCAGAGTTGACGATGCGATCGGGGGTTTCGACTCGTGGGCCTGAACGTGAACGTCTTCACTTGAGTCCGCAAGGATTCTGGGCCCGTGCGGTCCTGCGGTCCTGTCCCGACACAACTCCTTTCGCGCCTCGAATGTCCGCCTTATCCCTCCTCGGCCGCATCACGGTCGAACTCCCATGCCCGCCGCGTGCGGGTCTCCCTTCCGGCCTCGGGCGGCGCCGATCCCTCCTCGATCGAGTCAGCCGTTTCCCCGTGGAAAACAACCAAACGGTCCAACCGGTACGAAAGGAGGGTGCCCCCCACACCTAAATCGACCTGGAACTGATATCCCTAGGCGGACTCAGATCCCGGTCATAGCGGTAGTAAAGGTTCCTGTTATACGTACAAGGAGGTGTATGGCATGGCGCATGAGGACCACGATGCGTTTTACGACCTTCTCGCTGCGAGAGGCGTCTCGCGTCGCGATTTCCTCAAGTACTGCGGCTCCGTCGCGGCGCTACTCGGGCTCTCGCAGGCTCATGTTCCCGAGATCGCGCGCGCGGTCAGTCAGGGCGCTAAGCTTCAGCCAGCTGTTTGGCTGAACGGTGGAGCCTGCACGGGCTGTACCGAGTCGATGGCTCAGGCTGACACGCCCGATATCGCGACGGTAGTGCTCGAACTGCTCTCGATCGACTTCATGGAAACGCTCTCCATGGCCCAGGGCGAAGATGCCCTGGCGGCCGCCGAGGCGGTCTTCGAGAAGGAGGGTGAGTACATCCTCATCTACGAAGGCTCGGTCATGAAGGGCTTCGGCGGCAACGCGCTGCGTATCGGTGGAAAGACCGGGCTCGAAGAGCTCGATCACGCCGCACCCGGTGCAGCTGTGATCGTCGCGGTCGGCTCGTGTGCTGTCGACGGAGGGTTCGTCATGGCGAACCCGAACCCGGCGGATGCGACCGGCGTCCAGATGTACCTGGAGGAGAAGGGAATCGGCACTCCTGTCATCAACATTCCCACCTGCCCGGTGAACCCCGAGTGGGTCGTTGCGGTCCTCGTCGACGTACTGCTCCTCGGTTCGCTCGAGAGCGACGCGATCCTCGACAAGCTCGACCGATTCAACCAACCGAAGTACATCTTCAGCCAGACGATCCACGATAACTGTCCGCGCCGTGGACACTTCGAGAACGGCGCCTTCGTGTCGGAGTTCGGCACCGAAGAAGAGGCTCTCGGATACTGCCTGTACAAGGTAGGATGCAAGGGCCCGCAGACCTACACCAACTGCCCGATCGTCCGCTGGAACCGCCGCGTGAGCTGGTGTGTCGAGTCAGGCGCACCCTGCATCGGCTGCGGCAGCCTGGACTGGGTCGACGTGGGTGCTCCGTTCCTCAACCGGCACCGTGATCTGCCCCTTCCCTACGTGGGCAACACGCAGCCCAGCACCATCGCCGGGATCGCCGGTGGCGTTGCCGCTGCGGCGCTCGTCGCGCACGGTCTCGGCATGAAGGCCACCGGCCGCATGGACGGCGGTGCTCCCCTTGAGGAGATGAAAGCGCACGACCGCAAGCGGATGAAGAAGGGAGGCGGTAAATAGTGGCTCGCCAAGTAGTCGACCCGTTGACTCGTATCGAAGGGCATCTTCGTGTCGAGGTCGAGGTCAACGATGGTGTCGTCACCGACGCCTGGGTGTCCAGCGGGCTGTATCGAGGCATGGAGAAGATCCTGCTCGACCGCCGTCCCGCAGACGCTTTCTATGTCGTGCAGCGCATCTGTGGCGTCTGCCCGGTCTCGCATGGTCACACTTCGACCCACGCCACAGAGGACGCGCTGGGCATCACGATCCCTAACAACGCCCGCATCATCCGCAACCTCATCGAAGCCGCACAGTACATCCACAGCCACATCCTGTGGTTCTACGCCCTAGCCGCTCTCGACTACGTCGATCCGGTGAAGGCCCTCTCGGCCGACATCGCCGACACCTACGCTCTCGCGCAGGCTGCAGGCACGGGCGTCTCGGACTTCGGGGCGGTCGCCAAGCGTCTGCAGGCGTTCGTGGATAACGGCCAGCTCTCCATCTTCACCAACGGATGGTTCGGTCATCCCGCGTACGCCGAGGACATGCCTGCGGAGCTGCACCTCATCGGTGTCGCCCACTACCTCGAGGCTCTCGAGATGCAGGCTGTCGCCGCCGAGATCATCGCCGTCATGGGCGGGAAGTCCCCGCACTTCATGACCTCGCTCCCCGGTGGTACGACGTTCGTTCCCACCGAGCAGAAGCTCGACGACATCCTGTTCCGCTTCATGAAGCTCAACGACTGGGTCACGAACACCATGATCCCCGACACACTCGCGATCGCCCCGTTCTACGCGGGTGCTTTCGAGTACGGTGGGGGCCACGGGAACTTCCTGTCGTGGGGAGCGTTCAACGACGAGTCCTTCGAGGGTAACAACCGTTACCTGCCCGCCGGCGTCATCAAGGTCGCAGACGGCCTTACCGTCGCCGACGCCGATGCTTCGGTCCTCACCGAGGACGTCCAGCGCTCGTGGTACGACTCGGCATCCGGCCTGCACCCCTCACAGGGTGAAGAAAACGCGATGTTCGACGAGTACGACACCGAGGCGAAGTACTCCTGGTCAAAGGCCCCTCGCTACGACGGTGCCCCGATGGAGGCAGGCCCTCTCTCGCGCATGCTCGTCGGCTATCTGCGTGGCGTGCAGCCCGTACAGGACGTCGTCAACGGTGCGCTTGCAGCACTCGGTGCAGCCGGCCGTCCGGAGATCCTCGTCTCGCTGCTAGGTCGCGTCGCGGCCCGCAACCTCGAGACCAAGGTCGTCTCCGACTGGTCGCTTGAGTGGGTCAACGAGCTTATCGGCGCCATCGCCGGCGGGGACTCGAGCTACTTCCAGCCCCACGACGTCGACGAGGGTCAGGGTGCAGGTCTTTGGGAAGCCCCCCGAGGCGCTCTCAGCCACTTCATCGACATCCAGGGCGGCAAGATCGCTCGCTATCAGATCATAACCCCGTCGACGTGGGACTGCTCGACCCGCGACGACGAGGGTGTCCGTGGCCCGATGGAAGAAGCCCTTGTGGGCACTCCGATCATCGACGCAGAGCGTCCGCTCGAAGCGTGCCGCGTGGCACGTAGCTTCGATCCTTGAATCGGGTGTGCGGTTCACGTGTTTGAACCCAAAACCGGCAAGGAAGCTACGGTCCACACGAAGCCCATGGGGGTGAGGTAGATGGCGCGTATAGCACACTACCGTGAAGCACACCCGTTCATCTTCGTGATGACGCACTGGATCAACCTGGTCGCGATAGTGGCCCTGACATTCTCGGGCTTCTACATCCACTACCCGTTCTTCGCCTTCGCAGGGTTCATGGGTGTCGCCCGCGGTATGCACTTCTTCTTCATGTACGTGCTCCTCATCAACCTTGCCGTGCGTATCATCGCCGCCTTCTTCGTGAAGTCAGCGACCCGCAACGGCACGCGCGAAGTCGAGACCGACATCAAGAACTGGCTGCCGCAGAAGCTCAACCGCCACCAGTTCGGCGCGTGGCTCAAGTACTACCTGTTCTTGAAGAAGGATTACCCCATCGGAGCGAAGTACGGCGTCTTGCAAAAGATCGCCTACCTCGCCACCGTTCCGCTGACGCTGGCAGCCGCCTACACCGGGTTCGCCATCTACGCACCGGTGATGGATGCGGCCTTCTTCACCGCAGGCACCGACGCCGTCGGTGGGCAGATGGCCATGCGGATCATCCACTACTACATTATGTGGGCGTTCATCCTGTTCACGGCCATCCACGCCTATCTCGCCAACGTCAAGGGCTTCGCTCCCTCCAA
Organism: uncultured Coriobacteriaceae bacterium; assembly: GCA_964350345.1. Classification (GTDB taxonomy): domain Bacteria; phylum Actinomycetota; class Coriobacteriia; order Anaerosomatales; family SLCP01; genus JAUVXE01. The sequence goes on from CAYGKH010000028.1 coordinate 15,521, forward strand.
GATGATCTTCGCCTGGAAGGAAGAGGAAGGCCTTCAGCTTGACGCCGAGGGTAAGGTCGTCGGGGGCACGGATCACTAAGATCCATGCAACGAAGCTCGATCAGCGAAGCCCCGGATGTCATGTCCGGGGCTTCGTCGCTCCCCTGCGACCGGTGACCCTGTCCTCAAAACAGGAGGCGACGGGGCGCTGTCGAATGGGATAAGGTAGCGCACGTGGGATTCTTCACATGTGCGCGTATAGGCTCGTGTGCGAAGGGATCGCCTTCACGTAGCCGCAGGGGTTGCGGGCAGGTCATCACCAAGCGAACTTATCGGCATGCGCGTGACTCGATAGCGAGAGAGGTAACTGAATGCTGTCCGAACGCATGATTACTGCCGCCCTGCGCCTTCTGAACACCCGGTACCTACACCAACGCGACTCCTCCGACCGGCAGGCGCTCCCCGGACCGGCTCCTGGGCGCTCCTACGTCCTGTACGCACACGTCCCCTTCTGCGAACGGCTGTGTCTGTACTGCTCGTTCAACCGCTTCCTCTTTCGAGAGGATCGCGCCCGCGCCTACTTCCGTGATCTTCGCACCGAGATGCGGATGGTGGCTGACCTCGGATACGACTTCCCTTCGCTCTACATAGGCGGTGGCACGCCGACCATCCTGCTTGATGAGCTGTGTGAGACGATCGATCTGGCGCAAGAACTCTTCTCGATCGAAGAAGTCTCCAGCGAGACGAGCCCCAATCACCTCAACCCAGAACTCGTCTCCGCTCTCCAGGGTCGTGTACAGCGCCTTTCCGTCGGCATACAGAGTTTTGACGACACCCTTCTGCGCCAGATGGACCGATACGAGAAGTATGGCAACGGCATGGACGTCTTCGGCCACATCCGTTCGGTGGCCGGAAAGTTCCCCTCCCTCAACGTCGACATGATCTTCAACTTCCCCTCCCAGACAGAAGAGATGCTCAGCCGCGACATCACCCTGCTCAAGGCGAGCGGCGCGAACCAGACGACCTTCTATCCGCTCATGGCCTCGCCAAAGACCCGCGCCGAGCTCGCGAGTGCTGTCGGCCACATCGACTACGCACGGGAGGTACGCTACTACCGCACTATCGCCCAGTCACTCTCCGACGAGTTCACGGCTACGTCCGCCTGGACGTACTCCCGCGATGTCGACTCCATGATCGACGAGTACATCGTCGACTACGGAGAGTACGTCGGCATCGGTTCGGGCGCTCTTTCCTTCCTCGGCGGCAAGATCTATGGAAACTCGTTCTCGCTCAAGGACTACAGCGGCAGGGTCCAGTCCGGACACATGTCAGTCGCCAAAGAAGGACCCCCCTACTCCAAGAAGGCAATGTACCGATACCGCTTCGTCACGGACCTCTTCGGGCTGCGGCTCGACAAAGAACGGTTCCTGAGCGACTTCGGTGTTTCCGCGGACCGCGCGCTCGCTCCCGAACTCACGTTCATGCGGCTCGTGGGCGGAATCGCCGAGGAGACCGACAGCTACGCGACACTCACCGAGAAGGGCCGCTACCTTCTCATGGTGATGATGCGCGAAACCCTCGCAA
>CAYGKH010000029.1:0-16950 GCA_964350345.1 uncultured Coriobacteriaceae bacterium
CGGCGATGACTGAGACCTTCCTATTGCGCACCTTCGGGTGCCAGATGAACAAGCACGATTCAGAGCGCGTAGCGGGGCTTCTCCGTGCCGCAGGCATGACACCGACAGATGCCATCGGCCAGGCAGATGTCATCGTCTTCATGACATGCTGTGTGCGTGAGAACGCAGACGAACGCCTCCGAGGACAGGTCGCCTCTCTCAAGAACCTAAAAGATACCGTTCGCGGGCGACAGATCATCGCCGTCGGCGGGTGCATCGGACAACGTGATGGCGAGCGGCTTCTCGATCAACTTCCGCATGTCGATGTCGTCTTTGGCACTCACAACATCGCCCATCTCCCGACACTGATCGATGGCGCCCGCACCGCATCCGGGCCGATTGTCGAGGTCTTGTCCTCGGCGACGGACGGGTTCACCTCCGACCTCCCTGCTGAGCGGGAGCATCCATGGCACGCATGGGTGCCGATAACGGTAGGCTGCGACAACTTCTGCTCGTACTGCATCGTCCCTCACGTCCGGGGGAGGGAACGCTCCCGTCCACTCGACGATATCGTCGCCGAGGTCGAGAGCCTGTCTGCGGATGGCGTGTTGGAGATCACGCTGCTCGGTCAGAACGTCAACTCCTACGGGCGCGACCTCTACGGTGGTCCACGGTTCGCCGGGGCGCTGCGCGCAGTCGCACAGACCGGTATCCAACGTATCCGTTTTGCCACCAGCCATCCAAAGGATCTCTCTGCGGAGACGATCGAGACGATGGCCTCGTTGCCCGCGGTCGCCCGCTCGCTGCATCTCCCGGTCCAGTCCGGCTCCGACCGCATCCTTGAGGCGATGAACCGCGGGTACACCTCGGCGACCTACCTCGACGTGGTCGCCGACCTCTACGCGGCGATGCCGGACCTCGCGCTCTCCACAGACATCATCGTCGGCTTCCCGGGTGAGACCGAGGAGGATCACGCCGCGACCCTCGCGGTCGTGAGGCAGGCCCGATTCGACCAGGCGTTCACCTTCATCTACTCCCCGCGCGCCGGAACCCCCGCGGCAGCGATGCCCGATACGATTCCCCGGCCCGTGGTGCAAGACCGTTTCGACCGGCTCGTCGAGCTGGTACAGCGCTCGGCCCTCGATAAGAACCGCTCGCTTGTCGGATCGGCACAACGGGTCCTCTTCACGGGGGTCTCCAAGCGTGATGCCTCGGTGCTCTCCGGCCGCACGGAAGGTAACAAGGTCGTCCACGTTCCACTCCCTGTCGGCGCCTCACCCGCGCAGTGGGAGGGGCGCTTCGCCGACGTGATGATCGACGAGGCCCAAACATGGTTCCTCGGCGGGTATACACTCGAGACGTAGGAAATCGAGTGATGGGGAGGGGAGAGATGGGCCAGGAAACCGCGATCCTCGGTATCGTCGCGCCTCATCCGCCGATAATGGTTCAGGCCGTCGGCGGGAACCGCACACATGTCACATCGGCCTCGATCGAGGCGATGCGCGAGGCCGCTGTACTCCTGGAACGGTTCGCCCCGGAGACACTCGTTGTCATGTCGCCCCACGCACCAGGTTTCGCCGACGCGATCACCGTCGACACTGCACCGAATCTTCTTGGCTCCCTCGCAGATTTCGGTGCGCCTGACGCCCGGATCGAAGCATCTTCAGACGTCGAACTCGCCGAGGAGATCCTGCATTCGCTTGGCGACGCCGGGGTGTCAGCTGTTCGCCGTCCGGCCGATGCGCGCTTGAACCCGGGCGTGCTCGACCACGGCGTGATCGTTCCCCTCAGCTTCCTCGATCCCGACAGCCACTGGCCGCTCGTGGTCCTCTCGCTCTCCGGCCTCTCACTTCAAGCCCACCGCCAGGCTGGAGCCGCGATAGCCTCAGCCGCAGCGAACCTGGGCCGCAGGATCGCGTTCGTCGCAAGCGGAGACCTCAGCCATCGGCTTACCCGTGAGGCGCCGGCGGGATACGCGCCACGCGGTTCAGACTTCGACGACGCCGTGGTCGACGCGTTTCGCGCTTCCGATCTTTCCGTACTCACCTCCATCGACCCGGCGCTTATCGAAGAGGCAGGGGAGTGCGGCCTGCGCTCGTTCGTCGCGCTCTCCGGAGTTCTTCCTGTCGCCACGTCACGCGTACTCGCCTACGAGGGTCCCTGGGGCGTCGGCTACCTCACAGCCGTCGTAGCCCCCGACCCGGTCGCAGTCGAGCTCGGAGTCCACCCCGCTCCTAACTCCGTCCACACGCCCCCTCACGGCCGCAAGGGTGGATCTGCGGGCCATGACTCACATCCCATCGTCGTCCTGGCCCGCGCCACGATAGAGGCTCATGTCACCGGCACCGCAGCCCCTGACGCGGTCCTACCCGCCGATCCTGCGCTTCCCGAGAGAGCGGGCGCCTTCGTGACCCTGCATCGACAGGGATCCCTGCGCGGATGCATCGGCACCATCGTCCCGACCCTTCCCACTCTCGCCGAGGAGGTCGTTGCCAACGCCATCAAGGCAGCCACCGCCGACCCGCGCTTCCCCCCGCTCACCGTCGAAGAGCTCGCCGACCTCGACGTGAAGGTCGATGTCCTCCACGCGTCCGAACCCGCGAATATCGCGGACCTCGATCCCGCGCTCTATGGCGTCATAGTCACGAACGGATGGTCCCGCGGACTACTCCTCCCTGACCTTCACGGAGTGGACACCGCCGAACAGCAGATCGAGATCGCGCTACGAAAAGGCGGGATCGCTGCCAACCAATCCTTCGACCTCGAACGCTTCCGTGTCGACCGCTACAGCTGACCACATGGCCTCGGACCTTTCTACCACCAGTTCGCAGGTCGTCGCCGTAGTCGGCCCCACGGCTGTCGGCAAGAGCCGCCTTGCCGAGGAGATCGCGGTGCGGCTCGGCGGTGAGGTCGTCTCGGCAGATGCGATGCAGGTCTACACTGGAATGGACATCGGCACCGCGAAGACTCCTCCGCTCGCCCGACGGGTTCCGTACCACTGCGTGGACCTCGTCGAGCCGGGATACCCCTTCAGCGCGGCCCTCTACCAGCGCGAGGCCAGGGCCGCGATCGAGTCGATCGCGTCCAGCAGCGCACTACCGGTCCTCGTGGGCGGAACCGGCCTGTACATCCGCGCCGCCCTGGACGACTGGGAGTTCCCTCGCGGGGACGCCTCCTCGGCCCGCCGCGCCGAACTCGAGATGGAGGCGGAGGTGCACGGTGCTGAAGCACTCCACGCCCGCCTCGTCGAACTCGACCCCGCATCGGCGGCGCTGATACATCCCGCCAATGTCAGGCGGACCGTCCGGGCGCTGGAGATGGCCGACGAAGGTGCGTCCTACGCAGCCCAGGCCAGTGGGTTCTCGGACCGTCAGAGCATCTACGATACCCGGTTCCTCGGCCTCACTATGGACCGAGAACAGCTCTACGCCCGCATCGGCCGTCGTGTCGACGCGATGCTCGATGCTGGCCTCGTCGACGAGGTGAGCGGCCTACTCGACTCGGGTCTTCGCGAGGCGCTGACCGCCGCGCAAGCCATCGGATACAAGGAGCTGGTACCCGTCATCGAGCAGGGTGCCGACCTTCGCGAAGCGGCTGACTCGATCAAGCAGGCATCCCGCCGCTACGCAAAGCGGCAGATGACATGGTTTCGCGGGGACGACCGCATCATGTGGATCGATGTCACAGAACGCAGGGCCGGCGAGGTGCTCGACGCGGCCCTCGGACTGATAGAATCACAGACACCCGCCGCCACAGGCACGCCGGCCCCCGGCACGTGGCGACTGACCGCAGACTGTTCCTGAGCACAGGGAGATCCCACATGCGCTTCGAGTTCACTAAGATGCACGGCCTCGGTAATGACTTCGTCATGGTTGAGGATCTCGTCGAGTCCCTCGATCTGTCGCCCGACGCGGTCGCGTGGCTGTGCGATCGCAACTTCGGGATCGGCGGCGATGGGCTGATCTTGATCAGACCCGCCAGCGTCGAGGGTGCTGACTACTTCATGCTCTACTACAACGCCGATGGCACGACCGCGGAGATGTGCGGTAACGGGATCCGCTGCTTCGCCAAGTACGTCGTCGACCGCGGCCTTATTGCGAAGGACACGGACTCCCTCGCCGTTCAGACCCTCGGCGGAGTGAAGCCTATCACCGTCACGCGCGACTCGGACGGCACCATGGCCGAGGCGATCGTGGATATGGGGATGCCCGTGCTCGATCTCGAGGCGATCCCCGCCGCTCTGGAAGGGGAGGCCGGTGGCGAGTCCACCATCGAGACCAAAGCGGGAACGTTTCGCGTGACGGCGGTCTCCATGGGTAACCCTCACGCGATCATCTGGGTGGATGATGTCGCCTCAGCACCCGTCTGCACCGTCGGACCGCTCATCGAGACCCACAGAGCGTTCCCGGCCGGCACTAACGTTGGGTTCGTCGAGGTCGTCTCCGGTACCCACATCCGCCTGCGTGTCTGGGAGCGTGGGGTTGGGGAGACACTGGCGTGCGGCACAGGCGCCTGCGCGGCAGTCGTAGCTGGCACACTCGCCTGCCGTATCGAACGCGAGGCAACGGTCGAACTCCCCGGCGGAGACCTGCAGATACGGTGGGATAGCGACGACCGCGTCTACATGGCGGGTCCCGCCACCGAGGTCTTCCGTGGTTTCATCGAGATCCCCGAGGACGAACACGTGTGAGACTGACCCAGCCTGTCATGCCACGCGCTCCACAGGAACGCACACTTTGCTACCATGTCCGGAACGAACCGCGCACCCAGTGCCACCGCGCACCTTCCATACACCGATGTAACGACCGAAGGGGATGGACGACAAGTGAGAACCGCCCAGCGTATCGCCGAGCTCCCGCCGTACCTGTTCGCCGAGATCGACCGCAAGAAGGAGGCGAAGCTGGCCCAAGGGATCGACGTCATCTCGCTCGGCATCGGTGACCCCGACACCCCGACTCCCGATCGTATCGTCGATGCGATGGCCGAGGCGATCCGCACGCCGGGCAACCACCAGTACCCCAGTTACTACGGTGCGAAGCACTATCGGCAGGCGTGCGCGGAGTGGATGGACCGGCGCTTCGATGTGAAGGTCGATGCGGACGCCGAGGTCCTCGCCCTCATCGGCAGCAAGGAAGGTATCGCTCACGTCTTCCTCGCCTTCGTCGATCCGGGTGAGTACACCCTTGTACCGGGCTGCGGTTATCCCGTCTACCACACCGGCGGTATCCTCTGTGGAGGCAAGACGCACTTCATGCCCATGACCGAGGAGAACGGCTTCCTCGCCGACTTCGAGTCCACACCTCCCGAAGTGCTGGCCAAGGCGAAGATGATGTTCCTCTCGTACCCGAACAACCCGACCTCGGCGATCGCGACCCCGGAGTACTTCGACAAGGCCATCGCGTTTGCCAAGGAGCATGACCTGCTGATCATCCACGACAACGCCTACTCAGAGATCGGTTTCGACGGCTACCAGCCGCCGAGCTTTCTCGAGCGTCCCGGCGCCATGGATGTCGCGATCGAGTTCTTCAGCTGCTCGAAGTCGTACAACATGACCGGCTGGCGCGTCGCGTTCGCTGCCGGCAACTCACGCGCCATCAAAGCCCTCGGCACCGTGAAGTCCAACATCGACTCGGGTGTGTTCACCGCGATCCAGGACGCAGCCATCGAAGCGATGCTCGGGCCGCAGGAGGACGTCGCTGACCTCTCGGCACTCTACCAGCGCAGACGCGATCTGGTCATCGATGCACTCGCCAAGATCGGCCTGCACGCCGAGAAGCCCAAGGGCACCATCTACGTGTGGGCGAGGGTTCCTGAAGGGTATACCTCGGCAAGCTTCGCCGAGAAGGTCCTCGAAGAGGCCAACGTGATCGTTGCACCCGGCAATGCCTACGGGCCGAGCGGCGAAGGCTACATCCGTATCAGCCTTGCCACTCCCGATGACCGCCTCCAGGAGTCCATCGCCAGGATCAAGGCGACACTCTGAGAGCAATGAGCCGCAGATGAGCGGTCGCATACGACCCCCTGAGTGGGAGCGCGACGACTCCCGGCCTCGTGCCGTCATGGTCGGAGTCGATCGCGGTTCGGCCGAGTGGCCGGTCGAGGAGTCCTTGGCTGAACTGGAGCGGCTCGCACACACAGCTGGGGCCGACGTGGTCGCCTCGGTGACTCAACGTCTGCACCGCATCGACTCCCGCACGCTGATCGGATCGGGTAAGGTAGACGAGGTCGCTGAACTGGTAAGCACGACCGACTCGACAGTGGTCTTGTTCGATGACGACCTCACTCCACGCCAACAGATCAACATCGAGACCGCGATACCCCAGATACGAATCGTCGACCGGACCGGCCTCATCCTTGAGATCTTCGCGATGCACGCAGTCAGCCGTGAAGGTAAGCTTCAGGTTGAGCTTGCTCAGCTCGACTACCTGCTCCCTCGTCTTCGCGGGATGTGGGGACACCTGGAACGGGAACGCCTAGGTGGAGGCAGAGGAGCGCGCTTCGGTGCTGGCGAATCCCAGCTCGAGACCGACCGTCGGCTTGCGCGCAAGCGCATCTCCGATCTTCGGAGGGAACTCAAGCATGTCGCGGCCGCACGCGAGACGCAGCGCAAGGCGCGTGCTGCGAGCGGCGTGTTCCGGATCGCGCTCGTTGGCTATACCAACGCAGGGAAGTCCACGCTCCTCAACGCCCTGACCGGCGCCGACGTGCTCGCCTACGACATGCTCTTCGCGACGCTCGACTCCACGACCCGACGTCTCACGTTGCCAGACGGACGGGAGATCACCCTGACTGACACCGTCGGCTTCATCCACAAGCTGCCTCACGGACTCGTGGAGGCCTTCAAGTCCACGCTCGATGAGGTACGTGAAGCAGACCTTCTTCTGCATGTGGTCGACGCATCGCACCCGCAGGCTGCGGCGCAGATGGCTGCCGTCGACGAGGTACTCGCCGAGATCGGAGTGACCGGGGTTCCACGGCTGCTGGTGCACAACAAGGCCGACCGGCTGGACCCGGATGAACGCTCAAGACTCATCAGCAGGCAGGCCGAAACAGCTATCGTCTCGGCGGTGACCGGTGAGGGGATCGACGCGCTACTTGGTCGCCTGGCTGCTGAAGCCGCGCGCATGAGTACAACGATGACCCTTCTTGTACCGTACTCGAGAGGGGAGCTCGTCGCTGCCGCCCATGAGGAGACACATCTCGTCAGCGAACATCACACCGCCGAGGGAACACGGCTCGTGGTCCGGGTACCTGAGATGCTCGTTGCGCGCTTCAAGCCCTTCGAGGTCGAGGGCGAAGGAGACGGTGAAGGCTGAGCCCGTCCGGCTCAGAACCGCCTGAAGAGTGCGACCACCTTGCCGAGAATGGTCACATCGGTGGCGTAGATCGGTTCGAGCGCAGAGTTCTCGGGTTGCAGGCGGATGCGACCGGCCTCCCGGAAGTACCTCTTGACCGTTGCGTCCTCATCGAGCATTGCCACGACGATGTCGCCGTTGGCTGCGTGTGTCTGCTGGCGGACGACGACGTAGTCACCGTCGAGAATCCCGGCCTCGATCATCGAGTCCCCCCGGACCCTGAGTATGAACGTCGACTCGTCTGCCATCTCCGACGGTAGGGACATGGTCGACTCTATGTTCTCGGCAGCGAGAATGGGGGAGCCTGCGGCGACCTGGCCGACCAGCGGAACAGCGCGTACCTGATCGTAGTCGATAGCTCGCCCGGTATCCCTGTAGTCCAGCACCTCGAGTGCCCGCGGCTTGGACGGATCTCTGCGGATGAACCCCTTGGCCTCGAGAGCGGCAAGGTGTGAATGCACGGTGGAAGATGAGGAGAGCCCGACGGCCTCACCGATCTCTCTCACCGATGGCGGAAAACCGCGGCGATGGATCTCCGAACGGATGAAGTCGAGGATCTGTGTCTGGCGACCTGTCATCTCGCGTTTGTAGGGCATCTCGTCCCCCTCGCAACCGAAAGCGTGTTCGGCTGAAAGTGTAGACCATTACCACGCAGGGTGGCAAACACCCGTTCGATTCTGTTGTTGCGGAACGAACGTATGTTTGGTACGGTGCAAGCGAACATATGTTCGTCTCTCGATGTCAGAACCACTCGTTAGGATTCAGGAACATCCTGTCGTTAGCACGAAAGAGGGGTTCGAGATGCGCACTGTAGACAAGTCGTGGAGCGAAGGTCACCGCTGTCGGCGGTCCGAGGATGATCGGCCATCATCCGGCGGGGCACTGCTGTTCGCCGAGTGGCTGCTTGTCGGCCTCATCGCACTAGGCCTCCTGTTGGCCTACGTATCCTACGCCCGGACTGCCGACCCGGAACTCCCTGCAACCCGCGAGGTGCTTGTGGATGCCGGAGACACGCTGTGGTCCCTTGCCCGAGCCAACCCGGTCCCGGGACTGTCTACTTCACAGACCGCTGCGCTGATCGCATCTGTCAACGGAATCGACGCGGCCTCCTTGCGCGCAGGAGCGCGACTCACGGTTCCTGCAAACGCCGACCGCCCTGCGTTTGAGATCGCGTCTAGCGAATAGGGGGTGAAGGAGCGAACCGCTCACCGATTCGTACAATAGTCGCCGCTTCTTGTGTTGTCCCCCAATATCTTGTGTGCTAGTCTCACAAACAGCCAAGATATAGGGGTGAGGACATGCGATGCCCGTTCTGCGGTCACGATGAGACGAAGGTGGTCGACTCCAGGGTCTCCGAGTCCCAGGACGCCATCCGACGACGTCGAGAGTGCCTCTCATGCCAGAAGCGATTCACCACCTATGAACGACGTGAAGAGATGCCGCTCATGGTCGTCAAGCGCGATGACACTACGGAGCCCTTCGAAAGAGGCAAATTGCTCCGTGGTCTGGTCGTCGCAACGGCCAAACGCGATGTCGGCACCGAGCGCCTCGAAGCACTGATCGACGACATCGAAGCGCAGCTCCACAACGAGTTCCGCTATGAGATCGGCTCGACCGTGCTCGGCGACATGGTCCTTGAGCGGCTGAAAGACCTCGACAAGGTCGCGTATGTACGTTTCGCCTCGGTCTACAAGTCCTTCGAGGACGTAGACGAGTTCACATCGGAGTTGAGGGGCCTGAAGAAGCGATGAGCCGGTCGCCCGCGAGCTTCGCGGACTGACGGACAGACCAAGAATCGGAGCGCGGTATGGTCATGGAGCGTATGGTCAACGTTATCAAGCCCGGCTCGGGTGCCCCCGGCGCAGACGCCACCGATATCGCACTCCTTGTTTCCACGACGTCTCGCCAGGAGATCGACGTCTGGAACCGTTCGCGGATCACCGACTCGCTCGTCAAAGAAGCCTCTCTTGCTCCACACGTCGCCGAAGAGATAGCAACTGCTGTCGAAGAGAGGATCGACGCGACCAACCTTGTCACGGTGACCACTGCGATCATCCGCGAGATAGTGGACCTCGAGCTTCTCGAGCGAGGCATGACGCTTGCCCACAAGCGGCATAGCCATCTCGGACTGCCGATGTGGGACGTCGACCAGATAATCACCAACGCCAACACCGAAAACAGCAACACGACCCACAACCCTGAGTCAGTGAATCTCACTATCGCCGAGACCATCCTGAAAGAGTACGCGCTGCGACGCGTCTTCTCCGAGGACGTCGCAGAAGCGCACTACGTCGGAGACGTCCACCTTCACGACCTCGGCTTCATCATCCGGCCGTACTGCGGGGGACACAGCCTCGAGTACATCAAGAAGTACGGCCTGAACCTCCCGAACATCACGAGTGTCTCCAAGCCGGCTCGCCACGCCGAGGTCCTCATCGGACACATGGTCAAGATGGCGTCTGCGCTGCAGGGGCACTATGCGGGAGCAGTAGGGTGGGAAGCGGTCAACGTCTTCTTCGCTCCCTATCTGGTCGGAAAGACCGACGATGAGATCGCACAACTCGCAGAGATGCTGATCTTCGAGTTCAATCAGCTCGCAGGCGCCCGCGGCAGCCAGGTCGTTTTCACCGACTTCAACCTCTACTTCAACGTTCCGGCCCACTTCGCGGATACCCCCGCTATCGGCCCGGGCGGCACATACACGGGGAAGACCTACCGCGACTACGAGCCTGAAGCACAGCGGTTCTTACGGGCTATGATGAACATCTATCTGCAGGGAGACGCCACTGGAAAGACGTTCGTCTTCCCGAAGCCGCTGCTGCATATCAGTGAGGATTTCTTCCGCACTCCCGGGCACCAGGAGTTCCTTGATCTCGCGTGTTCTGTAGCGAGCAAACAGGGGATCACCTACTTCGTCTTCGACCGCGGTGATGAAGTCACCGTGTCGCAGTGTTGTAGACTCAAGCTCAAGTTGAGCCGTGATCAGCTAAGAGAGACAACCACGCCCGAGGTGATGCGCTTCTCAGCCCTGCAGAACGTGACCGTGAACCTGCCACGGATCGCCTACAAGTCCGCCGGTAGCGACCAAGCGCTCTTCATGGAGCTCAACCGTACCCTCGAGCTCGTTGCGAAAGCACACGTTCAGAAGCGGGCGTTCATCCAGGAGTTGTTCGATCTTGGAGCCGAGGGGCCCCTCGGCTTGCTCACCCAGAACCTCGATGGCGAGCCGTACTTGAAGATGGACCGGCTCACATATCTCGCAGGACTGATCGGGCTCAACGAGCTGGTTCAGGTCCACACCGGTGCACAACTCCACGAGTCAGACACAGCCCTCCGGTTCGGGTTGAAGGTCATCTCGGCCATGAGCCTCAAGTGCAAGGAGCTGTCAGAGCGCCACGGGATCGACATGATCCTCGAGGAAAGCCCTGCAGAGTCCGCTGGATATCGACTCGCGAAACTCGACATGAAGTACTGGCCTTCCCAGACCGCTGCGGTCGTAAAGGGTGACCTGACGGCAGACACGTACTACTACACCAATTCGATCCATCTCGCAGTCGATGCCGATGTCGACTACGTGGAACGGGTCGAGAGGCAGTCCCGTTTCCACCCTCTCATCGAGGCAGGCGCTATTGTCCACGTCTGGCTCGGTGAGAATGAGCCGGATCCTGGCTCTATTCGCTCGTTCGTCGAGAAGACGTTCCGCAACACGCAATGCTCCCAGATCGCGTTCAGTCCCGAGTTCACCGTCTGCGAGACCTGCCGTCGCACAAACCGTGGTCTTAAGACCCAGTGCCCGCTGTGCGGAAGCTTGGACGTCTACGGTGTGACGCGGATCGTCGGATACTTCAGCAAGGTCCAGACCTGGAACCGCAGCAAGGTCGGTGAGCTATACGACCGTGTCCGCACCGGACTCATCCACGAGTATTCGCCAAGCGCGGAGATCACTCCGACCGAACCAGCAGGGGGCTGCCAGTGAACGTAAAACTCTTCATCAAAGACGACTGCCCACGCTGCCCGGCTGCGAAACGCGCATGTGAGGGCATCGACGCCCTCGAAGTCTGGGATGTTGCCAGCATCGACGGTCTCGCTGAGGCGGCGTTCTATGGGATTCTGGCCACTCCTACTGTGCTCGTGGTCGATACCGCAGGTGCAGAGATCGCCAGCTGGCGCGGTGAGGCCCCTGAACGCTCGGCCCTGACTGCGTACCTCGTACAGTAATGACCACGTCCGCAGTCCACACCACCGAGCGCAGTTCGGCCGCAGTAGACAACTGTGGCGGCGGGTGCCCGTCACTCCGCCTCGCAGGCCATATGCCAACGGGGATGCTCGATTGGCCCGGACTTGTTACGACCACACTCTTCCTCAGCGGGTGTCCTCTGCGCTGTCCGTACTGCCATAACCCGGGGCTGTTGGTCGCCCACTCCGATTCCGCGGCTTGGGGGAGAGCCGCTACACACCTATCCGCTCGCCGCGGCTGGATCGACGGGGTAGTCGTCAGCGGGGGTGAGCCTACCGCCGACCCCGATATCCTCCAGCTTCTCGAAGCACTCGCCGAACGGGGACTTCGCGTGAAACTCGACACCAACGGCATCGCTCCGGGTGTCCTTCGCACGATCCTGGACGAAGGATTGGCCGACTACGTAGCGCTCGACGTCAAAACTTTTCCCGACCGCTACCACCTCCTCGGCTCACCAGAGGCAGGCACTGCGGTACTCGAAAGTATCGACCTGCTTCTCGCTGCGGGAATCGACCACGAGTTTCGCACTACCGTTTTCCCACCCGTCATCGAGCCGTCAGAACTTCCGCGACTCGTCGGCCTGCTGGAAGGTGGCCGCCTGTACGCGCTGCAACAGTACCGTCCAGGCAAGACCCTCGATCCCTCCGCAGAGGCAGTGCCTCCGGCCTCTCCACTCGATCTACTTGCCGCCGCCGAGTCGTGCTCGCAGACTCTGCCGACCATCACGCGAGGAGTGTGACGCTGTCGTGCGTATGGAGATTAAACGTCTCGACCCCGGGCTACCGCTTCCTCGCTACGCCCACAGGGGCGATGCGGGCCTGGACCTCTATGCGGCCACGGAGGTGACCCTCCAGCCCCACCAGCGAGAACTCGTACCCACCGGAATCGCAGTCGCCATTCCGGAGGGGTATGCGGGGTTCGTGCAACCGCGCAGTGGACTCGCAATCAGGCACGGACTCAGTCTTGTGAACACACCCGGCCTCATCGATAGCCACTATCGCGGTGAGATCAAGGTCATCGCCGTGAATCTCGACGCAAGCGCACCCATAACCATCAGCCGGGGCGACAAGATAGCCCAACTCGTCGTTCAACCCGTCGCCACGGTAGAACTTGCAGAGGTCGACGTGCTTGATGCGACCGAGAGAGGGGAGAGTGGCTTTGGCAGCACCGGAGTCTGACGTCGTACGTGTACGTGTGGCGGCGCTGATCCTCCTCGATGATAACGTTGTACTCGTCCGACACCGCAAGGCGGACTCGGTCTATCATCTGCTTCCAGGCGGCGGGGTCGAGTATGGTGAGACCCTTGCATCAGCACTTGTACGAGAGGTTTTTGAGGAAACCGGTCTGTCGATCGAGTGTGGGCGACCGCTCGTCATCAATGACACCATCGATCCTTCCGGTACCCGTCACCTCGTGAGCATCACCTTCTCGGCGACCATCACGGGCGGGACACTCACCGACACGCCTCTCGACGCTCGTATCGAAGCAGCCGAACTCGTCCCACCTGAGCGACTATCCCTCCTGGATCTCCGTCCACCAATCGCCCGCTCGCTCCTTCAGGCGATCGAAGGTCCGGCCTCCTTCCAGACAACTTATCTCGGTAGAGTCTTCACCGAGGAGTGAGTTGCGCTACCAACAGACAGCGGTATCGACTAACAGGCCACAGCAGGAACCTGATCCTGTCGAGCATCGTACTCGTACTCGGTATCGGCATGGAGATCGATGTGATCCTCAATCTGATCCTGCCGCCCGAAATCAATGGACTGGCAGTCGATTCACCGGACTTCAGCGCGGACGTACAGTCAGACGCGGTTCACAACAACATACCCGACAGCTGCGGCTGTCACAACGAAAAGACACCGCTCACGGCGGAGCGTGTCTCGCACAGACAGGCCCCGGCTTCGCATGACACGCGAAGCCGGGGCCTGTCGGCGAATCGCAATAGACAGATTCAGGTGTTTTGAACGTACGGAAAGCAGTACTGCATACACTCTGGCGTGCGCACGCTCGTAAGTCTGATAATGTATCTTATGTGAAGTAAGCATCAGGTCACTCGAACCGCCCTGCGCCGGCCTCACGGCCCCTCGGTTGTCCTTCACGCAATCCGCTTTCGCCGTCGCCTGGGCTCTGATACCCTTGGCACCATGCGATACCTGATCTGTCTCATGCGCGGGCATGTCTGGGGCGAACCCGTTCGCGAGGCCGCGTTCGACCAGAGATGCCACCGGTGCGGTCGCTGGCGCTCCGGCTACGGTCGGCAGTGGAGCTAGATTGTCTCGGCGATCATCACACTATGTACCGGTGTGGTATCGGTCCTCGAACTGAGACTTGGTGAGCTCCTCGAGCGACTCGGTAGCACTCTCAAGAGCGGCATGCGCCTCTTCGGCACTGCCGAAGCACCCGATCCGAGTGACCTCCTCGACATCATCGAGTGTGACCGACTCCACTACCCAGTCCTCGTGCTCACCGGGCACGGTGACCGGCGGTGTCCGGTAGAGGATGTCTTCGCGCCACTCGAGATCCGGTTCATCCGTGTCGTCGAGCCGGGTCACCCGCAGCCGGTAGAAGTCCTGTGCCGCTCCGATGATGCGCCCCATGGCTCCCCTCACCCGAATGTCTGTTCGATGACTTGGCGTACGACCTATTCGCGCAACTCGGTGTATTGCGAGTTCGTAGAGACGTACCCTTCAACTCCATCGCCGTCGCGGACGTGGTACCAGCCGCCCGCAGTGCCAAGGTGCGTCAGTTCATCGTTGAGTCCGAGTCCGCGGATGAGTTCTCCGTCCCGGGCGGGCTCACGGCGGAAGTTGAGTCCTTCGATGATCACCACGACCGTGCCCTGTCCTGCGGACTCCGTCTCCGCCTCCCCCGTCTCACCTTCGGCCGCGGTCTCATCTCCGTCTGGAGTCGCGGTGGCCTCCTGAGAGGTCGGGGGTCCTTCTACCGAGCCGCGGTAGTCGCCGATCCAACCGTTGACAAGAAGAATCAGGCTAAAGAGCGCAACAACTCCGATGATGGCACGTATTGGTGTCGGGACGCCTTGTCGGCTCATATGTACAGACCTCCACCGTAGACAGCGATCTCCTCCTCATCGAGATGATACCGCTCACAGGCCGTCCTGAGTCGCCCATCGGCTGCATCGAACACCGCCAAGACCCGTGCAAGATCGATCGCTGCCAGCGCCTCGAAGACTTCCTCGGACTCCGTCGACTCCCCTACCCTGGCGGCTTCCTCGTAGACCACGAAAGCCGCATCCGCAAGACCCTCCGCCACAGGGACGAGGGAACCCGGTAACGCCCGGGTATCCAGCTCCTCGGTGGCGATCTCCATGCTCGCGGCCACCTCTGTCAGCGCTCGTCTGTCCTCGCTCTCCGGATGCAGGGCGAACTCTTCAAGTGTGGCATCATCCCCCTCGGCAAGATGCACAATGACCGCGTCGAGTGTGCGGCGAGACGCTAATATCCCCTCGCGACGCCCCACGAGTGAGACGAGGGTTCTCCGTACGGAACGCAGCCACAAGGCGCGGACGCCGAAGAAACCTCCGACGGCGACACAGAGCACGCCTACGGCCAGTGCGATCCAGATCCAGATGTCGGCCATGCTAGTCAGTTGGAGCTCCTTTCCGGTACTACAGAACTAGCAACCTTCGACCCTTAGGTCGAGCACACGCTGTGCCTTTCCGGCGGTGCGCTCGATCGTGCCCGGCTCCACGAGGGCAACCTTCACGTGGAGTCCGAGGACGGCGTGTAGCCGCTCGGCCACGTTCTTCGTGAAAGCGAGCATATCGGCCATGATATCGGAAAAAACCTCCGCGGCGACTTCCCTCCTCACCTCAATGTCGTCCAGGCCGTGCTTGCGATCCACGACCAGCAGATAGTGAGGGTGCACGCTCTCGATCTTGAAGAGCACATCTTCGACCTGGATTGGGAAACGTAGGAAGTCTCAGAGGAAGTGTTGCACTTCAAACTTGAACTCAGGAAAAGCGTCAGAAGCGGATCGGAGGCCACGTTCACGTCGACATGTTTCATGGTCAGCAACGAACGTACTCCGCCCATCGACGCGCCAGCGGCAACCTCGAGGTCGACGGATTCGTTACCGGAGAGTAGTTGAAGAGTCACGCGCCTCCTTCCTGGGGAAACCGGCGAGTGTCCGTTCAGAGATTGGCGGATGATCCCACAGCGGCCGACCTGTCCGGCACGTTCGGACGACATCGCAAGACGCGTGCGCATCGCCTGTTCCGCGGGTTCTACGGCCTAGTCGCTCCCACATAGTCCCCTCGTCGGTCCACACGGCTCGTCAGAGAATCGACACGCACGTTAGCGCCGGTGAAAGGCGCGTGGATGTAGTCTCCTCCCCCGACGAATATCCCCACGTGGTGTACCCGATCAGGATTGCCATCGTAGCCGAAGAAGACGAGGTCGCCCGGGAGCAGAAGATCCATACGGTCGGGAGGGATGTACGCGCCGACCCTGAACTGTGAACGACTGTTGCGGGGAATGGTGATCCCGATCTGCCGGTAGACGTACTGAGTGAGTCCGGAGCAGTCGAAACCGGCAGGTGTCGAACCTCCCCATCGATACGGCACGCCGAGGTACGCCATCGCGGTGGTTACCGCGGCAGGGTTGCCCGGTCCGAGCGCAGAAGCGTCGAACTCTCGCCCGTTGGGGTAGGCGACCCGCGCACTCCCATCACCCGATCTGACCGCGTTCGCCGCCGCGGCTGCAGCAGCCTCGGCAGCCCGACGCGCAGCCTCCTCGGCCGCACGGGCACGCTCCTCGGCCTCGATGCGAAGCCGCTCTTCCTCCTCGGCGATGAGGCGCGATATCTCCGCATCGAGTTCGCGTACGTAGCGATCCTGACGCGCGAGGGCTGCATCGATCTCCTTACGCTTGGCCTCCGCCTGTCGGCGCAGGGCGATCTGCTCGTCCTGCCGGCGTTCGAGCGCCTTCTGCGCCGATTCGAGTTCTTCCTTCGCAAAGCGCACCGTCTCGACAAGCGACGCGTCGTTTCTCGATACCCGCCGGTACCATTCCACGCGTGTCAGCAGCTCCTGAAACGATTGAGTGCCGAGGACGACCTCGAGAATGTGAACCCCACCTGAGCGGTAGATGCTACTAGCACGCGTCTCAAGGGTGTCCTGAGCCCGGGCAAGGTCGAGAGTGGCGGCAGAAATCCGCTCGCGCATCTGGTCGATATCTGCCCGCGTGACGGCGAGAGATTCGTTGATCTGCTCGTATTCCTCATGGCGAAGTTCCGCGAGGGCCGCAAGCTCCTCGAGTTCCGCCGAGGCTGCCTGTGCGCGTTCACGCTGTTCTTCGATCTCGGGAGTGGAGGGTGTCGCGTATCCATGCGGTAGTGCGCCTGTAACCAGCGCAACCG
>CAYGKH010000030.1:0-16551 GCA_964350345.1 uncultured Coriobacteriaceae bacterium
GACGACACCCGTCCCCGGCTTCATCGAGATCGACCTGGTGGCGCACTGCGGGGACTCCACGAGGGCCGCCCAGGTCCACGTGTTCGCCGCCCTCAAAGACATCAGAAGGGTACTGCCGTTCCCGCTTCTCGGGATCGATTCGGACAACGGCAGTGAGTTCATCAACCACGAACTCCCCCGCTACTGTGAGGAGGAGGACCTGGCCTTCACGCGCTCGCGCGCCTACCGCAAGAACGATGGCTGCCATGTGGAGCAGAAGAACTGGTCGGTGGTGCACCAGAACGTCGGCTACGCCCGGTTCGACACGCCCGGCGAGCTTTTAGAGATCCACTCACTGGTCAGGCTGCACACGAACTTCTTCATGCCGTCTGCCGAACTGAGCTCAAAGACCCGCGACGGCGCACGAGTCACAAAGCGCTACGACACGCCCACGGTGCCGTACCGGCGTGTGCTCGCGCGAGAGGACATCGGCGGAACGGCCAAAGCGACGTTGACGGCACAGTTCGAGACACTGAATCCGGCAGACCTGAGGAGGCAGATCGGCAAGCTCCAAGACGAGCTCTACAAACTCAATGCCCGCAAGAGTCCGAGATGGAAAGAGGAGGTGGAGGCGTCCGGCGTCGAGTACCTTTATTGTAAGTCAACGAATCAGTCGCTCGAGTACCTTTTCTTCTGAGGCATCACGCGAACCCCCGTCGGTCTGTCCCCCGCCGGTCCCGGCTCCCAGATACACAAGGAATCTGTGGATACTGTGGAAAACCCTGCGTCCAACCCTGTTGCCTCTGTGGACAACCTCTCTGCTCTCATTGTTATACCAATCGCGTGTTGCTAGACTCAGGCGCACCGGATCACAAAGATCCTCGGATTCTTCATTTCACAAATTACCTGCTCAGGCGCTGTGTCTTTCTTTCGCGCTCTTGGGCTCGGCTCGGATTCCCGTCCGCTCCTGTATACGGAACGGGTCCTCGGGTCAGGGGGTTCGGTGGCTGTCCACAGGGGCTTCATCCCGCGAGGCGGGCTTTCAACAGGACGGAAGCCCGTCGGGGTCGGATGGGTGCTCCTGAGCAGGAGGCTTGAGGGTTGGGATGGAATCGCTCGCCCGAAAGTTTCCACAGATGTGGAAAGCTATGTGGACAGAGAAAGAAGGCGCACGTCGAAGCCCCGGGACGACACGCCGGATCTTCGGTCGGCGCAGGTGGATACGGCTCTTTGCAGGTTCTTAATGAATATGGGGTTCGGCTCCCCCTTGTTGATAAGTCTACGGTATTCCACAGAAGTGGCGGAGAGGTGGGACGGGGCGTGAAAACTTTCTACCGGGCTGAATCGGCCGCGTTGCCCGTGCGCGACGCCTCTGCGCGCTCAATGCCCTTCGCTCCTGAGCCCGGGGGCGCTGACGCTCCCCGGCCTCCGCGGTCTGCTCGCCTGGCTATCTATGACTCCCTCTCCGCCGCCCCGCGGACCATCGATGTTGCTGCTGGCTCCGAGAGCCAGCTCATCGAGGACATCTCGTCCAGAACCTATAGCCTTGCGAGGGAGCTGGGTGGGGGCATCCCATACACCGTGATCCGGGAGGTCTCTGAGAACTTCATTCACGCCGATTTCCGTGAGCCGGTGGTGTCGGTGTTTGACGGAGGGAACACAATCCGTTTTGCCGATCAAGGACCCGGGATACCCGACAAGGGGAGGGCTCAACTACCCGGCTTCACCACCGCGTCATTCTCGATGAAACAGGTTGTCCGGGGGGTGGGGTCCGGTCTTCCTATAGTAAAAGAGTATCTCGGTCACTCCGGCGGGCACCTGGAGATAGACGACAATCTTGGATCCGGTGCGGTGGTCACGATCCGGGCGGCCGTGTCGGAGGAGAACCCCGCGGCGCCCGCTGCCCGCCCTTTGGGTGAATCCTCTCCCGACGACCGGTCCTCGGCGACCAGTCCAGATCCGGCTCCGTCGGCCTCTCCTCCGCTCTCTACCCGTCAGAAACAAGTGCTCTCCCTCGTCCTGGAGATAGGGGAGGCGGGTCCGACGATCGTCTCCAAAGAGCTTTCGATCGCCCTGTCTACGGCCCATCGGGATCTCGCCCACCTAGAACAGAGCGGCCTGATCATGGCCGATGAGACGGGCAAGCGTGTGCTGACGCCCGAGGGGACCGCCTATCTCGACAGCCTGTTCTCACTATGAGCCTTCCCCTAGACAGCGAACCAGGAACGGGGAATTCAATGACGACGCGCGACGCGGCGACTATCTGGGCGCAGGTTCTTGAAGTCGTGCGTTCCGAACTCAACACCCCCACATTCAAGACGTGGTTCGAGAATACGGCTCCTGTGGAGGTTGCGGGCGGGCGGCTGATCGTCGCCGTACAGAACGAGTTTGCTCGCGAGTGGTTGGAGTCCAGATACTCCGGCCTCCTTCGGGCGGCGCTTTCTGAAACGCTCGGTCACGATCTTGAGGTTGTATTCAGCGTTCCCTCGGAAGGTTCTGCCCCTTTCCCTTCCGGACCGCCCACCTCCCCGCCGGAGCAAGAGCCTGCCATCCCCGAGGTCAGAGAGCCGCGCCCCCGGAGAAACCCTTCCCCCGAAGGAGAGTTCAACCCTAAGTACACCTTCGATTCCTACGTTATCGGAGCCTCCAACCAGTTTGCCCACGCGGCCGCTCTCGCGGTAGCGGAAGCGCCTGGCCGGGCCTACAACCCTCTATTTATCTATGGAGGGGTCGGTCTTGGGAAGACCCACTTGCTTCAGGCGATCGGACACTACGTCCAGACGAGTTTTCCTCACTTGAAGGTGAAGTACGTATCTACCGAACAGTTCACGAATGATTTCATCAATTCTATCGGCGACCGTGATAAGAAGAGGATCGACGGTTTCCGAAGACAGTACCGCACCAACGACCTTCTCTTGGTCGATGATATCCAGTTCCTGAAAGGAAAGGAGGGAACCCAGGAGGAGTTTTTCCATACCTTCAACACCCTCCAGCAGGCAGGAAAGCAGGTAGTTCTCTCCTCTGACCGCCCTCCGAAAGACATCGAGAAACTGGAGGAAAGACTCAGGAGCCGGTTCGAGATGGGTCTTATCACTGACATCCAGCCCCCCGATCTCGAAACCAGGATCGCTATTCTTCGGAGGACCTCAGAAGTCCAACGCCTTGATGTCCCAGACAATGTGTTGACGTTTATCGCTGACCGGGTCTCGTCGAACATTAGAGAGCTCGAGGGGGCCCTGATTCGCGTGGTGGCCTTCAGTTCCCTCACGCGGCATAGCGTCAGCCTCGATCTCGCCCGAAACGTCTTGAAAGACATCTTCCCCGAGAGAGTCGTTCGGCCGATCTCGATCCAAACCATTCAGCGGGAGGTTTGTAAGTATTACTCTCTCGCTCACTCTGAGTTGATCGGAAACAAACGGTCTCAGTCGATCGTCTATCCGAGGCAGGTCGCCATGTATCTCACCCGGGAGTTGACAGATCTCTCCCTCCCTCGTATCGGATCGGAGTTCGGGGGGCGTGATCATACGACCGTTATGCACGCCACAGCCAAGATACAGAAGCTCTTGAACGCCGACAGAGACGTCTACAACCAGATTCAGACGCTGACCAACCAGGTGCGGCAGAAGAGCTAGGTAGGATTTAGTACTGTGGACAGAAGGGCGGACATAATGGGGACAAAGGTCTCTCTCTGTGGGTTCATGGACGGTCCTCTTGAAAGTGTGGACAAGGTGGAGCAGAAGGCCCACAGCTTTCATACAGGAGATACGCTGGCTGTGAACTGCGCTGATTGATGTTGTACACATAGTCCACAGCCCCTATTACTACTATGGCTATCTAAATATATGAAAGGAATAAGAGATGAAGGTGACCGTGGCCCGTGGAGAACTGATCGAATCCCTTGCTGTCGTGAGTAGGGGTCTTTCTTCTCGCTCTACCCTTCCAATTCTCTCGGGGATACTCGTGTCAGCATCCTCTTCGGGCGAAGTGTTGATGGAGTCGACAGACCTCGAAGTCTCTGTGCGCCATACTCTGTCCCTTGCTTCCGTAGAAAGAGAAGGAAGCGTCGTGGTCCCGGGGAGGCTCTTCTCGGATATCGTGAGATCGTTGCCCGAGGCCGCGGTGACCATCTCCGTAGAAGACGGGGCGGCGGCCGTATCGTGCCTGCAGTCCTCTTTTACCGTCAGAACCCTCCCGGCTGAAGATTTTCCAAAGTTCCCCCATGTGGAGGCGGATAAAGAGATAGAGCTGCCAGCAGACCGGATATCGGCTGTTGTAAGGCATGTGGGGAAGGCTGTCAGTAGGGATGAGACTCGCCCGGTACTCACAGGGATACTTATGACGGTGGAGGGAGCGGCCTTTAAGATGGTGGCCACAGACTCGTACCGGCTTGCTGTGAAAGAGACGGAGCTCCCGGCAGAAGCAGCCCAGAGCGTGGAGATGGTGGTTCCCGGGAAAATAATGGAAGAAATATCCAAGATGGCTTCTCGAAGCGATATCGTCTCCGTAGGAATCGCTGAGAACCAGGCGGTGTTCACGTTCGCAGGGACACAGATCGTGACGCGCCGAATGGAGGGGACCTTCCCCAACTATCGCCAGCTGATACCAAAAGACTCAGAGACGAAGGTCCTTGTGTCCAGGGAAGAGTTTCTTGCGGCCGTCAAAAGGGTGTCTCTTCTCGCCCAACACAACACACCGCTAAGGATCACGATCTCCCAGGAAGACCAGACTTTGGGATTATCGGCGACCACCCACGATGTTGGAGACGCGTCAGAAGATCTGATGGCCAAGGTGGAGGGGGCTGACGTGGAGATAGCCTTCAACCATATCTTCCTGGCTGACGGCCTAGCTGTCACAGAAGGAGAAACTGTTGAGTTCGGAGTGGTTTCCCCTCTAAAACCCGGGACCATCACCAGTGCCGAAGACGAGGGATTCCTCTATCTTCTCATGCCTGTACGCCTGGGATGAGGGAGATGTGGGAGAGCTACTATTCACCGAGGTCGAACTAGAGGGCTTCAGAAACCACGAGAGATGGACCACGGTGGTCGGTCCCGGACTTACGGTACTCGTGGGGAGCAACGCTGCGGGAAAGACCAACGTGCTGGAGGCGATAGCCGTGGCCGTGTCCGGCAGATCTTTCCGGCCGTACTCCTGGCCGGATCTGGTCAGAGAAGGAGAGCCTGCAGCGCGCGTATTTATCAAGGGGGTGAGGGAAGGAGTTCCCTTCACCGTCACCCTTTCTTTGACCCGAGAAGGAACACGGGAGCATAAGCTCGACGGGCAGGTGACGCAGGCAGCCCTGCTAGGCAGAAGGGTTCCCACGGTGTCGTTCGTCCCTGAGGATCTCTCTCTGTCCAAGGGGACAGCGGAGGAGAGAAGGGGAGCTCTCGACAGGATCGGGGAGAGGCTTTCTGCGGGGTATGCGAGAGTGAAAAGGGAATACGGCAGGGTTCTGAAACAAAGGAACAGCCTGCTCCGGAGGGGGGGGCCGCTTTCTCACCTGGACCCCTGGAACGAGAGGCTTTCTGCCGTAGGGGCAGCACTCGTCATCCAGAGGGCGAGGCTCCTTGTGCGCATGGGGCCGGAGCTACAGAAAGCACAAGGGGTGCTCGGCGGCGGAGAACGCTTAGAGATGAGTGTCTCCGCTTCATGGAGCGAGCGCCCGATGGACGCCGGAGAGGTGGTCTCATTAGGACGAGACGGTGTCGCCTCGGCCATCAGGATGACAATCGACAAGGAGTCGGAGGAGGAGAGGCGGAGGGGCTTCTCTCTCGTCGGCCCACACAAGGACGACGTCATGTTCCTGTTGGAGGAAAGAGACGCACGCACGTTCTCGTCGCAGGGACAGCACAGAACCCTTGCCCTTGCCTGGAAGGCCGCGGAGGTGGGCGTAGTCAGACATGTGACGGGATACCAGCCGGTCTTGCTGCTGGACGACGTCATGTCAGAGCTCGACGAGGACAGAAGACAGGCCCTTTCCCGGGAAGTGATGGGAAAAGCACAAGCGATAGTGACCACGACAAACCTTGACTACTTCACCGAAGAGATCCTCTCCACAGCAGTGGTGGCGAGGGTCTGAGATGGGCGGGACCCCATGAGAGGGAAGAACATCAGGGTCGGGGAAGCGCTCGACAAGATGATCGACCGCCGGAGCAAGAAGAGTCCCGGGAGACTACAGGCCCGGGTCGACGAGGTGTGGAACGAGGTCGCAGGAGACGAGATCGCGAAGCACACTATAGGGTTCGGAGTCCGGGACGGAGCGCTCCTGGTGCACGTCGACACGCACGCATGGGCGGCCCAGCTGACGTTCATCTCCGAGGAGCTGAGACGCAGCCTGAACGAGGTCCTCGGAGGAGACCAGGTCAGGGCGATAAGGTTCACCGTCACGAGGACAGTGGGCGACGAGCGCAAACGGAAAGCCAAAGAGCAAGAAGCGCGACGACGGTACGGCGGAGAAGTGGTCACGCCGGTCGCGCTCGAACCCCGGGAACGCGAAAGGATCGAACAAGAAGCGGCCGAGATAGAGAGCGATAGGCTAAGGGAGGCGGCCACCAGGGCCAGGGTCCGTGCGCTCGAGTGGGAAAAGGGGCAAAAGGCCGCCAGCGCCCGCGAGAAGAGAACTGGCGGTTCGTGAGGGGCAAACAAACCCTCCGCACCCTACCCGTTGTGATAAAATCAGGGGCAGAACCACGATATGTTGTGGTCAGCTCCCCGCAACGCAGGCGGCGCACCGCCACACGAAGGAGTCGCTGTGCCAAAACAGACCTACTCGGGCAAGGACATCCAGGTACTCGAGGGCCTGGAGGCGGTCCGTAAGCGACCGAGTATGTACATCGGGTCGACCGGTCCGAAGGGCTTGCACCACCTCGTGTACGAGGTGGTGGACAACGCGGTCGACGAAGCCCTTGCCGGCTACTGCACCGCTATCGACATCGTACTCCATGCGGATGCGTCGATCACAGTGACGGACAATGGCCGAGGAATCCCGGTCGACAACGTACCGAAGTACCGAAAGCCCGCCGTCGAGGTCGTCCTGACCGTGCTGCACGCCGGCGGAAAGTTCGGCGGTGAAGGATACAAGGTGTCCGGAGGGTTGCACGGGGTCGGCGTCTCGGTCGTCAACGCGCTGTCCAAGCGCCTGGACGTCGAGGTCAAGAGGGAAGGCAAGATCTGGACCCAGTCCTATGAGTACGGCAAGGCCCAGGGGCAGCTCCAGGCGACCGGTAAGGCGAAGGCGAGCGGTACCACGATCCGGTACTGGCCGGACGATGACATCTTTGAGACTGTCGATGTCGACTATGACACGCTGTCCACTCGGATGCGGGAGACTGCGTTTCTCAACAAGAACCTCAAGATATCGCTCACCGACGAGAGGGAGTTCGAGCCGAGGCGCGAAGACTTCCGCTACGCGGGGGGGATCGTCGACTTCGTCAAGTATCTCAACGAGTCGAAGGAGACGATTCACAACAAGGTGATCTCCTTTGAGGCGGAGGGCGGCGAGGGGGCCGCCGAGGTGGCCATGCAGTGGAACACGAGCTACTCCGACTCAGTCCTCGCATTCGCGAACAACATCAACACACACGAGGGCGGGACCCACCTCGAGGGCTTCAAGAACGCGATGACGAGAACCGTGAACGACTACGCTCGCAGGCAGGGGCTCTTAAAGGAGAAGGACGACAACCTGACCGGAGAAGACATCCGGGAAGGACTTGTTGCCATCATCTCGGTGAAGTTGAGGGACCCACAGTTCGAGGGTCAGACCAAGACCAAGCTCGGGAACACCGAGATGCGAGGGTTCGTGCAATCTGCCGTGATGCAGGCTCTCTCAGAGTACCTTGAGGAGAACCCGAAGCCGGCGCGCTCGATCGTTGGCAAGGCGACCCAGGCATCCAGGGCCCGGGCAGCCGCGCGCAAGGCGAGAGAGCTCACGCGCCGAAAAGGCCTTCTCGAATCGACAACGCTCCCCGGCAAGTTGGCGGACTGCTCGGTCCGCGACCCGGAACTCACCGAGATCTTTCTCGTGGAGGGCGACTCGGCCGGAGGAAGCGCCAAGCAAGCCCGGGATCGCTCGTTCCAGGCCATCCTGCCGCTTAAGGGCAAGATCCTTAACGTCGAGAAGGCGGGGATCAACCGCGCGCTGGCCTCCGAAGAGATCCAGGCGATGATCACCGCTCTCGGCACGAGCATCGCTGAGGAGTTCGACCTCTCTCAGGCGCGGTACCACAAGGCGATTATCATGACCGACGCCGACGTGGACGGTGCCCATATCAGATGCTTGATCCTCACGTTCTTCTACCGCTACATGCGGGAGATGATAGAGGCGGGGTACGTCTACATCGCCCAGCCACCGCTCTACAAGGTCACGATGGGCAAGAAGCATGAGTATGCGTACACCGACAAGGAGCTTCAGCAGATCCTCGGCAAGCTGGCCGAGAACACGAAGTACTCGCTGCAGCGCTACAAGGGTCTCGGCGAGATGAACCCCGAGCAGCTCTGGACGACGACGATGGACCCTTCGACGCGAATGCTGCTTCAGGTGACCGTCGACGATGCGCTCGCTGCCGAGAAGTCGTTCACCGACCTTATGGGCGATCAGGTAGAGCCGCGCCGGGAGTTCATCCAGCGACACGCCAAGGACGTGCGCTTCCTCGACATCTGACAGTGAACGGACTGATGCGAATGGCACCCGCTCCCGACAAGAGAGAGGCCCGGCGCTTCGAGCCGCCTCCTTGGGAGCGGGACCGGTTCGAGGAGCTTGCGAAACGCTCGGAGCAACAGGCCCCTCTGGCTGATGAGAACCCAAAGCCCGCGGCAGCCGAAGCAGTCGAGCAGGCGCGCGAGGGCGAGGTTCCTCGAGAGGAGCGAGTGCCCGAGAACCTTGAGGCCATGCTCGTGGCCTTGAGAGCGGAGGAGCCCGAGGCGCTCTCGGAGGCCTGGAAGGTCGCCGCCGGGGCCTCGCTTGTGGTGATCACGATCGGGCTGATGCTCGTGGTGTGGGGCGCGGTGGCGATGGCGCGAGCCGGCTCGGCCGGCGCTGCCGGAGTGATGGGATCAGCAATCATGACCGTGATGGGCGCACTGTTCGCAGCGCTCGGAGCGTGGCTGGGAGTACGTAGTCTTCGACAGCGAGGAGTGCTCTAGGTGGCAGAGGACATGTTCAGCAGCTCGGTCAGTCCAATAGAGATCCAGCAGGAGCTCAGGGAGAGTTTTCTCGAGTACTCGATGAGCGTCATCGTGTCGCGCGCTCTTCCGGATGTGCGCGACGGCCTCAAGCCCGTACACCGGCGCATCCTTTACGCCATGAACGAGTCGGGACTGACCGCAGGGCGCTCCTACAAGAAGTCCGCGTGGACCGTCGGAGAGGTCATCGGTAAGTACCACCCCCACGGTGACTCCGCCGTCTATGACACCATGGTCCGCATGGCGCAGGACTGGGCGATGCGTGTTCCCCTCGTCGACGGACACGGCAACTTCGGATCGGTCGATGGCGACTCTGCGGCGGCGATGCGCTACACGGAGGCCCGCCTGCAGAAGATAACGATGGAGTTGTTGCGCGACCTCGACAAGGAGACCGTCGACTTTGGGCCGAACTACGACGAGTCGCTGACCGAGCCCCTGGTCTTGCCGGCGCGCTATCCGAACCTGCTCGTCAACGGGTCGGCGGGCATCGCGGTGGGCATGGCGACCAACATCCCGCCCCACAACCTCGGCGAGGTTATTGACGCGACGAGCATGATCATTGACAACCCGGACGCGACCGTCGAGGAACTCATGACCGTCCTCCCCGGTCCGGATTTTCCAACGGGCGGCGCCATCCTCGGAATCGAAGGCGTCCGTGACGCGTACGCAACCGGCCGGGGATCGCTGAAGGTGCGGGGCAAGGCGCACATCGAGCAGACCACCACAGGGCGCACGCGGATCATCATCACCGAGATCCCCTATGCGGTGAACAAAGCGAAGCTCGTGACCAAGATCGCCGACCTTGTTCGTGAGAAGAAGCTGACCGAGATATCTGACCTTCGGGACGAGTCCGACCGCAAGGGGATGCGTATCGTCGTCGAACTCAAGCAAGCGTGTACCCCCCAGGTCGTACTGAACAAGCTCTACAAGCACACACAGCTCCAGACCGGCTTTGGCGTGATTATGATCGCGCTCGTAGACGGGGTGCCTCGCACCCTGTCGCTGCCGGAGGTCTTGCGGCACTACGTGGAGTTCCAGAAAGAGGTCATCACCCGGCGCACGAAGTACGACCTGCGAAAGGCCGAGGATCGGGCACACCTCCTCGAGGGGTACGTCATCGCGCTCGAGAACATCGATGAGGTCATCAAGATCATCCGGGGCAGCGCCGACGATACAGAGGCGAAGACGCGGCTCATCGAGCGCTTCGCGCTCTCCGAAGCACAGACCGACGCGATCCTCGAGATGCGCCTCCGTCGCCTGACCGGCCTGGAGCGGCATAAGATCGAGGCCGAGCTGGCCGAGCTGCGCGAGAGGATCGCGTGGTACAAGAGTGTGCTTGCCGACGAGAAGCTCGTGTTGCAGATCATCAAGGAAGAGATGGCCGAGGTCCGCGCCAAGTTCGCCAATCCCCGTCGCACAGAGCTGACCGGAGACGCCCGCGACCTCGACATCGAGGACCTCATCGCCGAGGAAGACATGGTCGTCACCATCACGAAGGCGGGCTACGTGAAGCGCTTGCCGGTGGCCACCTATAGGCAGCAGAAGCGCGGCGGCAAGGGCGTGGCCGGGGTCAACCTGCGCGAGAACGATTTCGTCGAGCACCTCTTCATCAGCTCGACCCACGACTACGTCCTCTTCTTCTCCAGCAAGGGCAAGGTCTACCGCCTGAAGGTCCACGAGCTGCCGGTCGGGTCGCGGCACGCACGGGGTACCGCGATCGTGAACCTCCTGCCGTTCGCTCAGGACGAGAGGATCGCGGCGGTCATCAACACTAGGGAGTTCGGAGCCGAAGACTATCTACTCTTCGCTACCAGGCTCGGGATGAGCAAGAAAACAGCGATGGAGGCGTATGACCGCAGCCGCCGCGACGGCCTCATCGCCATCAACCTCCGCGATAACGACGAACTGATCAGTGTTCGGCGCGTACACGCGAGACAGCGGGTCATGATGGTCTCCACTGCAGGCAAGGCCATACTGTGGGATGAGGCGGATGCCCGTCCGATGGGTCGCGACACCATGGGCGTGAAGGGTATGGCGCTGAAGTCCGGGGAAACTGTGCTCGGCATGGAGATAGCTCCTGAAGGCAGCGAGCTGTTCGTGGTGACCGAGCGAGGATACGGTAAGCGCACCCCCATATCGGAGTACCCGACCCAGAAGCGCGGCGGGATGGGCGTAAAGACCATCCAGGTCACGCCCAAGAAGGGGCCGCTGGCTGGTATGAAGATCGTACAGCCCGACCACGAGTTGATGCTGATCTCCGAGGAGGGCGTCGTCATCCGGGTCCGCGCCGAGGATATCTCTCGCCTCGGTCGCTCGACACAGGGCGTGAAGGTCATGAACGTCTCGGAGGCCGACCGGGTACGAGCTATCGCTCGAGTAGTGGCGGGCAAGAAGCGCAAGGCGGCCCGCGTCGCCGAGGGTCAGGGCGAACTGCTGCCGGCCGACGGATCCGTCACTACACCGGAGAGCGCGGCGTGCCCCGTACCGCCCGCCGCCGTGGACCGCGAGGCGGAGGCTGAAGCACTGGTTAGCGAGGAGTTCGAGGAGCTCGAGGATGAGTAAGGCGATACTGAATGAGGGATGAGTTGCTCGGCGGGCGCGTGCGGGGAGTACTGTTCGATCTTGACGGCACGCTCATAGACACCGTCGCTCTCATCTTAAGCTCGTTCCGTTACGCAACAGGGAGGGTGCTCGGTGAGCCCTTTCCTGACGAGGAGCTCATGCGCAACGTCGGCGTCCCGCTCGCGCGGCAGATGCGGGAGTTCTCCCCGGACAAGGCCGATGAGCTGCTGCACGTGTACCGCGAGCACAACGCTTCCGTGCATGACGAGATGATCGCCGAGTATCCGGGCACGCACGAGGTGCTCGCGTTCCTGTTCGACCGCGAAGTGCCCATGGGCGTCGTGACCTCCAAGGGTGCTCCCATGGCCCGCAGAGGGCTCGAGATCTTTGGCCTGGACCGTTTCTTCGAGGTCGTAGTTACCGCTGACGACGTCCCGCTCCACAAGCCCGACCCCTATCCGCTCAGGCGGGCGGGGGAGCTCATCGGCATACCCGCCGAGGAGTGCCTCTACCTCGGGGACAGCCCACACGACGTCTCTGCGGCAAGAGCCGCAGGGTCTGTCGCGGTTGCAGCGCTGTGGGGCGCGTTCCCGGCGGGCGACGTGTTGGACGCGGGCCCCGAGTTCGCGATCACGTCCATCACCGAACTTCCTGAACTGCTCGCCGAACCCGGCACCCGGTTCGCTATAACACCCCCCGCAGGCGAGACCGACGGCGGGAGTGGGAGGCCGCATCCGCTGGGTTGAGCGATGCCGGGGAACCTATCAGAAGCGTGAAGAGGAAGTGGGTTCGAGGAGGATGCCTGTGTCGGGAAGAAGGAAGATCGTAGCGGCAGTGATCGCGCTTGTGGTCCTGGGCGGGGTCGTCGCAGCCGTTGCCTTGACTGTCGGCGGTCCGACCGTTGAGGTGGAGGCCGCGACAGCAACGACCGAGGACCTTGCGGTCACAGTCACGGCTTCCGGGCGGGTCGACTCGGACACACGCGCGGACGTCTTTCCGCCGACCGCCGGGATCTTAGCCGAGGTCCGGGTTACCGACGGGCAAGAGGTCATCCGGGGCGAGGTCCTTGCTATCATGGACACCGATCCTTTCGAGATACAGGTTGCCGGAGCCCAGGCGGGTCTTGCGCAGGCCGAGGCGGGCCTCGCATCCGTTGATGACCAGGCACCGGGGGGCGCCGAGGTTGAGGCGGCGAGAGCCGCAACCGATGCCGCGTGGGCCGGGTATCGGGCTGCGCAGGCCATGGCGGCCGCAGTCGCAGGACAAGGTCCTACCGGCGCAGAGATCGAAGCGGCGGCAGCAGCCACCAGGGCTGCGTGGGCGGCGTACGTGCAGGCGCGCGACGCGCACGACCTTCTCGATGCGGCCTATCAGGCTGCGCCGACCCCTATCGCCGAGGCCAACCGGACTGCAGCAGCGACCGCCCGGGAACAGGCCTACGCGGCCTATCTCGGCGCGAAATCGAACGAGGAGCGCCTGCGCTCGACGGATCTTGGCGCGCAGCAGGCGCAAGCTGACGCCGGCGTCGAGCAAGCCTATGCCGCGTACCTCGGCGCGCGGACCCAGCAGGAGGCGCTCGAGGATCTCGACCTCTCCCCTCAGCGCAGGGCTGCTCGCGCAGCGGTCGATCAGGCGCGCGAGGCCCTTGCTACCGCCGAACAGAACCTCGCCGATAGCACCCTGATAGCGCCCATCGACGGCGTTGTTCTCTTCAACCCCCTGGGAGCCCCCTCGATGGATGGTTCGGCTCCACAGGCATCGGCCGGCGCAGGTGTGGCACCTCAGGCGGCCCCGTTCACCATCGTGCAACTCGATGCGGTTCGTTTCACGGCCGAGGTGGACGAGGTCGATGTCGACCTCATCGCGCGCGGCATGCAGGCCATCGTGAGGCTCGACGCGATCGCTGACCGCTCTTTCGAGACCACGGTCACCGAGATCCGGCCAGCCGCGACACTCACGCCGACCGGCGGGACGGTCTTCCCCGTCTACTTGCGACTGAGCGCTGCGGAGTCCAATTTGTTGCTCGGGATGAAGGGAGACGCGGTCATCGAGGTTAGCAAGGTGGCCGGCGCGACCACAATCCCGATCGAGGCCCTCTTCGATGAAGTAGGGGGGTCCTTTGCCTATGTCATCTCGGAGGACAGGCTCGTCAAGACGCAGGTCGAGGTCGGGACGATGACCGAGACAGCCGTCGAGATCTCCGCGGGCCTTCAGGCGGGCCAGCAGGTCGCACTGTCAAGCGCGACAGAGTACGAAGATGGCATGTCTGTCCGAGTCAGATAGCCATGGACCATCGTGAGAACAACCGTCCCGTGACCGATCGCCCGGAGACCCCCGTAGCCCATACGGTCCTGGAGACGGTCGGGGTGACTAAGCGCTACTACCTCGGCGATATCGAAGTGAACGCCCTGCGCGGCGTCGACATGACGATCCGCGACGGCGAGATGCTCGCCATCATGGGCCCGAGCGGATCGGGCAAGTCGACGCTCATGCACATCATCGGCCTCCTCGACCGGCCCACGACCGGGAGCGTGATGGTTGAGGGCGAGGAGGTCCCGCAGATGGCGCCAAACGAGCTGGCCGCCGTGCGCAACCGCCGCATCGGGTTCGTGTTCCAGTCGTTCAACCTGCTTGCCCGTACAAGCGCGCTGGCCAACGTCGAGCTCCCTCTCGTATACGCGGGAATCCCCGGTGCGGAGCGTTCACGTCGCGCCCGGGGGGCACTCGAGCGTGTCGGTCTCGGTGACCGGATGGGCCACCTGCCCAATCAGCTTTCCGGAGGCCAGCAGCAGCGGGTCGCTATCGCCCGCGCTCTTGTGACCGAGCCGTCGATCGTGCTTGCCGATGAGCCCACGGGCAATCTCGACTCGGTCTCAGGTGTCGACGTCATGACGATTCTTCAGGACCTCAACGCACACGGCATCACTGTCGTGCTCGTCACGCACGACGATACGGTCGCGCGCCACGCAGCGCGGGCGGTACACATCCGGGACGGCCGGATCGTCCGAGACGAGCCGGTGACCGATCGTATCGTGGCTGCCGACCGCCGGGCAGAGGTGCTTGCGGCTGCTACCGGAGAGGGTGCGAGCGCGTGAATCTTGTAGAGAGCTTTCGCATCGCGCTGAGAGCGCTCGGCGCGAACAAAGTGCGCAGCGCGCTCACCATGCTCGGAGTCATCATCGGCGTGGCGGCCGTGATACTGCTCGTGGCGATCGGCACGGGGGTCCAGGACGAGATCACGGGCTCGATTGAGGGACTGGGCTCCAACCTCCTCTTTGTTTTCGCCGGCAACTTCGAGGATGGCGGCGGTGGCCCGGGTGGTGGAGGGATGTCGACGCGGCAGTTCTCGGTCGACGAGGCTGATCTGCTGCAGCGCCGTCTCGGACCGGAGCATGTCGTCGTTCCGGTGGTGCAGGGACCGATCACGCTCCGCGTCGGCAACCGAACGATGCGCTCCACGACCGCCGCAGCTAACGAGAACGCCGACCAGGTCTTCTCGGCACAGTACGCTGACGGCCGCGGCTATCGCCGCAGCGAAGTGGCAGCTGCAGCGCGCGTGGTCGTGATCGGAGCCAGTGTGCGGGATCGCCTCTTCCCGAACCAGAACCCTGTCGGCGAGAGTATGAGCATCAACGGGCAGCGATTCACGGTCATCGGGCACGTCACCGCGCAGGGAGGATCGCTCACGGGCGATCAGGACAACCAGGTCTACATGCCCTACACGGCGGCACAGCGACTCCTCGGTACGACAGATATCGGCCTGATAGCGATCAAGGCCGGCTCCCCGGATCAGGTCGAGGCGGTGCAGAGGCAGGTGGGCCAACTCCTCAGACCGCGCTTCGGTGATGAATTCAGCGTGTTCAGCCAGGAGCAGACTCTCGGCATCTTCCAGCAGATACTCGGGACCCTGACCTTCATGCTCGCCGGCATCGCGGGGATATCCCTGCTGGTGGGTGGCATCGGGATCATGAACATCATGCTCGTGAGCGTGAGCGAGCGCACGCGGGAGATCGGCATCCGCAAGGCGGTGGGAGCCCGGACATACGACATCATGAGCCAGTTCGTGATCGAGGCGGTCATGCTCTCGGTCCTCGGCGGGATGGCAGGCATAGGTCTCGGGGCGATCGGAGCCGCCGTCTTGCAGCAGTGGGTCCCGACCGAGGTGACGCTATGGGCGGTAGCGCTCGCGTTCGGGTTCTCGGCGGCCGTCGGGATCTTCTTCGGCGTGTACCCGGCGTTCAAGGCTTCGCGTCTCGACCCGATCGAAGCGTTGAGGTACGAATAGCCGCAGCCGGGCCGGGGTCTGGCTGCGGCGCAGTCTCAGCCCTGGAAGTCGCTCGGGTCGACGTCGTCGAGGAACTCCCGGAACCGCTCGATCTCGGCCTCGGCACTCTCGCCGGGCTCCTCGGTCACCTCGATGACGGCGGCTTGTTCGAGGACCTCCTCGGCGATGTAGATCGGAGTTTCGGTCCGCACTGCGAGTGCGACCGAGTCGCTCGGGCGCGCGTCGATCTCGACGACCGAGCCGTCTGCGCGCGCGATGACGACCGATGCGTAGAAGGTGCCCTCCTCGATCCGGGTGATCTCGATGCGGGTGAGTGTGCCGCCGATTCCGGCGATGACGTTGCGCAGCAGGTCGTGGGTCATCGGACGGGGAGGGACGATGCCCTGCAGTGCGAGCAGGATGGCCGTCGCCTCGGCCTGGCCGATCCAGATGGGCACCAAGCGGCCACCACTCGCCCCGTCATCTACGGGACGCAGGATGATGACCGGCTGATTGCTGGTCGAGTCGACACTCAGGCTTGCGATCCGAACGTGTATCACGGGCTCGTG
>CAYGKH010000031.1:0-16134 GCA_964350345.1 uncultured Coriobacteriaceae bacterium
CCTCGGAGCACCGCTCACGGTTAATCAGCCGATGATGAACGACATCGTGGAGTTGATCGCAGAGGATCTCGATCGCGAAGTGATCGTCGTCGCCCCCGAAAAAGAGGTCGGCTTCGTATTCGACGACGCTCCCGAGGACCTCATACCCCGTCCGCCGGTCGTCACGGTCATGGGTCACGTCGACCACGGCAAGACGTCGCTACTCGACGCCATTCGCGAGACCGGTGTTGCCGACACTGAAGCGGGTGGCATCACACAGCACATCGGTGCAAGCGTCGTGACCCACGACGGCAAGAATGTCACCTTCATCGACACGCCGGGCCACGAGGCGTTCACCGCCATGCGTGCCCGCGGCGCCAAGGTCACAGACGTCGCCGTCCTCGTCGTCGCCGTCGACGACGGTGTCATGCCGCAGACCGTCGAAGCCATTCACCATGCGAAGGCTGCAGGTGTTCCGATTATCGTCGCTGTTAACAAGATCGATAAAGAGGGCGCCAACCCCGAACGTGTTCGCCAGGAGCTCACCGAGCATGAGATCGTGCCAGAGGAGTGGGGCGGAAGCGACATCTTCGTCAACGTCTCGGCCAAACAGCGCCTCAACATTGATGAGCTTCTTGAGATGATCCTTCTCCAGGCTGATATTCTCGAGTTGAAAGCTAACCCGACGACTGCCGCATCGGGTGTTGTGATCGAAGCGAAGCTCGATCGCGGACGCGGCCCTGTCGCGACCGTCCTCATCCAGCGCGGCACGCTGCGTGTCAGCGATGCGCTCGTTGCCGGCACGAGCCACGGGCGCGTTCGCGCACTCGTCAACCCGCTTGGCGTAACGGTGGTCGATGCCGGACCTGCCGACCCTGTCGAGATCGTCGGCCTCAGTAGTGTGCCGAAGGCCGGAGATGAGTTCCGCGTATTCGCCGATGAGCGCGATGCGCGAAACCTCGCCGAGGAACGAGCCCTCAAGCAGAGGCTTCTCGCGCAGGAGCGCAAGGTCCACATATCCCTCGACGATCTCTTCGCACGAATCCAGGAGGGCGAACTCGCCGAGCTCAACCTCGTCGTGAAGGCCGACGTCCAGGGCTCCATCGAGGCTCTCAAGGACGCGCTCGACAAGATGGATCAGACCGAGGTCCGCGTCAACGTGATCCATTCTGCTGTCGGCGCCATCACCGAGACCGACGTCATGCTCGCGGACGCCTCGGACGCGATCATCATCGGCTTCAACGTACGCCCCGAGCCCAAGGCAAAGGTCACCGCAGAGAAGGAAAGTGTCGATATCCGACTCTACCGGGTGATCTACCAGGCTATCGAAGAGATCAACGCAGCCCGAGTCGGACTCCTCGCACCCGAGTTCCACGAAGAAGAGACCGCACGTGTCGAGATCCGCGAGCTCTTCCGGGTGCCCAAACTCGGCGTCATCGCCGGATCGTACGTCCTCAGTGGCGAGATCATGCGTGACGACCTCGTCCGTGTCGTTCGCGACGGTACTGTCATCTACGAAGGGCGTCTCGGTTCGCTCCGCCGGTTCAAAGACGACGTCAAGTCGGTTCGATCAGGCTACGAGTGCGGCCTGAGCATCGCCGGATTCCAGGACGTCAAGGAGGGCGACATCGTCGAGGCCTACAAGGTCATCGAAGTCGCCCGCGAGTCATAGGCAGCGAGGAAGTAGTCCCGTGAAACAGACCCCCAGAACCCGCAAGGTCAACGAGATGGTCCGGGAAGAGATCGCACGTATCCTCACCGAGGAGGTGTCCGACCCGCGGCTCGAACTCGTGACCGTCACCTCGGCCGAGGTCAGTTCGGACATGTCCGTTGCCAGCATCTACGTGACCACTCACGGCGGCGACGAGCGCTACGCCGAGATGCTCGCCGGTCTTGAGTCCGCCAAGGGGCGTATCCGTACGCTTCTCGGCGGTCGCATCACCCTGCGCCTTACTCCCGAGTTGCGATTCTTCCTCGACGGGTCGATCGATGAGAGCATGCGTATCGCCGAGGCCCTCAAAGACGTTCCGCCGACCCTTCGCAACGCCGAGGTGGCCGAGTCGGCTTCCGACCCCGAGGACGGGGAGTAGCCCTGGTGCTTGCAGCCTACCACCGGGTCTCTGTCGCGCTCAGGAAAGCGCAATCTGTGGCGGTGTGTGCTCATGTCAAGCCCGACGGCGACGCAATCGGCTCGGTGCTTGGCCTGACGCTTGCCCTTCGTGATGCCGGTGTCCCTGCAGTCCCGACCCTCGCTGACGCGGCCGAGCCCCCCTCGACCTACTCGTTCCTGCCGGGTTTCGGCCTTTTCGTGCCAGCAGCGGATCTCGAGCCCACCGACGTGTTCGTCGCCCTCGACACACCCAACACCGACCGTCTCGGCGCAGCCGGGCGACTCGCTGAAGCTGCGAGGACGACGATTGTGCTCGACCATCACCCGGACAACAGTGGTTTCGGAACAATCAACCTCACCGACGTCTCAGCTGCCGCTACAGGCCTCATGGTGTGGCGGCTTCTCGACCCACTCGGCGTCACTCCGACGCAGGAGATCGCGCTGTGCTGCTGGACAGCTCTCGTCACGGATACCGGCCGCTTCGCGTACGGAAACACGACCCCGGACGCTCTGCGTGACGGCGCCGCCATGATCGATGCAGGCGTCGACACCGTCGAAGCGCACCATATGCTCTACGAGAACAGATCACATGCTGCCCTCGCACTCGAAACTCTTGTGCTTTCACGTATCGAAGTCGCCAACGACGGTCGGGTCGCACACGCCTGGGTCGCAGCCGGGGACTACACATCGACCGGAGCGACGGTCGAAGAGACGGAGCATCTCGTCGACGTCATACGCACGCTGGCCGGCATCGACGTCGCTATGCTTCTGCGTCTCCACCCGGACCATGTTCGGGCCAACCTGCGTGCCAAGACCGGTTTCGATGTCGCTGCCGTCGCTCGGACCTTCGGCGGGGGAGGCCACACAGCCGCCGCGGGATTCAGTGCCAAAGGCGATCGGAACACCCTCTTGAGCGAACTACTGCCACTTTTGCCCGGGGGCGCTCCGAAGTGAGGCGCGCGCGACGGGGAAGTACCGATCTGTCCGGCATACTTGTGATCGACAAGCCGGCCGGAATCACCAGTCACGATGTCGTCTCCGCGGTACGCAGGGCCTCAGGAGAGAGTCGTGTCGGTCACGCCGGTACGCTCGACCCTGCCGCAACCGGGGTGCTTGTGGTGCTCGTGGGTCCTGCGACGCGCCTCGCACCGTACCTGACCGCGGCGGTGAAGTCCTACGATGCCCGGATCGTCTTCGGGGCGAGCACCGACACCGATGATGCCGATGGCGCGGTCGTCAAGGAGGCAGCAGTCCCGGCCATCTGTACCGACCTCGACTATGCGTCCGGTGTGATCGCCGGGCTGGTAGGCCCGGGAGAGCAAACGCCGCCAGCGTACTCCGCGATCAAGCGTGACGGGCGCGTGTCACACCGCGTAGCAAGAGCCGGCGGGAGCGTGGAGCTAGAACCTCGGACCTTCGAGGTATTCGATGGTTCACTGAGCGGCATCGAGTCGGGGCCTCCGGTCGTCTGGGATGTCCGCATGACTGTCTCGAAGGGTACCTACATCCGTGCGATCGCACGCGACCTGGGGGCCTCGGTGGGATCTGCCGCCCATCTCGGTGCGCTTAGGCGCACTGCGAGCGGGGCCGCGACACTGAAGTACGCACACACACTCGATGAGGTCGTCGCCGCTACCGACCCTCGTGAACTCTTCGCCGATCCGCTGCACCTGCTCGGGCTGCCCGTCGTCGATGTCGACGAAGCGACAGCCCGCCGGGTGGCAGACGGTGTCGCGCTCACCGCACCTGTCCTCTCCGACGTGTGCCCAGGTCCCGAACTCCGCGCCATTGTCCACTGCGGTTCCCTGTTAGCCATCTACCGCAGCGACGACACCGGCGGTACGCTGATAGCGGACGTCGTCTTGCCGGGGGGTATACGCCGATGAGTGCTCGAATCATCACATGGGAGCACACGACCCCATCCCTTGGGGCCGCAGTTGTGGCGATCGGGGTCTTCGACGGTGTCCATCTCGGCCACCAGGCTCTGATAGCAGCGTCCGCCATCTCTGCTGCTCAGCACAGGGTTCCGTGCGTTGCCCTCACCTTCGATCGTGACCCCGATCAGGTGATTACCCCCGACGCAGCCTCGCCTCAGCTCCTGGCCTTGGCCGACAAGTGCACCTTTCTCGGAGACGCAGGCGCCGATATCGTGCTCGTCATCCCTTTCGACACTGCGATCGCATCCATGCCTCCCGAGGAGTTCGTCTCGAGTGTGCTGCTATCGACCTGCGCTCCTCTCGCTGTTCACGTCGGCAGTGACTTCAGGTTCGGGCGGTTCGCCGATGGCACGGTCGAAGACCTTGAAGAGCTCGGACGGAGTGAGGGATTCGCCGTCTCCGCTCATGAACTCGTTCGCCTCGATTCCTCCCCCGTGACCTCTACACGCATCCGCGCACTGATCGCCGATGGCGCAGTCGAGGATGCCGCCCGTCTCCTCGGCAGAACTCACAGGATCGGCGGCATGGTCGTGCGGGGTAGGGGGGAGGGCTACTCGCTACTCGGCGTACCGACGGCCAACATCCTTCCCGAGGAACACGCCGCGCTTCCCTCAGACGGCGTCTACGCCGGTACCGCTCTGGTGGGTGACCGCTCGTGGCCCGCGGCGATCTCCGTCGGGATACCTCCGACGTTTCCCTCGGCCCATGATTCCCTTGAAGCCCACTTGATCGGATTTCGAGGCGACCTCGTCCACCGGCACATCACGCTACAGATCGAACGCCGTATCAGGGCCCAGCTGCACTTCGCCGACCCCACAGACCTTGCACGTGCGATCCGCGCCGACATCGCCGAGATAGCCAGCGCTACCGAGTAGGTCGTGTGGTATACTACTACGGTTGTCAACTGTACCCTCGCCCGGGACGCGCGACTCACCAACGCCGATCTCAGACGGGGGCGAATCCGAACAGAAAGGTGAACTGGATATGCCGCTTACCAAGGATGTCAACGCCCGTATCATCGCCGAGCACGCCCGCACCGAGGGCGACACCGGCTCCCCCGAGGTCCAGATCGCTCTGCTCACGCAGCGCATCCGCGACCTCACCGAGCACCTCAAGCTCCACAAGAAGG
This sequence comes from uncultured Coriobacteriaceae bacterium, assembly GCA_964350345.1. GTDB lineage: Bacteria > Actinomycetota > Coriobacteriia > Anaerosomatales > SLCP01 > JAUVXE01. The sequence goes on from CAYGKH010000031.1 coordinate 5,156, forward strand.
ATCATCACACGCGCCGCGGGCTGCTCAGGCTCGTCGGTCAGCGCCGCCGCCTTCTCGGCTATCTGAAGAAGAGCGACATCGAGCGCTACCGCGACATCGTCGCTAAACTCGGCATCAGAGGGTAAGTAACACACGGGACTTCGAAGGCGGGAGAACCTCTCCCGCCTTCCTTTTACCGGTCGCCGGATGCGATCGGTGGAACATATCTCTTCGCGCAAGGGGCGCCGGGAGACGAGGCAGAGGAAGTAGGAGTAGATGTCTAAAATCGTGGAGAGTTTCGAGCTGTACGGCAAGGAGTACGTCCTGGAGACCGGTGAGCTGGCCAAGCAGGCCGGTGGAGCTGTGGTGGTGCGCCAGGGCGATACGATGGTACTGGTCACCGCCACCGCGTCCAGAAACCCTAAGGACCTGGACTTCTTCCCGCTCACCGTCGACTTCGAGGAGCGGATGTACGCCGCAGGCAAACTGCCCGGCGGCTTCATCAAGCGTGAGGCCCGTCCTACCGAGAAGGCCATCTTGACTGCGCGCATGATCGACCGCCCGCTTCGCTCGGCCTTCGCCGACGGGTTCCGCAACGAAGTGCAGATCATCGCGACCGTCATCTCGGCGGACCAGGTGAACCAGCCTGACATCATCTCGATCATGGCTGCTTCTGCCGCCCTGAAGGCTGCCGGTATCCCGTTCGAGGGCCCGCTCGCCGGTGTTCGCATCGCGCGCGTCGACGGCGAGTTCGTCGTCAACCCGACCTTCGATGAGCTCGAGGACTCGGATATCGATCTCGTGGTCGCCGGCTCTCCGGACGCCGTCTACATGATCGAGGCTGGCGCCTACGAGGTCTCCGAGGCCGACATGCTTGCTGCGCTCACCTTCGCCCAGGAAGCTATCACCGAGTTCTGCGCGGTCCAGGAGCGCTTCATCGCCCAGGTCGATGTCACACCGATGGATGTGCCCCTTCACACCATCGATGACTCCCTGCGCGAGCGGGTCTTCACCGCCGGTGGAGAGAAGATGCGCGCCGCGATTCATAACCCGGACAAGTCCGCGCGCATGGACGGGGTGAACGCGGTCAAGGACGAGATTCTTGCAACCTTTACCGAGGACGAGCTCACGGTCGACGGCAAGGACATCAAGGCCCTGCTGAAGAAGCTTGAGAAGCACACCATGCGCCGCATGGTCCTCGATGAGGGCGAGCGCGCCGATGGCCGCAAGGTCGACGAGGTCCGCCAGGTCACCAGCGTCGCAGGCTACCTGCCTCGCGCTCACGGATCCGGACTGTTCACCCGCGGTCAGACCCAGGTACTGTCGGTGCTCACCCTCGGCATGCTCTCCGAGTGGCAGCGCATCGACTCTATCGACATCTCCGAGGGCAAGCGCTACCTGCACCACTACAACTTCCCGCCGTTCTGCACCGGTGAGACCGGGTTCATGCGTGGCCCGAAGCGCCGCGAGATCGGTCACGGCGCACTCGCGGAGCGCGCGCTCGTTCCGGTCCTTCCGCCCGAAGACGAGTTCCCCTACACCATCCGCATCGTCTCTGAGGTCCTTGAGTCGAACGGCTCGAGCTCGATGGGCTCGGTTTGTGGCTCATCCCTCTCACTCATGGATGCCGGCGTGCCGATCAAGGCGCCCGTATCCGGTATCGCGATGGGACTCATCAAGGAGGGCGACGAGGTCGCCGTACTCTCCGACATCCAGGGTCTCGAGGACTTCCTCGGCGACATGGACTTCAAGGTGGCAGGAACCGAGAAGGGCATCACCGCGCTCCAGATGGACAACAAGGCGAAGGGGCTCTCCTATGAGATCCTCGAGACCGCCCTGCTTCAGGCGAAGGCCGGTCGCACGCACATCCTTGACAAGATGATGGAAGCGATCGATGTTCCCCGTGAGGCACTCTCCGAGTTCGCTCCGCGCATCCTGACCGTGAAGATCCCGGTCGACAAGATCCGCGACGTCATCGGATCGGGCGGCAAGATCATCCGCGGTATCCAGGAAGAGACCGGCGCACAGATCGACATCCAGGAGGACGGCACCATCTTCGTCGCGGCACGCGACAAGGGTGGCGAAGAAGCTGTCCGTCGCATCCAGCTCATCGTCAAGGTCCCGGAGATCGGCGAGCGCTACAAGGGCCGTGTGGTCTCGATCCAGGCCTTCGGCGCCTTCATCGAGCTCACGCCCGGCAAGGACGGTCTGCTGCACATCTCCCGCGTGGCCAAGGGTCGCGTCCAGAAGGTCGAGGACGTCTTGACGGTCGGCGACGAGGTCGAGGTCGAAGTACTCGATATCGACGACCGCGGTAAGATCAGCCTTGACCGGGTCGACAAGCCCGAAGCTCCGGCATCGTCCGGTGGCGGAAGCGGCGGTGGAGAGCATAAGCCCAGGGGCGACTCCGCTCGCCCGGGTGGCCGCGATCGCGATAGAGGTGGCGACCGCGGGCCTCGTCGTCGCCACTAGCGCGCGTGGAGCCAGAGTTGTTCTACAAAAAGACGGTACTCGATAACGGTGCCACGGTGCTCACCGAGTCTATTGACACGGTGCGCTCCGTGGCGCTCGGTATCTGGTTCTCCGTAGGTAGCAGGGACGAGAGTCCCGAAGAGGCCGGCATGTCCCACTTCATGGAGCACATGATGTTCAAGGGCACTCCGACCCGCTCCGCCGCTGAGATATCTGAGACCTTCGACCGCATCGGTGCCGAGCTCAATGCGTTCACGAGCAAGGAGTACACCTGCTACTACGCTCGTGTGATCGATGAGCATCTACCGACCGCGGTCGAGGTCCTCTCCGACATGGTCACCAGTGCCACGCTCGCTGACGATGCCTGCGAGCGCGAACGCGAGGTCGTCATCGAGGAGATCGCCCGCATGGAGGACACGCCAGACGACCGCATCCACGAGCTGTTCGGCCGTGCACTCTGGCCGTCGCACCCCATCGGACTGCCGATCTTAGGTAATCGTGAGACCGTCGGGGGCTTCGACCACGAGGCATCCGTCCTGTTTCGCCAGCGTCACTACCTGACGGGCAACTGTGTGGTCGCAGCAGCCGGCAACGTCGATCACGATGCCCTGGTAGAGATGGTTCGCGACCACCTCGAACTGCCCGAGGGACCCCGTAGCGAGCGCCCCGCAGCATCGCCGCTTGGCACCGGTCGGCTCGCAGTCCTCGAGAAGGAGACCGAGCAGGCACATATCTGTTACGGCACCACCTGCCTCAGCGCACATCACCCGGACCGTTTCGCGCTGACCGTTCTCGACACGGTCCTCGGCGGCGGGATGTCTTCGCGGCTCTTTCAGGAGATCCGCGAGAAGAAGGGCCTCGTCTATGCTGTCTACACTTTCCACGCACTGTACCAGGACACCGGGCAGTTCACCGTGTATGCGGGAACCCGTCCCGGGAACGCCGAGCAGGTCGTCCGCCTCATCCAGACCGAGATCGAACGGGTTCTTGACAGCGGCATCACCGCCGAGGAACTGAGCCGGGCAAAAGAGTCGATCAAGGGCCATCTCGTCCTCGGCCTCGAAAGTACCCGCAACCGTATGGCCCGCCTTGGCAAGAACATGGTCACCGGTGGAGAACTGCTATCGGTAGACGAAGTGGTCGACCGCATCGACGCAGTCGACCTCCAGGCAGTCGCCCGGCTCGCCTCCGAGGTCCTCGGCGGCGAGAGAGTGCTCGCGATGATCGGGCCGTTTTCCAGCGATGACGTCTCACACCTGGTCGCCTAGAGTTCGCTTTGAGGGAGGATCGACCATGATCGACGTACTTGTGAGTGGGGCCGCCGGACGCATGGGGCGCGAGGTCGTTCGCGCGGTCACATCAGCGGATGGGATGCGTGTCGTCGCCGTAGTCGATCCTGCTAGCGAAGGCATGTCCGTCGACAACGGCTCAGGCGCGAGCCTTGTCTGTGCCGCCGATCTCGCTGCAGCGATCCAATCCGCCCGGCCTGCGGTGATGGTCGACTTCACTCACCCCTCGGCGGTAGAGGGCAATCTCAGTATCGCCCTTGAGCGTGGCGTGGACTGCGTCGTCGGCACCACCGGCATCGCACTCGACACCCTTGAGGAACTTGCCGCCTCGGCACCTCCCGGCACCTGTCTGTTCGTCGCCCCGAACTTCGCGATCGGCGCGGTCCTGATGATGCGGTTCGCGACCGAGGCTGCTCGATTCCTGCCTCACGTCGAGATCGTCGAGTTGCACCACGACCGCAAGGCCGATGCTCCGAGCGGCACGGCCCTTCGCACCGCATCGCTCATAGCCGGCGCGCGCGCGGAAGTCCCTGACGTGCCGGGGCGCGAGACTGAGATCGCAGAAGGTGCACGCGGGGCATTCGTCAACGAGATCCCCGTGCACAGCATCCGCCTTCCGGGACTCGTCGCACATCAAGAGGTCCTCTTTGGCGGAGAAGGCCAGACACTGAGCATCCGCCATGATTCGATCGACCGCACCTCGTTCATGCCCGGCGTCGTGCTCGCGATACGCGAGGTCGGTGCGCACACCGGCCTGCTTATCGGACTCGAACACGTGATGGGGGAGTAGGTGTCAGCCACGCATCCCATCGTCATCATGAAGTTCGGCGGCACATCGGTCGGCTCCGAGACCGGGCGACAGGCGATCGCACAGAGAGTGAGCTCTGCACTTCAGGCCGGTACCGCACCGGTAGTTGTCGTCTCGGCCATGGGTCGACGCGGTGCCCCGTACGCCACAGACACCCTGCTCTCCCTCGTAGCGGATCTGCCCACTGAGCCCTCTGAGCGTGACTGGCTCATGGCCACAGGTGAGATCGTGAGCGCCGTGGTGTGCGCGCACGAGTTGCGGGCTGCAGGGATCGATGCACGTGCGTTCACCGGACCCGAAGCTGGTATCGAGACCGACGATGTATACGGTGCCGCCACCGTGACAACGGTCCACACCGGTCCGTTGATGGCCGCCGTCGAGTCAGGCGTCGTGCCCGTCGTCGCCGGCTTCCAGGGAATGACGGCCGGTGGCAGGCTGACAACGCTGGGAAGGGGAGGTAGCGACACGACCGCATGTGCCCTCGGCGTCGCACTAGAGGCCGAGGCGCTTGAGATCTACACCGACGTCGACGGTGTCGCCACAGCTGATCCGCGAACCTGCGACGAGGCCGAGATCCTCGAAGTCATCCGCGCCGACGAACTGTTCCAGATGGCCCGCCACGGATCACGTGTCGTTCATACGCCTGCGGCAGAACTCGCACTCGCGAGCGGCCTTGCGGTACGCGTACGAAACACCTTCTCCGACCACCCGGGCACACGGGTCGCAGATATCTCAGCCTACCGGCCCGACGCTGTGGCGACCGCGATCTCCGAGACCAGAGGTGTCGCCCGCATCCGTGTCGCACTCCCCGCGCCTGAGGGAACCCGCGCGCATATGTCTGCGCAGACTCGCGTCTACCGGGCGATGGCGGACGCGGATGTCTCCCTGGACATGTTCACACCGGTCGGGGAGACGCTCGTTTTCAGCGTGCCGAGCGGAGTGCTCGACAGCGCGTGTGAGGTCCTGGGATCCCTCGGTCTCACCTACCAGGTCCAGGCGGATCTGACCAAGGTCACCTTGGTCGGCGCAGGCATGCATGGCGTCCCGGGTGTTATGGCACGGATTGCCGAGAGTCTCGATCGTGCGGGGGTCACAGTCGTGCAGACCGCAGACTCACACACGACGATCTCCGTACTCATACCTGCCGAGGAGAGCGCGCATGCTGTCTCGGCTCTCCACGCCGCTTTCGGTCTCTCGACCTGACGCCTAAGCCCTACGTCACGGTGACGGCTTCGTTCACCCTCGCACTCGAGACCCATTCTTGTGGCACAATAGTGCAGTTAGTAGACCCGATTCCGCTGGTTCGTACCGGCTCGATTCATCCGGGAGTGACCCGATAATGATGGCTCCGCGCTTCGGCCGTATGCTTACAGCAATGGTGACTCCGTTCACCTCCGAAGACACGCTTGACCTCGACCGTGCACAGGAACTAGCCGTCCGCCTTCTCGGCCAGGGAAGCGATGGTCTGATTGTCTGTGGTACGACTGGAGAGAGTCCCACAGTCTTCTACGACCAGAAGATGGAGCTGTTCCGGGCGGTACTCGACGCGATCGACGGCCAAGCCCCGGTCATCGCCAACGCCGGCGACAACTGCACCGCGGACTCCGTCGCGTTCGCCCGCAAGGTCATCTCACTCGGCGTAGATGGCATCATGGCTGTAGTGCCCTACTACAACAAGCCTCCCCAGGAAGGCCTCTACCTTCACTTCCGTTCCATAGCCGAGGAGGTCGATGTCCCGGTCATCCTCTACAACATCCCGGGACGAAGCGTCATCAATATGACCGCCGAGACTACCCTTCGCCTCGCACACGACTGCGACAACATCGTCGCGGTCAAGGAAGCGAGCGGAGACCTCACACAGATCGCGCAGATCATCGATGGCGCCCCTGATGGTTTCGAGGTCCTTTCCGGCGATGACGAGATGACCTTGCCGATGATGGGCCTTGGTGGGACCGGAGTGATTTCCGTGGCATCTCACGTCGTTGGTCCACGTTTCAAGGAGATGATCGAGGCCCAAGCGGCAGGAGATCACACGCGAGCTCTCCGTCTCCACCTTGAGCTTCTGCCGCTGATGAAGGCACTCTTCATGACCGCGAACCCGATAATGGTAAAAGAGGCGCTTCGCCTCACGGGCTTTGACGTCGGCGGCGTCCGCCTACCACTCGTCCCGCCCACTGCCGAGCAGACCGCGGAGCTCATCCGTGTGATGGATCACGTCGGCGTTCAGCGCGTCTGAATCGAACCGTTCGCGGGGGGACCTACACCGTACGTCTTCCCGCGTCTGTATCAGTTGCCCGCCGCACACATGCGGCACGACCGAAGGAGCGTCAAGACCCGCCTATGACACAGAAGAAGACACGATTGCGCGTCATTCCGCTTGGCGGACTGGGTGAGATCGGAAAGAACATGACCGTTCTCGAGTACGGTAACGACATGGTGTTGATCGACGCGGGCATCATGTTTCCCGACGACGACCACCCCGGCGTCGACCTCATCCTTCCGGACTTCTCCTACGTTGTCCGACGTAAGGACAAGCTCCGGGGAATCATCATCACCCACGGCCATGAGGATCACACCGGTACGCTACCGTACCTCCTCAAAGACGTCGGGACCGAGACCCCGATCCTCGGGACCAAGCTCACCCTCGGACTGATCGAGGGCAAGCTCGATGAGCACCGGATCAAAAAGCCGAAGCTCCGTGAGATACACACCGGAACCCACGTGAACCTCGGCGTGTTCGGGTTCGACTTCATACCGGTCAATCACTCGATACCCGACGGGGTCGCGCTCTTCATCCGCACCCCCGTCGGCAACATCTTGCACACCGGCGACTTCAAGCTCGACCAGACGCCCATCGATGGTCGCCTGACCGACTACGGCGCACTTGCCGCTGCCGGCAAGAAAGGCGTCATGCTGCTCATGAGCGATTCGACGAACGCAGAGTCTTCCGGGATCACGAACTCGGAAAGTACTGTCGGGCCTGTCTTGCGGCAGATATTCTCGTCTGCCGATCAACGGATCGTCGTCGCATCGTTCGCGAGCCATATCCACCGGGTCCAGCAGGTATGTGACGCCGCAGTGGCCTGCGACCGCAAGGTCGTCGTAACCGGTCGTTCGATGATCAACAACACCAAGATCGCTCGCCGTCTCGGCTTCCTGAAAATCGCCGATGAGAACCTCCTCGACGCCTATGCGATGGGCGATCTGCCGCCCGAGCGAGTTGTCGTGCTCTCTACGGGGAGCCAGGGCGAACCACTCTCAGCCCTCGCACGCATGGCCAATAACGACCACAAGACCGTCACCATCGAATCGGGCGACACTGTCGTCATCTCGGCGACCCCCGTTCCCGGCAACGAGAAAGCGGTCAGCCGGGTCATCAACCGTCTCTCTGCAGCAGGTGCCGACATCAAGCACAAGGGGACGCACGCGGTACATGTGTCCGGACACGCGGCCGCTGAAGAGCTGAAACTTATGCTCAACCTCGTCAAGCCACGCTACTTCGTTCCGATCCATGGGGAGAGCCGTCATCTTCGTGCACACGCGGATCTCGCCAGGCTCACCGGAGTGGAGGACGACAACATATTCGTACTGGACAATGGCGACTGCCTGGAGATCAGTGACTCGTCGGCGCGCGTGTCCGAGCGTGTCGAGTCCGGTGTGGTCTACGTCGACGGACTATCGGTCGGTGACATCGGAAAGGTCGTGTTGCGCGATCGCCAGATGCTTGCGAAGGACGGGATCGCCACCGTCATCATCGCGGTGGACCGACAAAACGGCCGCCCTGTCGGAGAACCCGAGCTGGTCACACGTGGCATCGTCGAGGCCACCGATGACTCCACGTTCTATGACGACGCACGGACTCGCATCTCCAAGACCCTCGCTAAGACGGCGAAGGAGGGTGCGACCGATCACGCTGTCATCAAGAACGCGGTCCGCGAATCTCTGTCCCAGTTCATGTGGGAGCGAACGAGGTCGCGTCCGATGATAATTCCCGTGGTCATGGAGGTTTAGTGCGTGGAGATCTTCCAGGCGATAGCCCTCGGTGTGATACAGGGCGTTTCTGAATTCCTTCCGATCTCCTCCTCCGGGCACCTGCGCGTCGTGCAGGAGTTCTTCGGCCTGACCGATGAGTTCGGACTGGTCTTCGATACCTGGTTGCACGTTGCCACGCTCACCGCGGTCGTCGTCTACTTCCGGACCGACCTGTTCAACATGGCGCGCTCGGCCTTCTCTAGCGATCCGGAACGGTCCGGTGACAAGCGGCTGGCGTGGCTCGTGGTGGTTGCCACTATTCCCACCGGCCTCATCGGGCTGGCCGGTGGAGACTTCTTCGAGACCGCGGACATCCTCTATGTCGGAGTCGCGTTCTTGATCACCGCGACCGCCCTCACCCTCGCCGACGTTCTCTCACGCAGGTCCCTGCACGAAGCGTCCCTCCTCGGATGGCGGCGTGCTGTTCTTATCGGAGTCGCTCAAGGGATCGCGGTCATGCCTGGGATCTCACGCGCCGGGGCAACAATGGCGGCGGGCCTCGGCCTTGGCCTCGATCGTGAGCAGGCCGCCCGCTTCTCTTTCCTGCTCTCAGGTCCGATCATCCTGCTTGCAGGTGCGAAGCAGGGGGTCGACGTCGTGATGACAGGGGAGTCCGGTCCCGCCCTTGCGACAGTGATCATCGGATCGACGGCCGCCGCGATCACCGGATACTTCGCCATCGCCGGGCTGATGGCCTTCATCAAGCGGCACTCTTTCCAGGTGTTCGCCGTGTATACCGCCTTCATGGGCGTCAGCGTGCTAGTCTGGCGAGTGGTGACCGGCTAAAGGGAAGAGACGACACCTTATGGCCTCGATTCAGCGAACCAAGAAGAAGACCACAGCGAAGCGCGCAACCTCGAGCAAGAGGGCGAACGCGTCCGCACCTTTGCTCGAGCCGGAAGCGCGGCACGACATCTACGGGATCGTTCTTGTCGCCCTTGCCATCGCCCTTGCCATCGCCCTTCTCTCGGCAGGCTCAGGACTGCTCGGCAACGCGGTCGCGGACGTATTCGGGCTTGCGTTCGGGTTGGGTGCCTTCGTAATCCCCGTGCTGCTCCTCTTGTGGGGAGTCACCTTTTTCGTGCGAGCGATCGCCATCAGCGAGAAGCGTGTGGGTGGCGGTCTAGGAGTCGTCTTGCTCGCCCTCATCGGGATGCTCGCTCTCGGATCCCCACTCCAAGGGCAGTGGCGTCGGACCGAACTCGAGACGCACGGGGGGTACATCGGCGGCGTGATCGGGTGGGTACTTCGCTCCTTGGTCGGGGAACCGATCTCATATGTGATACTCGCTGCGGTGATGCTCATCGGGCTGGTCATCACCGGTCTGTCACTCTCCGGCCTCCTGGAGTGGGTCGCCGAAAGATTCCGCGATCGTTCAACACCCCGCTCGCAACCTACACCCCGTGAGCGTGCTTCGCGCACCCTACCGCTCGATGAGTTCGACGAGGACGCACCCGCGATTGCCCGATCGCGTCCGGTCAAGGGACGGGCCGCGCGCAAGCCAAGCGCCGAGGACCCCGAGTTCCACCGCCAAACGATCCCGACACCCCGGATGAGCGCGCCAAAAGCTATGGAAGGCTTCGAGTTGCCGAAGCCCGGCATACTGACGCGTAGCCCCGAGAGCGCCTCGCGTCACCGCGCCAGTGAGCGCGAGTTGACGACGACCGCCCGGACCATCGAGGAAACGCTCGGCACCTTCGACATCCCCGCCCGGGTCGTCGGTTGGATTCCCGGTCCAACGGTCACGATGTATGAGATAGAGCTCACGCGTGGCATCAAGGTGAATCGAATCACCGCGCTGGCGGACGACCTCGCACTCGCGCTTGCTGCAGCTACGGTTCGAATCCTTGCCCCGATCCCGGGTAAGTCTTTAGTCGGAGTGGAGGTCCCCAACCAGCGTCGCACCACCGTGACCCTCGGTGACGTACTCTCGACCCCTGTCGCCGCGACGGCTGGCCCTCTCCTTCTCGGAATCGGCAAGGACGTCTCGGGGGACAGCATCGTTGCCGACCTAGCGACGATGCCACACCTCCTGATCGCAGGATCCACCGGAACCGGGAAGTCTGTGTGCATCAACGCGCTGCTCACTTCGGTTCTCATGCGCGCCACCCCTGCCGAGGTCCGACTCATACTCATCGACCCCAAGCGGATCGAGCTCTCGCTGTACAATGGAGTCCCTCACCTTTATGTCCCTGTGGTCACCGAGCCCAAGCAAGCTGCGAGCGCTCTGGCGTGGGCGGTCTCGGAGATGGATGCCCGGCTCAAGCGGCTTCAGAAGGCGAATGCGCGAAACATCGGCATGTACAACGCGATGGTCCAGGACGGACGCGCACCCGAGGGTGCCGAGGAGATGCCGTATCTGATGATCGTCATCGACGAGCTCGCCGACCTGATGATGG
>CAYGKH010000032.1:0-2952 GCA_964350345.1 uncultured Coriobacteriaceae bacterium
ACCCGGCGTTGCAGTACCGGCACCTCCTCGGGGGAGGTCTCTACACCGAGGTCGCCACGCGCGACCATCACGACATCGGACTCGACGACGATGCCGACGATGTCTGCGACAGCTTCGTGCCTCTCGATCTTGGCAACGATCGGCACGTCTCGGCCGGACATGAGTTCCCGTAGATGCCTGACATCGGCGGCCGAGCGCACGAACGACTGCGCCACAAGGTCGACGCCCACTTCCAGCCCCCACGCGAGCACCTCGCGATCCCGTTCCGTGACCGCATCGAGGCCCAGCGTCGCCCCGGGGGCATTGATGCCCTTCCGGCTCGATATCGGCCCGCCGGCCTCCACACGTGTGTGCACGGCGCCGTGCTCGGTACCGGTCACCACAAGTTCGATCGCGCCGTCGTCGATGAGGAGACGTGCTCCTGCCGAGAGCCTCTCGGACAGCGCGGCGTAGCTCACGCACACCCGTTCGGGTCCACCGATACAGTCGCCGGGAACGATCGTGAAGTCGGCACCCGTCCGCAGCACGGTGCCGTCGGCAACCTCGCCGAGACGGAGTTTCGGTCCCGCCAGGTCGAGCATGACCGCGACCGGCCGGCCGGCCCGATCCGATGCCGCGCGAACCGCTTCGAGGCGCACCGCGAGTTCATCGAGGCCGGAGTGGGAGGAGTTGAGGCGTGCCACGTCCATACCGGCAGCAACGAGTGCTTCGAGCACCTCGGGCGAGTCTGTTGCAGGCCCTATCGTCGCGACGATCTTGGTTCGGCGCATAGCTACTCCTCTCCGACATCACCCGCCGAGGGAAGACGGACCACCTGAATCGTATCCCCGTCCCGGCGCACTGTCAGACGGTCGCGCCCCAATCGGTGTACCGCGGTCCGGAGGTTGCCGTAGAGGCGATCGACGCCAGCGGCGTCCGTTCGCAGTCGCAGGGCACGGTCCCCACCGGAGAGCACGTAGCGAACGAGGCGCGACGCGGCACCCCTCGGCGCCGGGTACGGCACGTCGACGACGCGGGCATCCGCAACCCACTCTTCCGGATCCCACTCCTGCCCCGAACCGTCAAGTACGCATGCTGCCGCCGCACTGCGGACGACGAGCACCACGGCCCTGCGCGCCTCGTCACCGGGCTCAGGGCCCGAGCCGCACACGATGCGCAACCGGACGTCGAGACCGCGCTTCGCCGCGCTGCGGGCGAGGTAGGCCCAGTCCATCGACACATCCTCGTCCAGGAGCATGACGACCCGGTCGCGGACGTGACTGGTGAGCTCGAAGAAGAGTCGCGACAGGCCGAGGCCACGCCTGGGGGTGAACGTCACCACGGCGACGTCAAAGAGTTCGTCATCGCCGAGATCCTCGACCATGCCCTGCCGGGTGATGAGCGATGCCGAGGAGGTCACGTCGCTCGCCAACAGCCGACGCAACATGCCGGCCGAGGGCTCAAGAGCCGTCACACTGCCGGCCCACTCCAGCAGCGGGCGAGTCAGCAGGCCCGTCGCGGCGCCGACCTCGAGGACCTCCGCTCCCTCGGGCAACTCCTCGAGGAGCGCATCGATCAACTCCGGAAAGACCCGGTCGTGACCGAATTCCAGGTCGTAGCTGTCGGCGATGCGTTCCCTGCGGGCGATAGCACTCTCAAGCGGCACGCCGTGTTCGTACGGGATGGAGGGCCTATCCGCCCTGCGTTTGCGCTCCTTCATGCCCGCCCGTCCCCTATCAGGCCCTTATCCGCGCACCGGGCGGATGTTGTAGAAAGCGTCGCCACCCGGATAGACGGCCGAGTCGCACAGCTCCTCTTCGATGCGCAGAAGCTGGTTGTACTTCGCAACCCGGTCGGAGCGCGCAGGCGCGCCTGTCTTGATCTGGCCCGCGTTCACTGCGACCGCCAGATCGGCGATCGTGGTGTCTTCCGTCTCTCCCGAGCGATGTGAGATCACGCACGTGTAACCGGCGCGCTTCGCCATCTCGATGCAGTCGAGTGTTTCGGTAAGTGTGCCGATCTGGTTGACCTTGATGAGGATGGAGTTGGCGACACCCATCTCAATGCCCCGGGCGAGCCGCTCGGTGTTCGTCACGAAGAGGTCATCACCGACGAGCTGCACGCGCTCCCCGATCCGCTCGGTCAGCAACTTCCAGCCGTCCCAGTCCTCCTCGGCCATGCCGTCCTCGACGCTCACGATCGGATAGCGATCCACAAGGTCGGTCCAGAAGTCGACCATCTCCGCCGAAGAGAGTACCCGGCCCTCACCCTCGAGGTGGTAGGCTCCGTCGCGGTAGATCTCGGTCGCAGCAGGGTCGAGCGCGAACACGATCTGCTCCCCGAGTGTGTAGCCCGCCTTCTCCACAGCGTCCGAGATGACCTGCAGCGCCTCTTCGTTGCTAGCGAGGTCGGGGGCGAACCCGCCTTCATCGCCCACGCCGGTCCCGAGACCGCGCTTTGAGAGCACGCCCTTTAGCGTGTGGTAGATCTCGGCACACATCCGCAATCCCTCGGCAAAGCTGCCGGCGCCCACCGGCATGACCATGAACTCCTGGAGGTCCACGTTGTTGTCAGCGTGCGCGCCACCATTGAGGATGTTCATCATCGGTACGGGCAGTTCGTGCGCGTTGGCCCCACCGATGTAGCTATAGAGGGTGAGCTCTGTCGACTCGGCAGCCGCTTTCGCGACCGCCAGAGACGTTCCAAGGATCGCGTTGGCGCCGAGGCGCGCCTTGTTCGGTGTGCCGTCGAGGGCAAGAAGCGTCGTATCGATGAAGCGCTGGTCCGTCGCATCCATGCCGAGGATCTCTGCTGCGATGACCTCGTTGACGTTCTCGACGGCTGTGCGCACTCCCTTTCCGAGGTAGCGCGCAGAGTCGCCGTCGCGCAACTCGACCGCCTCGAACGCCCCGGTGGACGCTCCCGACGGCACTGCCGCACGACCGAACGATCCGTCGTCGAGCAGAACCTCTA
>CAYGKH010000032.1:3052-7034 GCA_964350345.1 uncultured Coriobacteriaceae bacterium
GCTCCCGACGGCACTGCCGCACGACCGAACGATCCGTCGTCGAGCAGAACCTCTACCTCGACCGTCGGGTTTCCTCTTGAGTCAAGGATCTCGCGTGCGAAAATGTCGACGATGGTGCTCATGACTATGGCCCCTCCCTGCCCTTGGCATCTCGCCAGAGGCGTTCCATCTCGATGCCATCGATCTCGGAGACCGAGGACCCTGCCCCGGTCGCCGCGCGCTCCATGTCCTCGAAGCGGCCGATGAACTTGCGGCACGTCGCGCGCAAGGCTTCCTCGGCATCGATCCCTTGCTTCCGTGCGAGGTTCACGACGGTGAAGAGCAGGTCGCCGATCTCTCCTGCGGCTTCCGGAGAGCCGGGTTCGGTCTCTTTTAGCTCGTCGATCTCTTCGTGAACCTTCTCCCACACCGCGTCGAGGCTCTCCCACTCGAACCCGACGCCAACCGCACGTCGTGAGATCTTCTGCGCCCACATCAGTGCAGGTAGGCTTGCCGGGATGCCGTCGAGAGTGCCGCCTTCGGCCTTCTCGTCCCGTTTGATGGCGTCCCACGCCTCGATGACCTCGTCCGGTGTCCCAGCCACGGCACTACCGAAGACATGCGGATGTCGGCGCCGGATCTTCTCGGCGATCCCGGCGACCACGTCGTCGATCGTGAAGCGGCCTTCGTCCGCCGCGATCTGCGCGTGAAGCACGACCTGGAGCAGCACGTCGCCGAGCTCCTCGGCCAGGCGGCCGTCGTCGGCCGACTCGATGGCTCCGACGGCCTCGTAAGCCTCCTCGATCATGTTGCGGCGCAGGCTCAGGTGGGTCTGTTCACGATCCCAGGGGCAGCCCTCCGGACTCCGGAGCACTGCGATGGTGTGAACGAACCCGGCGAAGCCACCGGGCGGATCCATCCGTGAAGGTGCCACATAGACGGCGGCGTCATCACGGACCTCGAGATCTCCCAACTCTGCCACCGTCGACAAGACGAGGGCGTATCCGCCACCGGAAAGGCAGCCCGCCGCCACCACAGGATGGTCCGGCGGATAGACGACACCGAGCTGCTCCCCGGCACGACGGGCGAGCATGGCGTTTCGCACCCCAGTGACGACGAGATGCGAGTCGCGCTGCCCGATCACGGGTGCCAGCGAGCGGACATCGACGATGTCGAGGTCGGCGGTCAGGTCGATGTCGAACGCCATCAGGATGATCTGCAGGGGCGAGAGGACCGGGAACACGTCCACTGCCGCCCGAGTGCGCGAGAGCAACCCCGTCAGTAATCCTTGTTTCAACAACGGGTAGCCCGCACTTGCATACGCGACATCGCCACCCTGCGCGAGGTCAACGAGTGCTTCCACGACGCGCTCAGTGGGCGATCCGGGGTTGAGCCCCAACTCCTCGAGCGAAACCGGATCGAGGCCCGCCTCGGCAAGGGCGCCCGCGAGAGGCCCGTCCGCCGAGGAGACGACCACATGGGCGGCCGCCCGGAGACGCTCGAGCGTGGCCTCGGCGAGCGGACCGGACACGTCATCGACACCGATGACCGCTATCGAACCCACGTCATCCCCCCGAATGCCACCGCCCCGTACGCTACTCCTCGCCGCCCTCTACCGGCTTGAGCTCGTCGATCAGAATCTCGATCTCAGCCTCAGCACGTAATTGATCGAGAAACGTCTGGTATGCCTCAGCGTTGCGCTGCTGCAAGATCATCTGCTCGATCTGCTCGGCGGCCTCGGAGAGAGGCTTCTGGCTCTCGTCCCGGCGCTCATCGACCCTGATGATGTGCCAGCCGAAATCGGTCTCGACCAGATCAGAGACCTCGCCGACGTCCAGGCCGTCCATGGCCTCGGTGAACTCCGGAACGAACGGGCGGGATGGATCGGACCAACTGAGATCCCCGCCCTGAGAGGCAGAACCGGGGTCCTTCGAGTGCTCACGAGCAAGCTCGGCGAAGTCCCCACCAGCACGAACCTCAGCGAGTACCTCTTCGGCGGTCGCCTTGTCCTCCGGCTCGAAGAGGATGTGCGAAGAGCGGGTCGCGGCCTGATCGGCGAACTGAGCCTTGTTGGCCTCGTAATACTCCTCGATCTCGTCGGCCGTGACCTCGGCGTCGCCGGCGAGTTCCTCCATGAGCCTCTGGGTCACAAGCTGCTCGCTGAGCTGGTCACGAAGGTCGGCAAGGGTCAGCCCGGCGTCCGCCAGGGCGGTGTTGAACTCGTCTTCGCTCGGGAAGCCAGCTTTGAGCTCGTCGATCTGCGTGTCGATCTCTTCCTCGCTCACCGAAATACCGCGTTCCTCGGCGGCCTGACGCACAAGGACGTTGTCGATCATGCTCTCAAGAAGGCGGCGCTTGAAGTCGAGTACTCGCGCCTCGCCCTCCTCGCCTTCGAACATCTGCGGGGACTGCTCGCGCAGGTGCTCGATCTGTTCGTCGAGTTCTGTGCTGCTGATCTCCTCACCGTTCACCCGAGCAGCCACGTCGTTTGAGCCGCACGCGACGACTCCGGTCAAAAGCGCAGTCACAAGCGCCATAATGAATACGATACGAGGGATCCTCATCAGTCCTCCAGGGAATCAGAAACAGCGTGCCCGGTCCCGGAGAGTATAGCACCGAGTAGCGCCTCGGCTGCCACTCCCACAGAAGTTCCATACCCGATCGGCAACGCGACCGTCCGGTCGCGCTCGAGCACGATCGCACCCATCGCTGCCAGCGCCCCCGCGGCATCTCCGGACGGGGTGACCGGCGAGACGAGAAGACGGCGGCGCGCGACCCTCACAATCTTCACGCCGACGTCCGCCGCACGCGCCCGGATACGAGCCACGGCGACCAGGTTCTCGGCAGGCTCCGGCAGGGCGCCGAAGCTCCCGGCGAGTTCGACCGCGACCCGGTGGACCGCCTCGATCGCAGGAGCGCCGGCAAGCCTGCGATAGTAGCGGACCCGCTCGTCGACGTCCGGAATGTACTCGTCGGGCAGGAATGCCGAGAGAGGGAGGTCGACCCGGATATCCGGATGCGCGACAGGAGGCTCACCGCGGGCCTCCACCACCGCCTCTCGGATCATCTCAGAGTACAGGTCGAACCCGACCGCGCTCATCGTCCCGTGCTGTTCTGCACCGAGGAGGGAGCCGGCTCCCCGGATCTCGAGGTCGCGCATCGCCACCTTGATGCCGCTCCCGAGCTCCGCGGTCTCGCGAATGGCGACCAGGCGCTCGACGGCAGCCTCGGTCAGTGAAGACCCGCGGGGAAAGAGGAAGTACGCGAACGCGCGTACGTGGCTTCTTCCGACACGGCCTTTGAGCTGGTAGAGCTGCGCGAGCCCGAGACGCTGTGAGTCCTCGATGACCAGGGTGTTGGAGTGCGGGTTGTCGATCCCGCTCTCCACGATGGTGGTCGCCACTAAAACGTCGACCTTGTTCGCCGCGAACGACTCCATCACCCGCTCGAGTTGCCGCTCACTCATCTGGCCGTGCGCGACAGCGACCCGCGCCTCGGGGGCCGCCTCGTACACGCGGGCAACGGCCTCGTCGATCGACTTCACCCGGTTGGAGACGTAGTAGACCTGACCACCGCGCTCTACCTCGCGACGGATCGCCCCGCTCACCACGTCAGGATCGTACTCGCCCACATGGACCTGAACGGGGAACCGGTTCAGTGGCGGCGTGTCGATGACACTCATGTCGCGAACGCCCGAGAGCGACATCTGCAGGGTGCGCGGTATGGGTGTGGCGGTCATTGTCAGTACATCCACCTGCTCGCGCAGGTGCTTGAGGTGCTCCTTGTGCTGCACACCGAAACGCTGCTCTTCGTCGATGACGACCAGGCCGAGGTCCTTCGGCGTGACATCTGCCGAGAGGAGGCGATGCGTTCCGATGAGGATGTCGACCGCGCCGGCGGCGAAGCCCTCGAGCGCGAGTTTTTGCTGTGCCGCCGAGCGGAAGCGCGAGAGCACCTCGACCCGGACCGGGAACGGAGCGAACCTCTCGGAGAAGGTCGTGAA
>CAYGKH010000032.1:7134-15065 GCA_964350345.1 uncultured Coriobacteriaceae bacterium
GCTTCCATCTCGAGTTGCCACGGCGCATCGCCACCGTACGCGAATCCCTGCACCGAAGCGCGTCGCGCATAGAGATCCACCAGGTCGAAGGCGAGTTTTCGAGCGGCCTTGCGCGCCTTATTGGTCGCCTTGGACCAGTCGGCGGTGTTCAGTCGCGTGACGCGCGGCGCCGAACCCTCGGCACCCACGTACTTTGTCACCCGGTCGATCTGCTCGACCGGGACGTAGAGGCGATCTCCCTTCGCGTACTCGAGCACCAGATAGTCACGCTCCTGGCCGAGGACCTCTTTTCGCTCGAGTGCTGTGAAGAGCGCGATTCCATGGGAGGCATGAACCACATAGTCGCCAGGTGCGAAGCCGAAGGTCATGCGCGTCGGATCCACCTCACGGACCGCCCGGCGGGTTGCCGCTGAGCGAGGGTAGACGTCGTCGATACTCACGACAGCCACGCGAGCTGAGGGCAGTACGTAACCGGCAGGCACCTCCGCCGCGCACAGATGCAGGAAGCCAGGACGCAGCACAGGATGGGAGGGTGCGATAGCTGCTCCGGCAGCAGAGGCTGGTTCCCCACCCTCCCGCTGCGCGGCAACGAGGTCGATGAGCGGGAGCCCGGCCTCGGTCAGCCGGTCGGCGATACGGCGTCGAACGCGACGCTCGGGTATGGCGAGCGCAACCCCAAAACCAGCCGAAAGCAGCCCCTGAAGCCCTGCAATGAAGCGCTCTTCGCCGCCTGCGACCTCGGGACGGCGTGCGGTGAGCTCTGCGTCGACGACACCTCCGGTCCGCAGGAGTGAGAGCATGGTGAGCCGCTGGCGTCCACCCAGATCGATGCGTGCAGGCGGGAGCACGAGACCCTCAGGAGAGACGCCGGCATTCTCGGCAGCGGCGGTCAGGTCCTCGGACCTGCGTGTCGCATCGTCGAAGAGCGAACGTGGCTCGACGACCACGACGAGAGTCTCTGCCGACAGATAGTCGGTAAGCGATCCCGCCTGACGGTAGAAGACGGGCAGATAGCGTTCGACACCGTTGAAGTAGACGCCCTGCTCGATCAACTCAAGATGGTGGGCGACCTCGGGATCGCCGAGGGCGCGTTCGCGCAAGGCGCTGCGGGCCGAGGCGGCTGCACGGGAGCCGAGTGCCACCTCTCGACAGCCGAACACCTCGACGTGTCCGGCGTCTCCGATGCTCTGGCCCGTACTGGGAACGTAGCGCCGCAGCGTCTCGATCTCGTCGCCGAAGAACTCGGCTCGCACTGGGTGGGTGGCGTCGGAAGCGAAGACGTCGAGCACCCCTCCGCGGACCGCGAACGTCCCCGGCTCGGCCGCGTCGTCGAGACGTTCGTAACCCATGCGGGCGAGACGATCTGCGGCCTCTTCAAGATCGACACTCGCCCCGGCTTCAAGCACGAGCGGCGTGAAGACGTGGCTGCCCTGGGGAGGTAGAGCCCGAAGGAGTGCTCGCATCGAGGCGACGACGATAGCCGACCGGCCGCTCGACAAGGAATGGAGCGCGCGCGAACGAGCGCCCACCGCGGCGAGGTCGGGCGACTCGAGCGACCAGGGTGAGTCGGAGCGTTCGGGAAAGCGGAGCACCTCCCCCGGACCGAGGTAGGCCTCGGCCTGCCTCGCGTATCTCTCGGCAGCGTCGGTACCGGCGACGACCACAAGCATGGGGCGGGGGCGAGCGGCGAAGAGCGCCGCTGTCAGCAGGGGCCTGACGAGCCCGGGAGCCGCGAGAGTCACATCTTCACCGGCTGAGACCGCGTCATACATCTTCGCGTAGGGTTCGACGCCCGAAAGGGCGGTCATGAGCGAGTCGAGCAGGCGCATCGGGGCTCCTCGGCGGGTCACGGACACGGCAGAAGCCCGCGACGGGGACTCCGGCGCGGGGTCATGCGAGGGTAGCCCCCTGCCGGTGGCGGGGTCAAGGCAGCTGCTCGGGTGGGGTAGTATCTGTGCCACGGGAGACAGGCCGGGGCGAGCGGAGGGACAAACGTACGATGGAGCGACAGGAGCGCGCTTCGGCGATCATGGGCCGACTGGCGAGACTCTACCCGGATGCCCACACCATGCTCGACCACACTACCCCTTTCCAGCTACTGATCGCCGTGATTCTCTCCGCTCAGACGACTGACGTCGGCGTCAACAAAGTCACGCCTGCGCTCTTTCAACGCTATCCCGGACCGGCTGAACTTGCCGCAGCCGACCCTGGCGATGTCGAAGAGATCGTGAGATCGACCGGGTTCTTCCGCAACAAGACACGAGCGATCATCGGCGCATCACAAAAGGTGGTCTCCGACTTCGATGGAACCGTGCCCGACACCATGGAAGGCCTGATCAGTCTCCCCGGGGTGGCACGCAAGACTGCCAACATCGTGATCAGCAACGCCTACGGGATCGTCGAGGGCATCGCGGTGGATACTCACGTGTTCCGACTGGCCCACCGTTTCGGCCTCTCCGACGAGAAAGACCCCGACAAGGTCGAACGGGATCTCATGGCACTGTTCCCGCGCGACGAGTGGTTCCACGTCAACTATCGCTTCATCGATCACGGACGGGCGATCTGCACCGCGAAACGCCCTGCATGCGGACCATGCGAACTGAGCGACCTGTGTCCGGCCGCGTTCACGGTGAAAGGGTGGCGCGCAGAGCTGTAGCAGCCGCTGGCGCAGGCACGGTCTTGATCAGGCGCACAGTCCTTCGTCCACGACCTCGGGAAGCCGGAGCGTGAAAACCGAGCCGAGGCCGAGCTCGCTCTCGACAGTGATGTCGCCACCGAGCGTGACGGCGAGACGTCGCGATACCATGAGCGCGAACCCGGTCGAGCGGGAACGCCCCGGGCGGGAATCGGCTTCGGCATACTCCTCGAAGAGACCTGCGATCTCCTCGGCAGTCATGCCCGCACTCGTATCGGAGACCCTGAAAACGATGTCGTCACTTCCTGCGGCCTCGACCTCGATAAGCACATGGCCGCTCTCGGTCATCCGGACCGCCCGGGAGACGATGCTCAGCAGGATCTGCTCGAGCCGCCTGCAATCGGTACACATGGTGAGATCGGGGTCGGCGATACGTACGCGCAACTCCAGCCCGCGGTCCTCGGCAAGCGGCCTCAGCGTGTCGGTCACCGCGTCGGCGACCGACACCACACGGAACTCCTCGGCAACTAAGATGAGCTTGCCGGTCTCAAGCTTGGACAGGTCAAGGATGTCGTTGATGAGCGCGAGTAGTTGTTTCCCCGCGCTGTTGATGATCCCGACCTGTTTGCGCTGCTCGACGGTGAGGTCGCCCGCCATGCCCGAAGTGAGGATGCCAGAGAACCCGATGATCGAGTTGAGAGGCGTGCGCAACTCGTGACTCATCATCGCGAGGAATCCGGTGCGCGCAAGACTTAAGTCCTGGAGCTCGTCGGTGGTCTCGGTGAGGGAGGCGTTCGTCTTGTAGAGGCGCTGCTCGGCCCGTACCGCGATGGCGCCCAGCGATCCGACCGCTACGAATACCGCCGCACCGCTCAGGATGTGCCAGCGCCAGATGCCCTGGATGATATCGTCGGCGACACTGGCCTCGACAGTACCGTCTTGTTGCTGGAGCCTGACCTGTTCCTCACAGCCCAAGCCGCTCCAGTAGACGACAACGGACAACACGACAGCAGCGACCAGAAGGCTCTTCCCGGCGACGGTCGACAGAAAACCACGCATCGTGTGCGCCCCCCGTTGACGTGACTGCCTGCGGCCCTGCCGGTTACGCCGCGGGACACATTACGTACATTTTCCCACATCGCGAATGGATACGCACGACCGTTCACGGTTTCGACGAATCAGGGGCCCTAGCCGGCGCCCAAGAGGAGCATGACGATCCATGCGGCCACCGCGGCTGTGACGAGAAACCCCGCGATACCCCAGGCCCTCTGTCGACGGGCGAAGACCCCGGGCCCTACCCTGCCCCTGGTGCGGGCCCACGCGAACCGGTTCGCGTTGTACGCATACGCCGCCTGAAAACCGACCGTGATGAACGCCATCGAAACGCCGAGCACGACCGACCATGCACCGAACGGGCGGGGACCGCGGAGCATGTTGTCGACGAATACCCACAGCGGCAGGAAAAAGACTCCCGGCCATTGACCGTGGGCGACCCCCCATATGGGTGGCAGGAAGAATGCACCCCAGTTGAACCGCGAGACCTGTTCCGGGAGCCCGTCTCGCCCGCCGGTCATGCCAACACCCCCGCAAGCACAGCAGCGATGAGAATCCCCGGCAGCATGTTGCCGACCGGCAGCCGTTTGATCCCGGTGAGGTCGAGCCCGATCGCAAGGATGAGCGCGCCGCCTGTCATTTGGATCGCGTGGATGACCGGGGGGGTCATGAGCGGCTCGACAGAGTGCGCTCCGGCCGCGATGCCGCCCTGGATGATGATGATCGGGATGACCGAGAGTCCCACGCCGGCACCCAGGGTCGTCGCAAGCGCGATCGAGGCGATGCCGTCGAGCAGAGACTTCAGATAGAGCAGTGACGGATCGCCGAGGCCGTCCTGGATCGAGCCAAGGATGGCCATCGCGCCCACACAGAAGAGCAGTGACGCGGTCACGAACCCCTCCACGAGCGTATGCCCCTTCTCGCCCGGCTGGTCCGCCCTGCCCGGTGCAAGCATCGGTGCGCGGTACGCCATCCGCTGTAAGACGTGACCGATCCGCTCGAGCCCGTACTCGATACGCAGAGCTTCTCCGGCCAACGCACCGAGCACCAGTGAACCCACGAGCACGAGCGCAGCGTAGGGTCCGAGGCCATCGTTTCCGAGTTCCGAAAGGCCACTGATGCTCATGCTCCCGCCGATGATGGTGGTCGCCAGCCCGATCCCGCTAAACGCGATGGTGCGGAACCGCTCTGCGATGAGGCGACCGAAGAGCAGGCCGATCGCCGTACCCGCAAGCACGGCCATGACGTTCACGATCACACCGATCCCGGGCATGTCACTCCTCGTCGTCTGTTGAGACCTCATCTGTCAGCCAGAGGGCCTTGAGTTCCTCGGTGATCCGATTCCCTCCGGCCGGGACTCCCGCCGAGGAGTCAGGATACCTGTTATCCGTGCGGCGGCGGGAGCGGGAGGTTCCCCGTGCAGCCTCGTAGACGGTCTGGCGTCCCCGCACCTCGACTCCCCTGCCGGCTCGCCCGAGCCCGCGCACGCGATGCGCGAGGCCGGCATCAGAGCTCACCACGCAGACAGCATCCGGGGCGGACTCGGCGAGTCGCACTATGGCGTCGTCTGCGGACTCGTGACGCGAGAACCGTACCGCCACGTGTCCGCCGGAGCGTGCAGCAGAGATACCCCCGCCTTCGCCACCGTCGAACACGACGACGATGCTGCCAGCACCGAGCAGTTCGCGCCCTCGGACCCGAAGCCGCGCTACCACCGCGTCACGCTGCCCCTCGAGCGAGAGAGAGCGCGTCGCGGGGTCTGACTTGGTCACGTTGTAGCCATCTACCAGATAGAGCATTCGGGCATCCCCCGCCTGTGACGCCCGGACAGGTCCACCATGCGCCGATCGAGCACCTTCCGGCGATCACGCCTCTCCGGCGACCTCAGCAGCCGCCAGTCGCTCACGCACGCTCAGCAACCAGGCCGACACCTCTGAACCCTCGTCTCCGAGAAGTTCGAAGTACTGGATGGCGTAACCGTCTGCTGATGCCTCGATATCGAGATGGTCCACGACCCGCCAGTAAGTGCAGCGGTCCTTCTCACAGTAAGCGGCGATTTTGTTCGCAGCCTTGAGTTTGCATGTATCGCCCACGATGACTCCCTCTCGCACGATCCACACGGTCACATAGGGTGATTGTACACGCTGATGGCCACCCGTCATGGGAACGTACTGCAGTAAGCCCTGCTCCCGAGGAGGTACTGATGCGCGCCAGTTTCCGTCTCGCACTCTTGCTCGGACTCGTCATCTCGTTGACAGGGAGCCTCAGCGGATGTGCGCAAGGCGAGGATCCCGTAGTGGTGCCCCCCAATAGCGCCTCCACACCAACACCGAGTGCACCTCCCCCACAGCTCGCTGTCGATCTCGGCTCGCTTGAGATCGACCTCGAGCTCCTGGCGGACGGATTCAATCAGCCGCTCCTGGTTCTAGGCTCGGGCAACGAATCCGGCGACGTCTACGTCGCGGAGAAATCCGGCCGTCTGCTCGTGATCCGCGACGGGGAGTCCATCCTGCTCCTCGACCTCACAGGCGCGGTGAGCACCGAGTCGGAGAGGGGCCTTCTCGGCGTGGCATTCCCTGAACACTTCGCCAGGCACGGCCGATTCTACGTGAGCTACTCCGATCACGACGGGGCGAGTGTCGTCTCGCGCTTCACGATGGAGGGCGACAGCGTCGCCCGCGAGAGCGAACAGCGCATCATCCGGGTACCGCAACCCTACGCGAACCACAACGGGGGTCACCTCGCCTTCGGTCCGGACGGCTACCTCTACACGACATTCGGCGACGGAGGCAGTGGCGGCGACCCCCTCGGCAGCGGGCAAGACACGTCGACGCTCCTCGGCGCGATGGTGCGGATCGACGTCGGTGAAGGGCCAGCGGGCGACGAGATGCTCGGCTCGATGCCGTATGCGATCCCGCCGGACAATCCCTTCGTAAGCTCCGAGGAAGTCCTCGGCGAGATCTGGTCCTACGGCCTGCGCAACCCCTGGCGCTTCTCCTTCGACAGACAGAGCGGCGACCTCTGGATCGCCGACGTCGGGCAGAACGCGGTCGAGGAGGTGAACTACCAGCCGGCGAGCAGCCCCGGGGGCGAGAACTGGGGCTGGAACCTCTTCGAAGGCACCGCGCCCTATCCGTCCGACCGCGAGGTGACCGGGGACCTCGCCGAGTTCGCATGGCCGATCGTGGAGTACCGCCATCCCACCGGGCAATCGGTGACCGGCGGATTCGTCTACAGAGGCGAAGCGTTCCCGCAGATGCAGGGCGTCTACCTCTACGGCGACTACGTGAGCGGACGCATCTGGGGACTCGTGCGTGCCGAGGACGGGAGCGCGGAGAACCGCGAGTTACTCGCGACAGGGCTCGCGGTGGTGAGCTTCGGCGAAGACGACACCGGCGAGGTGCTCGTGGTCGACTTCGGCGGAGCCGTCTACCGGGTGGTGGCGCGGTAGACTGCGGCCACCAGCGCATCAACATCTTCGGCCCTCGTGTCGAACGAGGTGACCCAGCGCACCACGCCGGTCGGCTCGTCCCAGGTATAGAAGCCGAACTCCTCGGCCAGCGGTGAGATCGCGTCAGCAGGCAGCGCGGCGAACACCTCGTTCGCCTCGACAGGCTGGGTGAGTGTGACTCCGGGGAGCTCTGCGACTCCTTCGGCCAAACGGGTCGCCATCGCGTTTGCGTGCCGGGCGGTCTGTAGCCACAGACCCGTGCCGAGCATGGCGGTGAACTGCGCGGCGATGAAACGCATCTTGCTCGCGAGTTGACACGACTGCTTTCGCACGAACGCGAGCACGTCCGTGGGCGCTCCGTGGAAGAGGATCACCGCCTCGCCGAAGAGCATCCCGTTCTTGGTGCCGCCCCAGGAGAGCGCATCCACACCCGTGTCTGTGATCATTTCCCGGACGCTACAGCCGACATGCGCGACCGCATTTGCCAGACGCGCCCCGTCGACGTGCAGAAGGAGCCCGTGCGCGTGCGCCAGTTCAGCGAGCGCACGCAGTTCGCCGGGAGTGTAAACGGTCCCGTACTCGGTAGCCTGAGAGACCGAGATCACCCGCGGCTGGGCGTGGTGTTCGAAGCCGAAACCCTTCAGATGCGGGCGTACGAGCTCAGGTGTCAGTTTCCCGTCGGGCGTGGCGACAGGCACGAGCTTCACGTTCGCGATCCGCTCAGGAGCTGCGCACTCGTCGACGTTGATGTGCGCGGTCTCTGCGCAGATCACCGACTCCCAGGGTCGGCAC
>CAYGKH010000033.1:0-7702 GCA_964350345.1 uncultured Coriobacteriaceae bacterium
CTTCGGCAATATGCTCGTGGTCCCGCTCGAGGACTCCGTGGTCTACGTGCAGCCGCTCTACCTGCAGGCCGAGCAGACCGCAATCCCCGAGCTCGTTCGCGTGCTCGTGATCTATGCGGACAAACTTGAGATGGCGACCGACCTGGAGGCCGCGCTGCTGGCCGTCTTCGGCGAGCGTCCGACAGAAGCGCCAGAGCCGGGCGCCCCCGGGATCCCGGCCGATGCCGCACGGGCGAGCCAGCTCTACCTCGATGCGATCGAGGCGCAGCGAACAGGTGACTGGGCGGCCTACGGGCGCCTGATCGAGGAGCTCGGGCAGGTGCTGCAGGAGCTCGCGGGACCGCTCGTCCCCGAGCCGTCCGCTGAGGCGACACCCACGCCGTAAGGCTGTAGGCAGGCGAACGGGCGGTATACCCGCTTCGTTCGCCTGCCTCCTTCGCCGTTACCTTCCCGTTACCAGAAACTAGCGAGTAGGCACGCACTCTGCTATAGTCCCCCCTTGTTGCTTGAACCAGAAGGCATCTGCAGGGCGTTGCGGCCGCACGACGATCGGGGTGGCTGCGAGGACCGACGCCCGGGGTGCACGATGAACCCGATCGGACCGGCCGGGTCCGTGCCGCAAGAGGCGCGGGCGACCGAGAATCACACGCACGTGAGGTCCACGCCAACAGCATACTTGTGCTCGTGGCATAAGGCGACGGCCGTTCGGCCCCCTTAAGCCGGTGCGAGGCAGTATCGTCTCTTTCCTTATTGCACTACAGTCCTGGGGGTACCCCTGAGTCCCCGACGCCTCCGCGCCCGCCGCCTGTCCTGTATCCGGACTCGGAGGTTCAATTGAGTTCACACAAGAAGATCATGCTCCCTGTACTCGCGGTGTTCGGCACCGCGGGGACCCTCGCTCTGACCGCCGCCGTGCTGTTCGCAGCCGGGGTGGTCCCTGTCCACCTTGCCGGCGCGGCACCGGCGGATATTCCTTCTGACACGCTGGGCGTCGGCCTGCGCATCGCCTCACTCGGCGGAGCCGGAGAAGGCACCCCCACCGGCAAGGTCGCGTTCGCCGGCTCGCAGCCGCCGGAGTCGATGCTCAAGCCCGGCACGCGCGCGCAGGCGCCGCCGCCCAAGCCCAAACCTGCGCCCAAACCTGCGCCGGCACCCAAGTCCGTTGCGAAGCCCGCCCCGGCTCCCGCACCCAGCCGTTCCGGTGACGACGGTGCGTGGCAGTCGGCCAAGGCTTCCTGGTATGGTCCCGGCTTCTATGGTCGCACGACCGCAAGTGGGGCCGTACTCACCCAGGGCATGATGAACGTCGCACACAAGACGCTGCCCTTTGGCACGCGGATCCAGTTCGAGTACAACGGACGCACCGCCACCGCGGTGGTCAACGATCGCGGCCCGCACGTGGCCGGACGCGTGTTCGACCTCGGCCCCGGTACCGCCAGTGCGCTTGGTTTCGGCGGCGTCGCCACGGTCAAGTACCGCATTCTCGGCAGATAGACTGCTATGCGGCGCCATCCGACGCCGTCCGTACGATTCTCGATCGGAGCCGGTTTCCTCGGGCCGGCTTCGTCTCTTTGGGGTACCTTAATACGTGTCGCGGCGATGGCGAGTGCCAGAGCCGCAGCATGCTGACCGAAACACCGACTCGACGGAGGTGAACTCGATGGCCGAGGAGCCCGGGACGGGCCACGTGCCGGAGGAGCGCAGTGTCACGCAAGCTGCGGCCGACCTGCTGCAGACGCTCGTCGACTGGCTACGCCAGGAAGCCGAAGCGATAGTGCGCGACAAGATCGTCGGGCCGCTGCAGCGGCTGGGACTCACGATCGCCTCGGGGATGGCCGCGGCCGCTCTGCTCGTCTTCGGCCTTGGCTTCATCGCCGTAGGGCTGCTCTTGCTGCTTGCGCAGTGGCTCACCTGGCCCGGGGCGTTGCTCGCAACCGGCGGCGTGCTCGTGCTCGGTTCGGTGATCTTCACCGTCCTGAAGATGAAGAACATGCAGCGATGACCACGGGAGGGGCACATGCCTGAGCGCACGCTCACCGTCGATGATGTCAAGCACCGGGCCGAGGAGGTCCGAGACCTGGCGGTCCGCGATGCCCGCAGGGCCAGCCAGACCGATCCCGCCAAGCTGCTGGTGATCGGAGTGGCGGGCGTACTGATCGTCGCCTCGTTCGCCTACTACCTCGGCAGACGGAAGTGCCCGGCCTGTGGGCCCGCAGACGCCTGAGGCGCCCGCCGCTCTGTTCATCGAACGCGTAGCGGTCGGGTCGGCCCGCATCGAGGCGCTCGTACGCGTCGCGGCCGGCGCGCCGCTGCGCACTTCGGAGGTCCCCGGTCTCGCGGATGCGGCGCTGGCGCTGCTTCCCGGGCTTCGCCGCCACCGCTGTGAGTGCGGCTCCCCGCACGGGATCACGGCCGAGCTGTTCGACACCGAGACAGCCCACCTTCTCGAGCACGTGGCACTTGAGCTGATGGCGCTCTCGGGCTCGCCCCGCACGCTCGCGGGCGAGACGCGATGGGATTTTGCGACAGATGGCCGGGGAGTGTTCCGCATCGAGCTCGACTACGACGACGACCTGGTGGCTCTCGGTGCGCTGAGAGAGGCGATGACGCTGCTCGTGTCGATGCTCGAAGGAGTGGCTGATGCCGCTGGCGTCGACGGAGCCGTGGCACGGCTCGTCGAGGTGCGCGGCCCCCGCGTTTGACCTCGTTCGACTCCCGGTGCTACCCTTCGCCCTAACCTCGGCCTATCCGCCGGGGCGCATATCGAGCACCGAGGACGTGAGGGAAGAGGGCATCATCAGCCCGGCCACCCCTCCGAAGTCTCCTGCCAGGGCGGTCCGCCGAGGTCCACCGGAAGCGGGTCGGCGCCGGACCGGTACCCCGGCACTTCGAGGCCCGCACTGCCCGCCGCTTACCTTGCGGAGAGCACCGCGGGTGAAGATAGGTGGTACCGCGACCAGCCCCTCGCCCTATCAGGGAAGGGGCTTTTGTGTTCTCCGGACACGTAAGGGGTGTCGCGATGGGTACCGCGAGGATCGTTTTCGACCGTTGGGAAGGCCGCTACGCCGCCCGCATGGCGGATGTCCGCTCGAGCGCGGTGCGCGACCTGTTCGCCGCCGCGAGCAGGCCTGACATGATCAGTTTCGCCGGGGGCATGCCTGATCTTGGCGGGGTTCCCACCGAGGCGGTAGCCGCCGCAGCTCGTGATGCCGTGCTGCACGAAGGCGCATGCGCCCTGCAGTACGGCTCGAGCGAGGGCCGTCGTCCCTTGCGCGACACGATCGTCGAGTTGATGGCCGAGACGGGCGTGCGCTTGTCCGCCGACGACATCGTCGTTACCGCAGGCGCCCAGCAGGGACTGGACCTGCTCGCTAAGACGTTCCTCGACCCGGGCGACACGATCATCACCGAGGGCCCGACCTATGTCGGCGCCATTCAGGCGTTCGCGGCCTATCAGCCTAAGATGGTCTGCGTCCCGATGGACGACGACGGCATGCGCGTCGACCTGCTCGAGGCTGAACTCGCACGGCTCGGTCCGCGCGGCGCGAAGTTCATCTACACGATCCCCAACTTCCAGAACCCCGCGGGCGTCACCCTCATCCCCGAGCGCCGGCGCCGCCTGCTCGAGCTTGCACGCGAATACGACATCCCGGTCATCGAGGACGACCCGTACGGGCGCCTTCGTTTCGAGGGCGGGCACGTCAAAGCGCTCCGTGCGCTCGACGCAGACGTCATCTACCTCGGCACCTTCTCGAAGATCTTCGCACCGGGACTCCGGCTCGGCTGGATGACCGCACCGCGTCCGATACTGGCGAAGGTGCTCCTCGCCAAACAGGCGGCCGATCTGTGCGGCTCGGCGTTCGCGCAGGTCACCGCGGAGCGCTACTTCGCGGGGACCCGCTGGCGACGCGTGCTGCAGGGCCTGACCCGCACCTACTCCGAGCGGCGCAGCGCGATGCTCGCGGCGCTTGACGAGTTCTTCCCGGCCGAGGTCCGCTGGACGCGCCCTGAAGGCGGCTTCTTCGTCTGGGTGGAGCTGCCCGCTTTCCTCGATACCGGCACCCTGCTGGCCGAGGCCGTCGAGCACGGCGTGACGTTCGTGCCCGGCTCGGCGTTCTATCCGGATGGCCGCGGCCGCAACTGTATGCGGCTGGCCTTCTGCTACGCTGAGCCCGAGGCGATCGTCGAGGGGATCCGCAGGTTGGCCGAGGTGATCGAGGACCGCCTCGGCCTGTACCGGGCGTTCATCGATGCGGGCGTGTTGCCCGCTCACGGGGAGGGTGCGGCATGAGTGGCACGGAGAAGATCGCGGTGCTGATGGGCGGCCGCTCGCTGGAGCGCGAGGTGTCGCTCGTGAGCGGGAAGCGGGTGGCAGAGGCGCTCGCCGAGCGCGGCTACCGGGTGCTTGCGCTCGACGTGACGCCCGACCTCGTCGAGACGTTGCGTGCCGAGCGCCCCGATGCGTGCTACATCGCACTGCACGGCAAGTACGGTGAGGACGGCACGATCCAGGAGCTGCTGGAGTTCCTCGGCATACCGTATACGGGGCCCGGGGTGACGGCGTCTGCGCTCGCGTGGGACAAGTCGGTCGCCAAGCGGCTGTTCGTCGAGGCGGACATCCCCACGCCGCCGTGGATCACGCTCACCTCCGACGCCTTCAAGGAGATGGGGGCGGCCACCGCACTCGACCTCGTGCCGGGCGCGGTCGGAGTGTTCCCGCTCGTGGTCAAGCCATCCAAGCAGGGCTCAGCGCTCGGGCTCACGAGGGTGTCGAGTGCCGACGAGCTGCCCGAGGCACTGCTCTCGGCGCTCTCCTTCGGCGAGGCGGCGATCGTGGAGCGCTGGGTCGAGGGCACGGAACTCGCGGTCTCGGTGCTCGACATCGATGGAGAGCCGGTGGTGCTGCCGCCGGTCGAGATCGTCGCGAAGAGCGGGCTGTTCGATTTCTCGGCGAGGTATACCGCCGGTGAGACCGACTACTACGTGCCCGCGCGTCTGGCCGAGGCGACGATGGCCGAGGTCGTTCGGCTCGCGCGCGAGGTGCACATGCTGCTCGGGTGTCGCGACGTCAGCCGTGCGGACATGGTGGTCGACGCCGACGGAGGCGTCTGGGTGCTCGAGTGCAACACCTCGCCGGGGATGACCGAGACGTCGCTTCTGCCGATGGCCGCGGCCGAGCGCGACATGTCCTTCCAATATGTGGTAGAACAGATTGTGCGCGCTGCGCTCAATCGGCGCGGCTAGCGCGTCGCGAATCGGGTACATATGTAAGTGCCGCGCATGCCGCGGGCACAGACAGGAATACCCTCGACAACGGAGGTGCGTGAGTATGGGTTGCGACAGGTATCACGGCGGTGGGAGTGTGTTCGGGGCGTTTCTCCTCGGCGGGATCGTAGGCGGAGTTCTCGGACTTCTCTTCTCCCCTCGTTCGGGCAGAGAGAATCGCGAGATGATCTCGGAGACGGCCCACAAGTACATGGATGAGGGCAAGGACCTCTACGAGACCGGCCGCGTGCGGGTCACCGAGGTCTACGAGACCGGCCGTTCGACCGCGACCGAGAAGGCCGAAGAGTTGCGCGGCAAGATCGATCACGCGCGCGATCGCCTCAAAGAGCAGGTCGAGCACGCGTCGGACTCGGCTCGCGACACCGTGGGCAAGGTCGTACCGGCCGCCAAGGAGTCCGTCGCGAAGGCCGGAGACGCGGCCAAACACGGGATCGATACCGCACAGGGCAAGGCCGGCGACGCACTCGACTTCGTCGAGGAGAAGAGCAAGAAGGCCACTGACGCGGGTGTCGACGCGGCAGGGGATGTACTGCCAAAGTCCTGATATCCTTGCGTGAGTCAGGAGACGGGCCGGCCTCGTTCGCGACGGCCGGCCCGTGACGTGTCGGGTGTGAGGTGAGGAAGGGTCGCCGAGTATGCTCTTGAGTCAGTTCGAGGGGCGTACCGTGATAGACGCGCGCGGCCGTGTTGTGGGCAAGGTGACGCGCGGCCTATTCGACGCGCAGCGCCCAGTTTTGGTCGGATTCGAGGTACGCCTCAAGCCGCTCGCCCATCTGATCGAGCGGCCCATGCGCTACGTCCCGCGCACCGGCGTCACGCTCTCGAAGGCCGGACTCACGGTCGAGCGTCGCGCGCGTCTCGAGCGGGTCGACGGCGGCAAAGGTGGCGTCGATTGGGAGCAGGCCGTCGTGTGGACCGGGATGCCTGTGGCGACCGAGTCGGGGACGGAGCCCCTCGGCGTGCTCAAGGACGCGGACCTGGGTGCGGAGGGACGTGTCAAGTCGATCCTGCTCACCCTTGGAGCCGCGAGCGATGCTGCGATCGGTACCCGGGAGATCGAAGGCGCGCACGTGCGCGGATATGCTAATGACGCGATCCGTGTGGATGACGTCTTGGGCCGCACCGAGTTCAGTGGCGGCTTGGCCGCAGGCGCCGGCAGGGGAGCGGCGGTGGCCAAGGTGAAGACCGCGCAGGCTGCGACAGGGGCGGTCAAGGGCGCTGCCGCGGCAGCGCGGGCTGCGAAACGCAGTGGCGTGGGCAAGCGCGCGTCCGATTCGTGGAAGGGTTTTGCGCGCGGTCTGCAGGAGGGACTCAGAGAGGATGATACGGGCGACGCCCCGGCGAGGCGGGCGCGAAAGGACCCCCGGTGAGCAGGCGGCTCACACCCCTCGGGATCTCGGACGTCGCGGCACTGGCACCGGGCTGCCCGACGTGTGTCTACTGGGAGACCGACAAGCCTCTCGAGGTCCGCTGCGGCGCCGCGTGTGACGGTGATATCCAGCGGGAGTGGTTCGTGCGCGTGCACGAAGAGTGGGGAGAGTGCGGACGGGTGGTCCGGGAAGGCGACGAGGTTCTCGGCTTCATCAAGTACGCTCCCGCGCGCCACCTTCCGCAGGCCGTCCACCTGCCGGTCAGGCCTCCGGACTGGAGCGCGCCGCTGATCGCGTGCATGCATATCCGCGATGATGCCCGCGGGCGGGGACTCGGCCGGCTGCTCCTTCATTCCGCGCTTCGCGACCTGCACGGACGCGGCGAGCGGTGCGTCTACTCGTATGCGGTGACCAGGTCCGGCGACATCACCGAGGTGCCGATGGTGAGCGTTGATTTCCTGATGAGACACGGGTTCGTGACCGACCGCGCACACCCTGAGTACCCGCTGCTTCGCCTCGACCTTCGCACGCTGGCCGCTCTAACAGAGCCGCTTGAGGCCGTGCTCGGATCGCTCCGGATTCCCCTTCGGCGCCCGGGCCGCATGCCCACCCCGTCCGTCGAGATACGAGGAGTGACCGATGAGTGATGCCGCCCTGCCGACCCCCGGCGGGTGCACGCCGACCCCTCGCAAGAAGGCCCGCTCTGCCGAGCGCGTTCGCTCGTTTCTGGAGAGTCACGGGCTGGCCGAGGAGATAGTGACGTTCGAGAAGTCGACAAAGACCGCCCAGATGGCCGCTGATGCGATGGGTTGTGAGCTGGGACAGATCGTCAAGTCGCTGGTGTTTCGCGCGGGCGACTCGGTCGTGCTCGCGCTCGTCGCCGGTGACCGCCGGGGCGACGGAGATGCCATCGCCGAGATAGCGGGGGCTGCCGAGGCGCACTTCGCCGACGCGGAGACGGTGCGTGCGGCGACGGGGTACGCGATCGGCGGCGTCTCCCCGTTCGATCTGCCGCCCGGGCTTACGGTGCTCGCGGACGACTCTCT
>CAYGKH010000033.1:7712-14757 GCA_964350345.1 uncultured Coriobacteriaceae bacterium
CTCTCTCGGCAGGTTCGAGGTCGTGTATCAGGCTGCAGGGACACCTTCGTCGATGGTTCCGATCCCGTTGCCACGTCTTCTCGAGCTTTCCGGCGCGCGGGTGGCACGGATATCGCAGTGACTTACAGACCATGAGTTCCTATGTAGTGACACCCCTCCGTGCCGAGGCGAGACCCTCTCGCCTCTATCTTTCCTTCGCGATGATCGTTGCCGCGGCGCTCCTGGCGGTGGCTGTTCCTTCGCTTCGCTCCCAGGTCACGGTGGCTGGCGAAGAACATCTCATCTCGCAGGGTACGGCCGTTGCCGACCTGATCGACGCGGAGTTGATCGGCGCGGTCCCCGGCGACCTGCTCGATATTGAACAAGAACTCCTGACCGAGGGTGGCGGCACCGACCCTGTGTTCTTCGTGAACGGCCGACGGGCCGAGCCGCGGACCATGCTCTTCGATGGGGACCGCGTCTCCTCGCGCCGTGGTGGCGATGTGGTCGAGCCGACCGAGTCGACCCGCACCACGATCCCCATCCCGATCGAGAACGTGGGGTCGGGCCCGCTCATCTCGCTCGAGAGTCCGGGATCGGTGGGCGTACTGGAGACCGTGGCGGGAGCGATCTCGGGCAAGGTAGTCTCCGTGCGCGAGATCGAGCCCGCGCAGGCGATGGTCGTGCGGCGGTGGGTCCCCGATCCCGGGTCGCGCGTGGTAGCACTTACCTTCGATGACGGACCGTGGCCGGGCCAGACCGACCGGATCCTCGACATCTTGGCCGAGCATGATGTGCGGGCGAGCTTCTTCATGGTCGGCTACATGGTCCAACGACATCCACAGCTCGCCAGGCGTGTGGCCGCCGAGGAGCACGTGGTCGCCAACCATACCTCCGGTCACGTGGTCTTGACCCGGCAGGGCGGAGACACCGTGCGTGAGCAGATCAGAGGCGGGAGTGATATCCTGCGCGCGACGACGGGAGTAGAGTCGGCCTGGTTCCGACCTCCCGGGGGCGGGTTGAGCCCCGCGGTGTTCTCCGAGGCCGACGCGATCGGGCAGAAGGTCGTGATGTGGGACGTCGACCCGCAGGACTGGCGTCGCCCGGGGGCCGAGGAGATACGCGACAGGGTGCTTGCGAACGTCAAGCCCGGTTCGGTCGTGCTCCTGCACGATGGAGGTGGCGACCGCTCGCAGACCGTCGAGATGCTCCCTGACCTCATCGAGCAGCTGAAAGAGCTCGACTACATCTTCGTGACCCTCGACGAACTCAGGAAGTAGCGTCCGGCGTGGGCCTGACCGTGCGGCTCGGCGTGATCAAGACGTCGACGCAGACGTCGTGTTCCTCGCAGGAGACCTCGCCGAGGACCTGCTCATCGAAGGCGAACCCCACCACCACCGCGCGCCTCAGGCCGGCCAGCAGCCGGTCGTAGTAGCCCCCGCCGTGACCGACGCGCCGGCACGCGCCGTCGAAGGCGACTCCCGGCACGATCACGAGGTCGATCGCCTCGGGCGCAACCGCAGGGGCGTCACGAGACGGCTCGAGTATGCCGAAGGGCCCGGGACCGAGCGGGGTATCGGGCTCGACGCGGTGGAGCGTGAGCAGCCCGGGGCCGGCGACGCGGGGCAGTGCGACCGTCACACCGCGCTCGCGTAGCACAGCCACGGCGGGGAGGGGGTCGAGCTCCTCGGCGGTCGCGGAGTAGGCCAGCACGGTTCTTGCGGTAGCGACTTCCGGTAACGCGAGGAGACGCTTCGCGGCTGCCGCTGCATGCACCGGGCGCTCTCCGGCGGGGATGTTCTGCCGTGCGCTGCGTCCGCAGAGGCGGGCGGATGCCTTGTCGCTTGCGTGCGTCATCGACGAGCCGCGAGCCAGGTGTTCGCGAGTTCGGCCCATCCTTCGCCGCGCCGGCCGCTTGTGACGGCGACGTTGTCGCGGGACGCGGCGGCTTCGATCACGCTTGCGTCGTCGAGCGCGTTGGCGACCAGCACGCCGAGGGCGACCGCGTCGGCCATCTCGACGTCGGTCGCCGAGTCGCCGATCGCGAGCGCGTCTGAGCGCGTGAGCCCCCTGCGCTCAAGGTCGCGCGCGATGGCGTCGGACTTGTGGACGCCGTCGGGGATCAGGTGGTACGCATGGACCTCTGTGACGCCGCGCAGGCCATGTGCGGGCGGGTGGATGATGCCGTTGTCGACGATGCGTACCGGCAGGTCGAGTGTGTCCAGAGCGCTCTGTGCCTCGGCGAGAGGCACGTTGCCGCGCAGTACATGTGTGGCTTCGCGATTGAGGTGCCAGGGTGCGTGCTCTTCGATGCGGCCGGGGAAGGCGCGTGCCAGGACGTCGAGTGAGCCGACTCGAGTGATCGCCTGATACGGGGTCTCGCCGTCACGCAGGGCGCTGGCGGGCCACGTCCCCGTGAAGTAGACGGGCGGCTCGCCGCGACCGGGGACAATCACGCAGCCGACCTCGGCGATGTAGGAGTCCCAGCCGAGGAGACGCGAGACCTCTACGAGCTGGAAGCGGCTGCGCCCCGAGCAGATCACGCAGGTGAGTCCGGCGCGGTTGAGCTCGACGATCGCCTCGGCGGCGCCGAGCCAGGGCTCACCTGCCGCGTCGGCGAGCAGGCGTGCGCCGAGGGCGAGCATCGTGCCGTCGAGGTCGGTGTAGAGCACGCTCGCATCGGCGAGGGCGGCGGGGGCGAGCGGATGGGTGCTGAGTGATGGCGGGGGTGACGCGGGCATGTGGCTCCTCGGTTCGGTCGTGGCTCATGCGCACCGATACCGATTCTACCCGAGGCGTGGGTCGGTGACGTGCGCCCCGCGCCCGCAAGCGGCATAATGGGAGTTCGGGACCGCATAGCCGAACCGAGACTCCGGGAGCCGTGAGTGATGGTCGAAGAGATAGATCTCCCATATCCGCACTACCGCTGCCCTACGTGCGGCAAGGATCTGCCGCTCAACGAGGCGCGCATGACCGTCACCTGCGCCGAGCACCAGCCCGCCGACTCACTCGAGTTCACCGTGCGTGCGGCGACACCCGCCGACCGAGGCGACATCGAGGAGATCTGCGACCGGGCCCTCGGCGAGACCGAGATCGACGTCTTCGACCGTACCTTCGACGTGCTGCGCGGCGAGAACCTCATCGCCGAGGCGGACGGCAAGCTCGCCGGTCTTCTCTCGCTCGCTATCGATCGCGGTGAGCTCGTCATCGTGCTGCTCACCGTCTATCCGGAGCACCAGGGGCAGGGCGTGGGCGCCGTGCTGCTGCGCGCTGCCGTCGAGCTCGCCCGGGAGCGCGAGCTGCCGTCGATCCGCGTGGCCGTCTCCAACGACGACATCCCGCTCCTGTACTTCTATCAGCGGCACCGCTTCGCAATCTACGAGATCGCCGTCGGCTTGCTTGCCGACCGCGCCGGGGCCGCCGTCGCTGGCTTCTCCGGTATCCTGTCCCGTGACGAGGTGCGCCTGCGCCGCCCGGTCGAGGTCGATCGGTAAGCACGCGAATCTTTCCCGCAATCGCACGAAAGGACCCGCCAGATGAACCGACGCATCATCGCACTGCTCTGCGCTGGCGCACTTGCCGCTTCAGCGCTTACCGGATGTGCCACACAGTCCTCCGATGAGATCGTGTTGCCCGAGCCGCGCGAGCCGGAGCCCAAGCCGGTCGTCATCGGCACGCTTCCCACCGAGGACATGCTGCCGCTGTGGGTCGCCGAGGAGCGTGGGCTGTTCGAGGCGGCCGGGCTTCCCTCGGTCGAGATCGTCACTTTCCAGGCCGCCCAGGAGCGCGATGCAGCGTTCGCGGCCGGTGAGATAGACGCCTTCATGGGCGACATCATCGCGTGTGCGGTCCTCGAGGCCGGCGGTGCACCCGTGACCATCGCGACCGTGATGCTCGGTGCGACACCTGCCGAGGGCCGCTTCGGCATCGTAGCGGCGCCCGGGTCCGCCTACGCTGACCTCTCCGCGCTCGCCGGCGTGCCTGTCGGCACTTCGGAGGGCACGATCCAGGAGTACGTGCTCGACGGACTGATGCGCCAGGCCGGGGTCGACGCAGATGACGTCGTCGTCGAGCCCGTCCCCTGGGTGCCGGTCCGCTTCGACCTGCTCATGCAGGGCCAGCTCGCGGCAGCCGCGCTCCCCGAGCCGCTCCTCTCGCTCGCCGAGCTCGAGGGTGCGATCCTGCTCGCCGACGACACGACGGGCGAGAACCTCTCGCAGACCGTTCTCGCCTTCTCGGACAGCTATCTCGCCGAGCCGGGTGGAGTCGACACGATGGCAGCGCTTCTGCAGGCGTGGAACGGCGGTGCCGAGATCGTCAACGAGAATCCGGGCGCATGGATCGACCTGCTCGTGGAGCAGGCACGCTTGCCCGAGCCGCTGCGCGATAGCTACCAGGTGAACACCTACCCGAGCGCTCAGCTCCCCACGACCCAGCAGGTGAACGAGGTGCTCGAGTGGATGACCGCCAAGGGAATCCTGCAGGTCACGCTCACCTACGAAGACCTCGTGCTCGTCACACCCTAAAGGAGCACGGATGGCGGGACTGGTCGTTCGCGACGCCGCGGTCACATACCGAGGACCGGCTCTGCCGCTGGACGCGCGTCGGCCGCTGAGAGAGGGCCGCCGGACGATCGTTGTTGCGCGCGGCGCTTCCTCGGGCATAACCCACAATGAGGCGCCCTACGACGAGGCGGGTGTGAGGCATGTTCCGAGACAGGCGCGACGCTGGCAGGACACTGGCCGAGGAACTCGGTCGCTACGCCAGCGACGATGAAGCCGTGGTGCTCGGGATCCCCAGAGGCGGCGTGGTGGTAGCCGGTGAGGTCGCGCGCCTGCTCGGCCTGCCGCTCGACGTGGTCATCGCGAGCAAGATCGGTGCTCCGGCCAACCCCGAGTTTGCCA
This sequence comes from uncultured Coriobacteriaceae bacterium, assembly GCA_964350345.1. Lineage (GTDB taxonomy): Bacteria > Actinomycetota > Coriobacteriia > Anaerosomatales > SLCP01 > JAUVXE01. Next base: position 12,596 of record CAYGKH010000033.1, read on the forward strand.
TCGGTGCGGTCGATCCCGACGGCCGCGTGACGCCCAACCCCGAGGGTGGCTACGAGATCATCGAGCTGGAGCACCTCGCACGGCCCGTTCGCGAGCGGATCCAGCGTCGCATCGAGCTGTATCGGGGCGGACTCGAACCGGTCGACCTGGAGGGCGCGACCGCCATCGTGGTCGACGACGGGATCGCTACAGGGCTGACCGCGATCGCCGCGCTCCGTTACGTGCGCGCGCAGGGCGCTGCGCGGGTAGCGCTCGCGGCTCCGGTGATCTCGGCAAGCGCAGTGCAGGCGGTCTCAGCCTATGCTGACGAGATCATCGCGCCACAGACGCCGGACCTGTTCTACTCGGTCGGGCAGTTCTACCGGTCCTTCGGCCAGACGAGCGACGACGAGGTGCTCGAGATCCTCGGCGAGTTCGGCGGCGAAGAGGAGTAGCGGGTGGAGAGCCGGGCCGCTCACTCCGACGATCTCTCCAAGAGGGCCGCAGCGCGCGCGGCTCTCGAGTACGTCGAGATCGGTCAGGTCCTCGGCGTGGGCACCGGGAGCACCGTCGCGCACTTCATCGAGGAGTTGGGTGAGAGCGCCGTGAGACCCGCGGCTGCGGTGGCGACCTCGCGCGACACGGCGGAGCGTCTTGCGCGCGCGAAGATCACGGTCGTCGACCTCGCGGAGGCCTCACGCCCGCTCTACCTCTACGTAGACGGCGCGGACGAGGTCGATTGTATCGGCCGTGCGATCAAGGGCGGAGGCGGCGCGCACGTCCGAGAGAAGGCAGTGGCCCGCGCTTCGAGAGTCTGGGTGTGTATCGTGGACGGCAACAAAGTGGTGGAGAGGATCGGTTCTCATGCGCCGGTGCCACTGGAGGTAGGGCGAGATGCCCTGGACGATGTCATGGTCGCTGTCGAGGCGCTCGGTGGCGAACCGCGACTGCGTGTCGGAAGCCCGGCTGAATCAGGGAATCTCCTGGTAGACGTCTATCGCCTCGTCCTGGCCGATCCGATGGCTGTGGAGGATGCTCTGGAGTCGATCCCGGGAGTCGTAGGGTCGGGGCTCTTCGCACACAGGACCGCAGATATCGTGATCGTCGGGGGTGACGACAGCACGCTTGAGGTCGTGGAGACCGGCTGATTCGTGTCCGGGACAGCAAACGAGACCGGAAGGGTGTCCCGACCGGCCCCGCTCACCACGCTATAAGTATACCATATCTTGGGTGTTTACAGCGCCTGACCACATCACCTACTCGACTGCGGCGGCCACCAGAGGCTCGAGAAGGATATCGGGATGCTCCCGGCCGACCAGGCCGAGGCGCCAGTTGTCGGCGAAAAGCGCGAGCGTCTCCTCATCGCAGGTGCGCGTGAAGACCTCGACGCCGCGCATGCGTTCCAGTTGCTCGCGGCCGGCTTCGTCGGTACGCCGCGCGATCTGGTAGGGGAGCGCGTCGAGTACGGCGGGCGTGCCGAACTCGTGTTCGAGGCGGTGCAAGACGACCTCGAACTGCATCGGCCCCACGGCTGCGAGCACCGGGGCCTGACCTCCCCGGCGCTCGGAGGTGAGCACCTGGACGACTCCCTCGGCCTCGAGCTGCGAGACGCCTTTGCGAAACTGCTTCGAGCGGCTCAAGTCAGAGGTGCGCACGGTGGCGAAGTGCTCCGGCGCGAAGGTGGGCATCGGCGGGTACTCGACCGGATCCCCCTGGTGGAGGGTGTCGCCGGGGCGCAGGGCGCCGGCGTTCACGAGTCCGACGATGTCGCCGGGGTAGGCGAGCTCGACGGAGTTCCGGTCCTGGCCGAACATCGAGTGTGCGTACTTGGTGGCGAACGGGCGGCCGGTAGCAGCGTGGTTGAGGATCATGCCGCGCTCGAAGACACCGGAGCAGACGCGTACGAAGGCGATACGGTCGCGGTGCGCCGGGTTCATGTTCGCCTGCACCTTGAACACGAGACCGGAGAACGGAGCATCGACCGGCCGGGTGCTCCCATCACGAGTGGGTCGGGGTGCGGCGGGGGGAGCGAGGTCGACGATCGCGTCGAGTAGCAGACGTACGCCGATATTGGATACCGCCGCGCCGAAGAACACCGGAGTCGAGGTGCCGGCCAGGAAGGTGTCAAGGTCGAGGTCCGCACCGATGCCGTCGAGCAGTTCGAGCTCCTCAGAGGCGGCGGC
>CAYGKH010000034.1:0-14256 GCA_964350345.1 uncultured Coriobacteriaceae bacterium
TTCACTGAAGAGGGAGTCCACCTATTTAGTCAATGTCCGAGTTTGGGATGCTTCCTGAGGCAACGCGCGCGATGGACACACCGGCTCGGGGCAGGTATACTCCCTGAACCAACCGCATATCGAATGTAAGCGGGACCTCGCCCCTCGGGGTCGAGAGGTCCCCACCTTGCGGCGCCATGATGGTAGCTGTCTGGTCGAAGATGAATCGCCGGTACGGGCTCACCAGTCCGTGTCGCGGCGTTTGATGTTTCGTCCCGTCGGCCTTCAGGCCCGCGGGGCGTTTTGTTTCTGCAGGATGTGCAATCCCGAGGCGGAGCAGGATCGCGAACAGTGGAGGTGAGCTGCCCATTAGCGCAGACGACCCGAGGAGCAATGAGAAGATTCGCGCACCACGAGTACGCCTGATCGGCGTAGACGGTGCTCAGCTCGGGGTGTTCGAGACGCCCGATGCACAGCGTATCGCCGACGACCAGAACCTCGATCTCGTCGAGGTGGCACCCAACGGCGACCCGCCGGTGTGCCGAATCATGGACTACGGCAAGTACAAGTACGAGCAGGACATCAAGGCCAAGAAGGCGCGCAAGCATCAGGCGACCATTCAGGTAAAAGAGATCAAGTTCCGGCCCAAGATCGATACGCACGACTATGAGACCAAGAAGAAGCACGTCGTTCGCTTCCTCGATGCCGGTGCGAAGGTCAAGATCACGATCATGTTCCGTGGGCGCGAGATGGTACATGCCGAGCGCGGACTGGCAATCCTTGAGCGGCTGGCAGAGGACGTGAAGGATATCGCGACCATCGAGAACCAGCCCAAGCTCGAGGGGCGCAACATGCACATGTTGATCCAGCCCCACAAGAAGGATCCGAAGGATTCGGATAAGGCCGCCGACGAAACACCGGCCGGGTAAGGAGCGAATAGAGATGCCCAAACAGAAGACTCACAAGTCCTCCGCCAAGCGGTTCAAGGTGACCGGCGGTGGCAAGATCAAGCGGGGCAATGCGTTCAAGAGCCACATCCTTGAGAAGAAGAGCCCCAAGCGCAAGCGCGCGTTCCGCAAGGACTCGCTCGTGCACAAGGCCGACGAGAAGGTCATCAAGAAGAACCTCGGCATCGGGTAGTCCCGGCGCGTATTCACTGAAGGAGTTGATTTTCCATGCCTCGAGTTAAACGAGCAGTCGCAGGCAAGAAGAAGCGTCGGACGATGCTGGCTAAGGCGAAGGGGTACTACGGCAACAAGAGCCGCAGTTACCGCGCCGCCAAGGAGCAGGTTCAGCACTCGCTGCAGTACACCTACCGTGATCGCCGCAACAAGAAGCGTGAGATCCGGCGCCTGTGGATCGCTCGCATCAACGCAGGAGCGCGCCAGAACGGGATGTCGTACTCGACGTTCATGAACGGCCTGAAGCTCGCCGGTATCGGCCTTGACCGCAAGGTTCTCTCCGATATGGCGATCCATGACCCTGCCGCTTTCGGTAAGCTCGTCGAACTTGCCAAGGCCCAGGTCGCCGAGAAGGCAACAACCTAGGCCTCTGACTTCGGATAGCGCACGTCACGCAGACCCGCTGGCATCGAGCCAGTGGGTCTGTTGCTGTTTCTCCACTCCTGAACTGGGAATTCGGATTATTGTCAGACGCAGTTGAGGACATCCGCGTATGCTCTCTTCAGACCCGTCGCACCGATGTGACGGGCAGGCTCGCCGGCTCTCCCCTCGGCTGGCACGACGAGGGGAGAGGTCATGAAACGGATAGTCTTGCTCATCTGTGTGGCGCTCTGCGCCGGCGGTATCGGGTTCGCGGGAGCCTACTTCACCGCGCAACAGTCGATACCCGACAACGTCATCCGGGCGGGAACGGTCGCTGTCGCCGCCGCACCCGCATCCGAGGCCATCTCGATGGAGAACCTGGCCCCGGGCACTCCGCAGTCGCGAACGTTGTCGGTCACGAACACGGGGTCGCTTCCCGTTGGCGTCAGTGTGACGGGGGCCAGGCGAGCAGGCATCACTGCCTTTTACAATGTGCTCGAGTGTACGGTGACTGCAGGGGGTACCGCCGTCTACAATGGCCTGCTCTCCGAGCTGGCGACGACCCCGGTCCCGCTGGCTCCGGGTGAGAGCTCCGACCTGGAGTTCTCGGTGCTTATCCCACCAGGCGTGGCGAACTCGTTGGCCTCCGACCATGTCCGGCTTACCCTATACGTCAACGCCGAACAGTCGCGCTGATGCGCTACGTCCTGAGCATCCTGGGCGTGATTTGTGCTCTCACGTTCGTTCTGACGCACGGCATCGTCGTGGTGACAGGAGAGTCGATGCGGCCGACGCTGGCCCGTGGTGACCTTGTGGTCTATCGCCGCACGGACACCGCAGGAGCGGGCGAGGTCGTGCTATTCGCGCGTGAGGAGGGCGGGCTGGTCGTCCACCGTGTCGTCGCTCCGGGTGCGCGTGGCACGCTGAGAACGAAGGGCGATGCGAACGCATCAGCTGATGTCGCGCTCGTTCCGTCCGATCGCCTTCGTGGCCGCATCGTGCTGCGCATCCCCTTCGGAAGTGTGGTGGCCGAGGCATGCGACGGGCTATGCTACACTTCGCAATCAGTCACACAGTGAGGTGATGACGGAGAGGCGCCGACGCGATCGGCCCGTCCGCAGGAAGGGACTCCTCGACTGCAAGGGTCCCGGCGGGTGGTGTCGGCGGTTCACTCCCGAGCCGCGACCTGAACGCATGTGTTGTTGCATGCCGGTAGGGGAGCCGGATCCCCCGATAGCGGGACGTCGGTAGCAAGAAGGCTGCCGGACACGACTGGCGCTCAGGCGGCACGTCGTATCGAGAGGGCTCGCATCTGCGGGTCAACCGAGGTGGTACCGCGGGAGCCGACTCCCGTCCTTGGAGATGGTTCCGGGACGGAGGCCGGCTCCTCTTTGATTGCGCCAGTACGGCACGACCTCTACAGCGAAAGAGGAGTAGATGAGCATCATCGAAGAACTCGGGTCGCTCAAGGCGGCCACCCTCAAGCAGGTCCGGGAAGCCGACACTCTCTCGTCACTCGATACCGTGAGGGTCGAGGTCCTCGGCAAGAAGGGGAGCCTGACCGGCATCCTGCGCGGACTCGGAGCACTCTCCGCCGAGGATAGGCCCGCTGTCGGCAAGGTCTCCAACGAGGTCCGCAGCGAGATCGAAGCCGCGATCGAACAGCGCAGGGCCACGCTCGCCGATGCGGAACGTGCCACCCGCATCGGCGCCTCGGCGGTCGACGTGACTCTCCCCGGGCGCAAGCGCCTCCCCGGGCGCCAACACCTCATCAGCCAGATCGTCGACGAGGTGGTCGACATCTTCGTCGGACTGGGCTACATGGTGGCCGAGGGGCCCGAGGCCGAACTCGACTACTACAACTTCACGGCGCTCAACCATCCGCCCACACATCCGGCGCGTTCAGCCACCGACACCTTCTACGTGCGGGACCTCTCCGAGGAGGGTGGCCATGCAGCCGGACCCATGACCGACGTGCTCCTGCGCACCCACACCAGTCCGGTGCAGGTGCGTGTGCTGGAGAAGCAGAAGCCGCCGGTCTACGTCATCTGTCCGGGACGGGTCTACCGTCGCGACATCGCCGATCCGAGTCACCTGCCGCAGTTCCACCAGATCGAGGGTCTTGCGGTCGATGAGGGCATCACCTTCGGCGACCTGAAAGGTACGCTCGACTACGTGTGCAAGGAACTCTTCGGCAAGGACCGCAAGACGCGGTTCCGGCCACACTTCTTCCCGTTCACCGAGCCGAGTGCTGAGGTGGATGTCTCGTGTGGTATCTGTGCTGGTTCCGGCTGCCGTTTCTGCAAGAACACCGGCTGGCAGGAGATCTTGGGCTGCGGGATGGTCGACCCGAACGTCTTCGGGTACGTCGACATCGACCCGGAGGTGCACGCAGGATTCGCCTTCGGGATGGGCGTGGAGCGGATCGCCGCCCTGCGCTACGACATCCCCGATCTTCGCATGCTCGTCGAGGGCGACATGCGGTTCCTGCGACAGTTCTGATCCCCGTACGCTCAAGGCGTAGACCGAAAGGACGTATGCCGAGATGTTCGTCTCGATGAAGTGGCTAAGAGAGCTCGTGGATGTCGATTTGCCGATCGAGGAGTTGGTCGACCTCCTGGACATGACCGGCACCGCGGTCGAAGGTGTCAAGACGACCGGTGCCGAGTTCGCAGGCGTGGTCGTCGGTGCGGTACTTACCAAGGAACCGCACGCCGATGCAGACAAGCTCTCCTACTGCACGGTAGACATCGGGGCCGAGGATCCCCTGCGGATCGTGTGCGGGGCGACCAACTTCGAGGCAGGAGACCGTGTGCCAGTCGCTTGCGTGGGGACTACGCTCCCGGGCGGGTTCACCATCAAGAAGGCGAAGCTCCGTGGCCTCACGAGCGAAGGCATGATGTGCTCCGCTCCAGAGCTTGGGCTGGCGGGGGACGGTTCTGGACTGCTGGTTCTCCCCGCGGACGCTCCGATCGGGGTGGCGTTCGACGAGTACCGCGGGACCGCAGACACGGTCATCGAACTCGAGGTCACCCCGAACCGCCCCGACTGTCTGTCGATGGCCGGCGTCGCTCGCGAGGTCGGAGCAGTCACCGGCAGAGCTGCAAAGCTCCCCGCCTCGGCACCTCCGGAGACAGGCGAGCCGATCGCGCACTCCGTCGCGGTCGAGATCGCCGACCCGGACCTCTGTCCTCGCTACACGGCCCGCCTCATCCGCGGCGTGAAGATCGGCCCTTCGCCGGAGTGGCTCGCAGAGCGCGTCGCCGCTGCGGGAGCCCGCCCGGTCAACAATATCGTCGACATCACCAACTACGTGATGTTCGAGCTTGGCCAGCCTCTTCACGCGTTCGATGCTGCAACGCTCGCGACGCGCGACGGTCGCACGACGGTGACAGTGCGCCGCGCGAGCGGAGGTGAGCGCCTCACGACGCTGGACGGTGCAGAGCGCATCCTCGGACCGGATATGCTCGTCATCGCCGACGACAGCGGCCCGATCGCACTTGCAGGAGTGATGGGCGGCGAGTCCACCGAGGTCACCGGGCAGACCGTCGACATCCTTCTCGAGTCCGCCTGCTTCGACCCGGACTCTGTGAGCCTTACGAGCCGCTCTCTCGGACTCATCTCCGAGGCGTCGAGCCGCTTCGAGCGCGGCGTGGATCCCAACGGCTGTGTGGCGGCTGTCGACCGGGCCGCTGAGCTCATGGCGAGCATCGCCGTCGGCGAGGTCGCTCCCGGGATCGTTGACGTCTACCCCGAGCATATCTCGCCGAACGAGTTGGCTTTGCGCGTCGACCGGATGAACTCGCTGTGTGGCACATCCATCCCCGCCGAGGAGGCCGCCGGGATCCTGTCAGGGCTCGGCCTCACAGTCGAGACGGAGCCTGGCGCGTCAGACACCCTGCGCGTCACTGTGCCGACTTACCGGCCCGACCTTGTGCGGGAGATCGACCTGGTCGAGGAGGTCGTGCGCGTGTGGGGGATGGAGCGGGTTGAGAGCACGCTCCCGGGCGGGCGCGGACGTGTCGGTCATCTGACCGCCCACCAGCGCTGGGTCCGGCGGATCGACGAGACCATGCGTGCGGCCGGCCTCAACGAGACGATGACCTACGCGTTCGTCGATCCGGACGATCTTGCGCGCACCCGTATGTCTCTCGGCGGAGATGACCGTTTCGTCGAACTCACGAGCCCCATGTCAGCCGAGCAGGCCGTCATGCGCTGGTCCCTGCTGCCCGGGCTGCTGCGCTCGGTCTCTTACAACCAGCGCCGCGGCGTGCCCGACATCCATCTCTACGAGACCGGTACCGTGTTCTCGACCTCCGAGGGCCGAAAGCTTCCGAGGGAGCACCTGTCTCTCGCCGGCGTGCTCGCAGGTTCATGGGAGCGGCCTGGTTGGCATGGCGAGGCTCACGCGCTCGACTTCTTCGATGGCAAAGGTGCCGTCGAGGCTCTCGCGCTCGATCTCGGTCTGGATCGCTGGTCGGTCCGCACCGCGGACTTCGCGTGGCTGCAGGCTGGTCGCAGCGGTGAGATCGTTTTGCGCGGTTCGGTGGTGGGATGGATCGGCGAAGTAGATCCGCTCGTGGCAGAGGAGTTCGAGGCCGAAGCTCCGGTGGTGGCGTTCGAGCTTGATGCGGACGCGCTCATCGCGGCCGCACGCACGAGCCGCACCTACGCCGAGGTGCCGCGCTATCCTGCAGTCACATTCGATGTCGCGTTCGTAGTCGCGGAGCCGGTGACTGTCGAGGAGGTCGAGCGAGCGATTCGCAAGGCCGGCGGTCGACTCCTTGACTCGGTCAGGCTCTTCGACGTGTATCGGGGGAGCGGCGTTGCCGGGGGCTCCAAGTCGCTGGCCTGGGCTCTTTCGTACCGCGCACCCGACCGCACACTCACTGACGACGAGGTCCGCCCCGTGCACGAGAAGCTGCTCAAGAAAGTCAGCGGGTCAGTGGGTGCCGAGTTGCGGTCGTGATTCACGCTTGGCGACGTGATGCGTAATTTGTGAATCAAGTGACCGTGTTATGACGAATATGCGTATTTGGGTTGACTTGTATCCGCTTCAACCGATAGGATTCGACTGTTGGACGCAGTCGATGAGAGGATGAAGCGGTGTTCGAGGTCGCGATCGTGGGAGCTCCGGGGTACGCAGGTGCTGAGCTGACCAGGCTTGTAGCCGGACACCCTTCGCTGCGCCCGACGGTTCTGACCTCTGCCTCTGAAGCCGGGAAACGGGTCTCTGACGTCTATCCGGCGCTCGGACCCTATATCGATGCACGTTACGTCGAGCCCGATGTCGCACATATCGCGGCCCATGCCCAGATCGCATTCCTCGCTGTCCCGCACACGGCGGCGATGGCGCTCGTTCCCGACTTGTTGTCAGCCGGACTCACCGTCATCGACGCATCCGCTGACTTTCGCTTGTGCGACCCGGATGTCTACGAGCAGTGGTACGGGGTCACGCATTCGTGCCCGGACCTGCTTGCCGAGGCGGTCTACGGGCTACCCGAACTGGATCGCACCGGACTTCCCGGTGCGCGTCTCGTCGCGTGTCCGGGCTGCTATCCGACCGCGACCCTCCTGGCGGCCGCCCCGGCGCTCGTCGCGAACGCTGTCGATTCCTCACGGGTGATCGTCGATGCCAAGTCAGGCGTTTCGGGCGCCGGGCGCACACCGTCGGCTGCGACTCACTTCTCCACCGTCGGAGAGTCCGTCGCTCCCTACAAAGTCGCTACGCACCGCCACACGCCCGAGATCGCCCAGGGACTGTCGCAGATCGCAGGCGAACCGGTGCGCACGGTCTTCACCCCGCACGTCGTCCCGATGTCCCGGGGGTTGCTCGCGACCGTCTACCTCGATCTCGTCGCTCCACGCTCCGCCGAGCAGATGGTCGCCCTGTACCGTGAGCACTACGCCGGTGAGCCGTTCGTGACCGTGCACGATGCCGACCGGATGCCCTCGACCGCTGAGGTGAGAGGCTCGAACCGTGTGCACATCGGGATCGCTGTCGACGCCGACTCGCAGACCCTCATCGTCGCGTGCGCGATCGACAATCTCGTGAAGGGGACGGCTGGACAGGCGGTCCAGTGTGCCAACCTCGTACTCGGCGTTGATGAGACGGCCGGCCTCGACTACCCGGTCCCGGTGGTGTAGCGATGTCGACATCGGGATCCACACCATCGGCCGCATCGGACTTTCACCTGGAACCTGCAGCAGGCGGCGTGCTCGCCGCAGCTGGCTTTCGGGGCGCGGGTGTGGCTGCAGGCGTGAAGAAGCGTTCATCGAGGCTAGACGTCTGCATCATCGATGCGGGCGAGCCGGTGCCTTCCGCGGCGGTCTTCACCCCGAACTCGATGGCTGCACCTCCCGTCGCACTCAGCCGCGACTCTGTGGCAAGCGGTCGTCTCCGCGCGTGGGTCGTCAACTCGGGCAACGCCAACGCGTGTACCGGTGCACCGGGTCTTGCCGATGCAACAGCGATGGCCGCAGACACCGCGGCTGCACTGGGTTGCCAGCCGGGAGACGTCGCCGTAGCTTCCACCGGCGTCATCGGCGTGCCTTTGCCGATGGACCGGGTGAGCGAGGGTGTCGCGAAGGCTGCCGAGTCCCTCGGCACCTCGATCGGTCACGACACTGCATGTGCCGAGGCGATCATGACGACCGATACGTTCGCGAAGTCCGCGGCGTGTACCGTGACCACGAGTGACGGGATGCAGTACACGGTGGGTGGCATCGCCAAGGGCAGCGGCATGATCATGCCGAACATGGCGACCATGCTGGCGTTCCTCACGACCGATGCGCCACTGACCCCGGCTGCGTGCGACACGGTGCTTCGAGGTGCGGTCGATCTCACCTTCAACCGGATCACCGTCGACGGCGACACGTCGACCAACGATACCGCTGCACTCATGGCGAGCGGGGCTGCTGGTGGCGACCCGATCGAGGTAGACGGCCCGCACTACGCTGCCATCGCCGCGGGTGTCCGTAGTGTGTGCGCCGATCTCGCGCGCGCGATCGTGCGCGACGGCGAGGGCGCGACCAAGCTCGTGAGCGTGACGGTCCAGGGTGCGGCATCGGTCGCCGATGCCGAGTGCGCGGCCCGCGCCGTCGCCACCTCACCGCTCTTCAAGACGGCGATCTTCGGCCGGGACGCGAACTGGGGCCGTGTCGCCATGGCGATCGGGAACTCCTCGGCCAGGATCGAGGCGGACCGCGTGGAGATCCGTTTCGCGGGAATCACGACCTGTGAGATGGGGATGGCCGTGCCCTTCAGCGAGGAGGAGGCCGCCGTCGCGCTCGAGCGTGACGAGGTCGAGGTGGTCGTCGATCTGCACATAGGTACCGCCGAGGCGACCGTGCTCACGTGTGACCTGAGCTACGAGTACGTGCGTATCAATGGCGAGTACCGGACCTGATGCATGACAGGGGACACGATGGAACATCTGTTGAGCAAGGCTGAGACACTGACCGAGGCGCTCCCGTGGATCAAACGGACATGGGGCCGCACCGTGGTGATCAAGTACGGCGGGGCAGCCATGGACGATCCGGTTCTTCGCGCGCATGTTGCGTCAGATATCGTGCTGATGAAACTCGTGGGCGTGAACCCCGTCATCGTGCACGGCGGAGGTCCGGCGATCACTTCCTACATGGAGCGGCTTGGACTCCCCGTCGAGTTCCTCGACGGACTCAGGGTGACCTCGGACGAGGCGATGGAGGTCGTGAAGATGGTGCTGGCGGGGAAGGTGAACAAGGACCTCGTCACCTCCATCAACGGGCACGGCCGTCTCGCAGTGGGGATCGCCGGCGACGACGCCAACCTGATAAAGGCCAAGCCGGTCTCGGACCGTCTCGGGCGTGTCGGAGCGGTGACAGCGATCGACACGACCGTGATTCGCAGATTGATCGGGGACGGATTCATCCCCATCGTTGCGTCGGTCGGTGTCGGCGATGACGGGGGCAGCTACAACATCAACGCGGATCTGGTCGCCGGCGAACTCGCGGCATCGCTCGATGCCGACAAGGTGATCTTCCTGACGGATGTCGACGGCCTCTACGAGGACTTCGCCGATAAGGACTCGCTTATCAGTACTCTCTCGCTCGAACAGGCCGAGGACATGATCGCCTACGACCGGCTTGCGAGCGGGATGATTCCCAAGGTCACGGCTTGCACGCGGGCGCTGCGCGGCGGTGTGGGCCGCGCACATATCCTCAACGGCATCGTGCCGCACTCCTTGCTGCTCGAGATCTACACCGACCACGGTGTCGGCACGATGATCACCGCGAGCGGCGAGAGCCTCGGACTGCCTGATGACGACACCTACATGGCCTACGAGGGCGAGGTGACCCTCTAGCATGGGAGTGCTCTTCGACACGGCCGCGGCCACAGACGCCGGATTCCACATGTCTGCCTACGCGCGCAAGCCGGTGCTCTTCGTCACGGGCGAAGGCATGCGACTCACCGATGATGAGGGACGCGACTACCTCGACTTCGTCTCCGGGATGGGGGCGGTGAATCTCGGCCATGCTCATCCCGCGGTCGCCGAGGCCGTCTCGAGGCAGATGTCGCGGCTCGTCCATGTGAGCAATCTCTACCATGTCGAGCACCGTGCTGCGCTCGCCGAGAGCCTCTCGGATCTCCTCGGCGGAGGCTGGAAGGCCTTCTTCTGCAACTCGGGGGCCGAGGCGTGCGAGGGTGCGATCAAGCTCGCGCGGCGCTGGGGTACGGCTCGCAAGGGCCCGCAGGCGACGACCGTCGTCACCGCCGAGCGCAGTTTCCACGGGCGGACGCTCGCGGCGCTTGCGGCGACCGGGCAACCGGCGAAGCAGGAGGCGTTCGCGCCGCTTCCGACCGGGTTCGTGCATGTCCCGCTCAACGATCTGGCCGCTCTCGAGACTGTCATCGATGAGACGGTGTGCGCAGTGATGCTCGAGGTCGTGCAGGGTGAGGGTGGAGTCTACCCGTGCGACCAGGAGTATCTGGAGGGTGCGAGACGGCTGTGTGACGAGCGCGGTGCCCTCCTTATCCTCGACGAGGTACAGACCGGCTTCTGGCGCACTGGGGTGCATGTTTTCGCGCATCAGGCGTACGGCGTGACCCCCGATGTGGTCGCGCTCGCCAAGGCTCTCGCGAACGGCTTGCCTGCGGGAGCAGTGCTCGCTCGCGGCGAGGCGGCCACCACGTTCGTACCGGGCGACCACGGCTCGACGTTCGGCGGCGGCCCGGTCATCGCGGCCGCGGCGCTTGCGACCCTCGCGGCACTACGCGATGAGGCCCTCGGCGAGCGTGCTGAGGCGACCGGCGCCTATCTGCGCGCGGGGCTCGAACGGATCGCTTCAGAGACTGGAGCGATCACCGAAGTGCGAGGACGCGGGCTCATGCTTGCCGCACAGTTGCGTGATTCACGCGCGGCCGAAGTTGCCGCAGCGGGACTGGCCCGCGGCCTCGTGTTGAACAACATCGGTCCGGACATCATGCGTTTCCTACCCCCGCTCGTGTGTGATATAGCCGAGATTGATACACTTCTTGAGAACCTGACCGCGATCCTGACCGAGGGGGTGGATGTTAGTGGCTGAGGGATTGAAAGGTCGTGACCTGCTCGCACTGTCCGATCTGACGCCGGCGGAGTTTCGCCTGTTGCTCGACACCGCACATGAACAGAAGTCCGCATGGGCCGCAGGAGCCCGCGAAAGGCCGCTCGACGGTTTGGCGATCGCACTCGTGTTCGAGAAGCCTTCGGTGCGTACCCGGGTCTCGTTCGAGGTCGCGTGCGCACGCCTGGGCGCGACCCCGGTGGTCCTCTCGGGACCAGACTCTGCCTTTTCGAGGGGAGAGACGGTGGCAGACACCGCCCGCGTCCTGGAGCGCTACTGCGATGCTATCGTCCTGCGCACGTTCGAACAGGCGAAGGTCGCCGAGGTCGCCGAGGTAGCGAGCGTGCCGGTCATCAACTCGCTCTCCGACGATCACCACCCCTGTCAGGGCCTGGCCGATCTACTGACGATAGAGGAGCACCTCGGCGGACTTTCCGGCCGGACGCTCACCTATGTCGGAGACGGCAACAACATGGCGCACACATACCTGCACGGCGGCGCGCTTGCGGGGATGAACGTGCGAATCGCAACGCCGGTCGGATTCGAGCCCTCGGGGGAGGTCGTCGCCGAGGCTCTGAAGATCGCCGCGGGTACCGGCGCAACGGTCTCGGTCACGACTGACCCCGCCGCAGCAGTGGACGGAACGGACATCGTCGCGACCGATACCTGGGCGTCGATGGGACAGGAAGCCGAGCATGCGGCCCGGTTTGCGTCGTTCATCCCGTTCAGGGTCGATGCCGCTCTCATGTCGAGAGCTGCCGAAGGCGCTATCTTCCTGCACTGCCTGCCCGCGCACCGAGGTGACGAGGTCACCGATGAGGTCATCGACGCGGACTACTCGGTCGTCTTCGACGAAGCCGAGAACCGGTTGCATGCCCAAAAGGCGCTACTGACACTGTTGCTTGCCTGACTTGGCTGTTCGACTCGACCCGATGGATGATGAAGAGGGGTCTCACATGAAGAAGCGCGTCAAGCGTCAGGAGGCGATCAGGCGACTCGTGCGTTCCGAGAGGATCCGTACGCAGCGGGATCTCGTCGATCGCCTTGAGGATGAGGGCTACGTCTGCACCCAGGCGACCGTTTCGCGTGACGTCACCGAGATGGGACTCCGCAAACTGTCCGAGGGGGTCTACGTTCTGGCCGAGGACCTGCATCTGCAGCGCATGATCTCGGAGCTTGTCCTCAGTGTGGTTCTCAGCAACAATCTCGTACTCGTGAAAGCCTCACCCGGCACGGCCCCCGGAGTTGCAGCGGCGCTTGATGCTGCGGACCTCGGGGGAGTCCTTGGTTCGATCGCGGGGGACGATACCATCCTTGTGATCGCAGTGGATGACGTGTCGGCGACGACACTTGCAGACAGCATCGACAAGTTTCGCGGCGCCCGTTAGGGCCCGCACCTGCCACACACGAGAGGATCACAGATGGCACGGGAGACATGCATACTCGCCTACTCCGGCGGACTCGACACATCGGTCGCGATCAGGTGGATACAGGAGCATCACGACCTCGATGTGATTGCACTGGCGATCGACGTGGGCCAGGAAAGGCAGGATCTTGAGTTCGTCCGTCAGAAAGCCCTCGACATCGGCGCGGTAGAGTCGATCGTCAAGGATGTGCGTGAGGAGTATGTCGAAGAGTACATCTCCAAGGCACTCGCTGCCAATGCGCTCTACGAGAACAAGTATCCGCTCGTCAGTGCCATGAGCCGCCCCATCATCGTCAAACATCTCGTGGAGGAGGCCCACCGTCATCGGGCGGCCTATATCGGTCACGGGTGCACAGGCAAGGGCAACGACCAGGTGCGTTTCGAGGTCGGCATCTCCTGCCTCGATCCTGACCTCAAGATCGTCGCTCCGGTACGCGAGTGGGAGCTCAAGACTCGTGAGCAGGAGATGATCTACGCGATGGAGCACAACATCCCCGTTCCGACCACCAAGGAGAGCCCGTACTCGATCGATGACAACCTCTGGGGACGCGCGATCGAGTGCGGCGTGCTCGAAGACCCATGGGTCGAGCCCCCGGCCGACATCTATACCCTCACGGCGGACTCGCGCGGTAACACCTGTGACGAGCCGGAGTACGCCGAGATCAGCTTCGAGCAGGGTGTGCCGATCGCGCTGAACGGCGCGGTGATGAGCTTCCACGAGATCATCAATCACATGAACGAGCTCGCCGGCAAGCACGGTTTCGGTCGCATCGACATGATCGAGAATCGCCTCATCGGCGTGAAGTCCCGTGAGATCTACGAGGTCCCCGGCGCGCTCACGCTGATCACGGCACACAAGGCGCTCGAGGACCTGTGTCTCGAGCGTGACGTGCTCCACTACAAGCTCGGCGTCGAGCAGAAGTGGGCCGAGCTCGTCTACAACGGCATGTGGTTCTCCCCGCTGAAAGAGGCGCTCGACGGCTTCATCGAGACGACCCAGCAGCTCGTGACCGGCGATGTTCGGCTCCGCTTCTTCAAGGGCAGTTGCGTGCCGGTCGGCCGTCGCTCACCCTACTCGCTCTACGACTACAACCTTGCGACCTACGACGAGGCCGACAGCTTCGACCATGCGGCAGCGAAGGGTTTCATCGACCTGCACGGTCTGCCGACGAAAGTCTGGGCCCGGCAGCGTCGTAAGGTCGGCAAGGAAGGGGAAGTCTAGGTGTCGGGAGCCAAGAAACCCTGGGGCGGCAGGTTCGAGCGCTCACCGGGAGCGTTCCTTGACGCGTATGGTGCCTCATTGCCGGTCGACAAGCGGATGTGGGCCGAGGACATCCGCGGCTCGATCGCGCATGCCCGTATGCTCGCTGCGCAGGGAGTGATTTCGACCGCCGACGCCGACGCGATCGAAGCCGGACTGTCCGAGATCTATCGGGAGATCGCCGATGGCTCGTTTGAGTTCCGTATCGCCGACGAGGACATCCACATGGCGATCGAGCGTGTGCTTACCGAGCGCATCGGCCCGGCCGGTGGTCGCCTTCATACCGGGCGCAGCCGCAACGACCAGGTGGCGCTCGACACACGCATGTACGTGAAGGTCCGTGCGTCGGAACTGCTCGAGGCCAACACGGCGCTTCGTTCCACCCTCCTGAGACTCGCCGAGGAGCACGTGGGGACCGTGATGCCCGGCTACACGCACCTCCAGAAGGCGCAGCCGGTGCT
>CAYGKH010000035.1:0-14152 GCA_964350345.1 uncultured Coriobacteriaceae bacterium
TGCGGTCTCTACCACCCCGTCGCGCATGGTGATGGTGCGATCGCATGCCGCCGCGACCTCGGGGTTGTGCGTCACGAGCACGAACGTGGTGCCGCGCTCGGTGTTGATCTCGCGCATGACTCCGACGATCTCTGCACTCGTGGCCGTGTCGAGGTCTCCGGTGGGCTCGTCCCCCATCACGATAGACGGGTCGTTGACGAGCGAACGGGCGATAGCGACGCGTTGTTGCTGACCGCCGGATAGTTCGGTCGGCGCGTGCTTCATCCGGTCCGCAAGCCCCACAAGCTCGAGCAGGGTGCGAGCTTTCGCAGCAGCATCTCGGCGCGAGGCACCGGCGTACTCGGCCGCGAGCGCGACGTTCTCGACCGCGGTCATCGTCGGGATGAGGTTGAAGCCCTGGAAGATAAAGCCGACCTCCCGGCCGCGGACAGCAGTGAGCGCCCCACCGCGCAGCTGGTCGACCCTGCGGCCAGACAGCCACACCTCGCCGGAGTCGGGCCGGTCGAGACAGCCCGCAATGTGCATCAGCGTCGACTTGCCCGAGCCGCTCGGCCCCATGATCGCGACCATCTCACCGCGGGCGACCTCAAGGGATGCGCCGCGCAAGGCGTCGACGTAGTTATCTTTGCCGAGACGGTAGCGCTTCGTCAGCCCGGCGACCTTCACGATCGAATCCATCTCGCGTCTCCTCTCCCCATGCGGGGCTACTCGTACCTCAGGGCTTCGACCGGGTTCAGACGTGCCGCGTGCCAGGCGGGATAGAGGCCGGACAACACGCCGAGGAACACCGCGAAGCCGACCGCCCCGAACGCCAGGCGTGGCGTGATCAAGAAGAGCTCCGTTGCGCTCGCCGCTCCCGCACTGTTGGCGAGGAGAACGACTCCCCACCCGACGAGCAGGCCAACGAGCCCGCCGATCATGCCGATGACCGCCGACTCTGCGATGAACTGCCGCATGATGGCGCCATCGGAGGCACCGATCGCCTTGCGCACGCCGATCTCACGGGTCCGCTCGGCCACCGCCATCGTCATCGTGTTGATGACCGAGAGGCCACCGACCGCGAGTGAGACGAAGGCCACGGCATAGATGATCTGGTTGAAGATCTTGAGCGGCTCCTGCACCGAAGACTGGAAGCCCTCCGGACCCATCGCGGTGATGTCCGGGATCTCCTCGGCGATGATCTTAGCCATCGCGTCGGGATCGCGACCGTCCTCGAGGTAGACCGCGATGGAGGTCACCAGGTCGCGCGGCTCGACCGTCTCGCGCACGGCAGCCGGGAGCGACTCCACGAGGAGGTCCTGGGCGTCGGGCAGACTCATCAAGACCGACTGGTCGGGAGCGGTAAGTGTCTTCTCCAGAATGCCGACGACCTCGAAGGTCTCGCCTCGGATCTCGACATCGCCTCCCACCGTTGCATCGAGCTGTGCGACGAGGTCGGAGCCGACCGCGACCACGCCACTCTCGTCGGGTTCGACCCCGCGGCCATCGGCGTAGCGGACCTCGAAGGTCTCGTAGCCCACGGCGCGACCGTCCTCGCCGTTGATGTTGGCGGGAACCCCGAAGCTGACCGCGCTCGGGTCTTCATCGAGGAGCAGCATGACCGACGCCGCAGCGCGCGTAACGCCGTCGATCGACTCGATCTCGGCGACCAAGTCACGCGAAAGCGGTTCGACACCGAAGCCGCCGATGCTGCTCGGACCGCTCACCACGACCTTGTCACCGTAGTATTCGACGCCGCCGTCGACCAGCAACTGCAGCTTCTCGGCGAGCGCACCCATCACCACGAGCGCGAGCACGCCGATAGTGATGCCGAATATCGTGAGAAAGGCGCGCAGTTTGCGCCTGAAAACGTTCCGCAGAACCCTCATGTTGTGCTCCCCTCCGGCAGGGCGGGCCTCGTCGCCTCATCGCCGCTATGCGATTTCTTCATGATTCGTAGCGGAGCGCTTCCACGGGCGCAAGCCGCGCAGCGTGCCACGCAGGCCACAGCCCGGCGAGCACACCGAGTGCGAGCGCGAACGCCACCGACCCTCCCGCGAGCCGCCCGGTCAGCAGGAACATCCCCGCCATCGCGGAACCCGGCGCTTCGAGCACGGCGATCGTCCCCGCACCGAACGCGACTCCGAGCACTCCCCCTAACAGAGCTATCAGCGCTGACTCGGCGAGGAACCTGCGCATGATCGCGCTGTTCGAGGCCCCGATCGCTTTGCGCACGCCGATCTCGCGAGTGCGCTCCGCGACAGCCATTGTCATCGTATTGATGACCGACAGTCCCCCGACGAGCAGCGCGATCAGTCCGACACCAAAGATGACCGCGTTGAAAATGCCCATCATCCCGACGATCCGGTCCTCGAAAGCGGCCGGACCCACCGCGCGCACGTCGGCAACCTCACGCTCGATCCGCTCCGCCAGCTCGTCAGCGTTCACGCCATCTGCGTGAAACACGATGAGCCCGGTCGCGAGGTCGCCTACATCGATCGCCTCGCGCACCGGAGCAGTCAGTTCCCGTGCGAACATCTCCTGAGCGTCGGCTAGCGGGATGTATGCCGAGGAGTCCGGAGTCGTGAGCGTCTTGCCGAGGATGCCGACGACCCGAAAAGTCTCTCCCCGCATCTCCACCTCGCCACCGACCTCGGCACCGAGGGGGCTGACGAGGTCGGAGCCGACCACGACCACTCCTCGCTCCCCCGGCTCAAGGTCGCGACCGGACGCGAGTGTCATCGGGAACGTCTCATAGCCGCGGTCCCTCAGATCGCGACCGATTATCAGCGACGGCATGCCCATCTGGACGGCACTCAAGTCGTCGAGGAGGAGCGAGAGGGAAGCCGAGGCCCGCGTGACGCCCTCGACCGACTCGAGCTCGTCGATCATCGAGATCGACATGGGCGTGACGCTCATGCTCCCCGTCCCCGAATCGTCGGAGACCATGACCTTCTCGGCGTAGTACTCCTTACCGCCTTCGACCATGAGGTTCATGCTTTCGGCCACCGATCCGAGCATCACGAGGGCGAACACGCCGATCGTGATGCCGGAGATAGTGAGAAGAGCACGGAGCTTTCGCCTGAAGATGTCCCGAAGGATGCGCACTGGGGTTCCCCGTCCGCGTCGCCGCTGATGGAAGAACCCCATTGAAACACCCCTGACCAGCCGGCTCAAGGTTTGCCCGCACGGGTTCCCCGGCGCATACCCTGGGTATCATGGTTACACGCGGGCCTGACACCTGCGCGCCGTGACCCCGGACCGAGGAGGCCTCCCATGAAAGCAGTCGTCGACCACGATCTGTGTATCGGCTGTGGCCTGTGTGAGGACACATGCCCCGAGGTGTTCCAACTCCGCGACGACGGGCTCTCCTACGTCATCGAGGAGAATCCCGGGCACGAGCTCTACGGCCCCATCCGGGACTCGGCGGACATGTGCCCGACCGATGCGATCTCGATCACTGGAGGGTGAGACGGACGAGTGAGCGCAGGAGCTGACGAGACCGGCGGCCTGCCCGAGGGCTACACGATCCCGGAGACCGACGAGGCGATCCTCGCCGAGTGCGAGGTGCAGGTGTTCCGCTCGAGCGGTCCCGGCGGACAGTCGGTCAACACCACCGACAGCGCGGTGCGACTCGTGCATCGGCCCACCGGGCTCCGCGTGCAGTGCCAGCGTGAACGAAGCCAGCTGCGCAACAAGTCCGAATGCCTCAAGCGTCTGCGCGCCAAGCTCGATGCGCTCGGCGAGAAGCCCACTCCGCGCATCAAGACGCGGCCATCCGGACGAGCGCGCAAGCGACGGGTGGAGGGCAAGATGCGCCGATCCGGCGTGAAGCGGATGCGGCGGCAACCCACAGACGACGACTAGATCCTACGGAGGAGACCGAGACGTGTTCGACCTGCAGAACATCGGCAAACTCGTTGTGATAGCTGGTCTCGTGTTGGCCGCATTCGGCGTGCTGATGTGGTTCGGCGGTCGCCTCGGCCTCGGCTCGCTCCCCGGCGATCTGCGCCTCGGCGATGAGCGCTGGGGCTGCTACGCGCCGATCGGCTCGATGATCGTGCTAAGCGTGCTGCTCACGATCATCGTGAACGTTATCTGGCGACTCTTCGACCGGTAAGCCAGACGTTCCCGCCTACTTTCCCTGCAGTTGTGCTCGCACGAACTTGCCTTCGCGCAGGATCGCATCGACTTCAGCAGAGTCGGTGCTACTGGCCGGAGCCTAGCAGAGCAGAGGCTGTGACCCGCCGTGCGACGGCCTCCGTGGGGCCGCGTGCTATACTTGAATCACTCTCGGCCTCGAGATCGCGCCTGTCCTTCCTCGGCTTAGGACACCTCGCGCCACCGGCAGCAGCCCCTCCGCGAAGTCCGCGAGACGCGGCCGATGCCCCATTGAACTGGCGAGCCGCCACCCAGGAACCCTCAGGGGAGACCCTGGCAATCGTGTGACCGTGTCGCCATTCTAGGGCGGCGATCCGGTCGGGCTTCTGCCGATTTCAAGGAGCATTGTGACTATCGCATCATACTCTGACCCAACATGTGTCTCTGGCCGGTTGCCTACGGCCGTCGTCTACTGCGAAGCGAACTTCGGCTCGATCGACGGCAAGACCGCCAACGGCCTGGTTCGCCACTCG
This sequence comes from uncultured Coriobacteriaceae bacterium, assembly GCA_964350345.1. Taxonomy (GTDB): domain Bacteria; phylum Actinomycetota; class Coriobacteriia; order Anaerosomatales; family SLCP01; genus JAUVXE01. Next base: position 4,614 of record CAYGKH010000035.1, read on the forward strand.
GAGCGGTACGAGATCCTCTCGGTGATCGATAGCGAGAGATCCGGGCTCGACTCTGGTGATGTACTAGGCGACACGAGCAATGATATCCCTATCTGTACCGATCTCGCTGACGCGATCACCCTGGCGGGCGATGTGCCCGATGTCTTCATCTTCGGTATCGCACCGGCAAGCGGGATGCTCTCGGTGCGCGAGCGCGGGGTCGTCCTCGAAGCGATGGCTCTCGGAATGAACATTGTCAGCGGGCTGCACGAGTTCCTGGGCGACGACCCCGTGTTCGCCGCGGCGCGACTGGAACACGACGTGACGATCCACGACGTGCGGCGACCGCGTGACAAGAAAGATCTGCGACTCTTCGACGGCTCGATCTCGACGGTGACCTGCCCGAGGATCGCGATCCTCGGAACGGACTGTGCCATCGGGAAACGGACGACAGCTACCGTACTGACGCGCGCCCTCAACGAACGCGGGATCAAAGCCGTCATGGTCACTACCGGACAGACCGGTCTCATCCAGGGTGCGCGATACGGTGTGGCGCTTGACGCGATGCCGAGCCAGTTCTGCGCAGGCGAGATGGAGGGGGCTGTCCTGGGCGCATTCGAGGGCGAGCAGCCTGACGTGATCATCGTCGAGGGGCAAAGCGCCCTTGGCCACCCGGCCTACCTGTCGTCCGGATTCATCCTGAGGGGCAGCCAGCCCCAGGCGGTCATCCTCCAACACGCGCCCGCCCGAGAGATGCGCTGCGACTTCGACGACCTACCGGTCGCCTCACCGGCGAGCGAGATCAACCTGATCGAGACCTTCTCGGACACGCGTGTGATCGGACTGACGATCAACCACGAGAACATGACCGATGCGGAGGTGACGGCCGCTATCGCCCTGTACGAGACGGAGCTCGGCATCCCCGTCACAGATGCGCTCACTCGGCCGGTCGGCTTGTTGGTCGAGATGGTGCTGCGTGCGCTCCCCGGGCTCGCTACAGGGTCTCCCGCGATCGGAATCGGGATCGGGATCGGTGCAACAGATGCCACACCGATCCGCAGTGCGCATCAGTTCAGCTAGAACAGGATCATCAGGTACGTGACATATGCCAGGAGCAGGACCGCGCCGACAGGCCGACTGATCCTCCCTCTCCAAAGAAGCATCGGCACCATCACCAGCGATGCGCCAACCATGACCCACACGTCAAGCGATGCGATCTGCTCCGCAACTCCGACGGGTCTCACCAGCGCGGTGATGCCGAGGATTCCGAGGATGTTGAAGATGTTGCTACCGACCACGTTGCCTACCGCCACGTCAGGATGACGTCGGAGCGCTGCGATGATGCTTGTTGCCAGCTCCGGGAGCGACGTGCCCACGGCAACGAGACTGAGGCCGATCACGGCTTCAGAAACCCCGAACGTACGAGCGATCTCGGATGCTCCGACTACGAGGAACCTCGATCCGATAACCAGCGCGACGAGCCCGCCGGCGAGGTAGGAGATCCCTGACATGGTCGACCCGGTCGCTTTGATCTCGGCAGACTCATGTTCGTGCAACGCCGCCGACGGCACAGAGGGCCGACGCGCCTCCGATCGGTAGGAGAGAAACACGTAGAGCATGAGACCGACAAGAAGCACGGCAGCGGGCAGTCGCCCGATCTCACCAGTGGCCACCACGAGGGCCAGCGCAACAGACGATCCCAGCATGATCGACATGTCACGCCTCAAGGAGCGCGGATCCACCAGTATCGGGGCGATGACCGCCGCCGCACCCAACACGCCCAGGGTGTTGAAGATGTTGCTGCCCACGACATTGCCGACCGCGATGTCCGAACGGCCTTCGAGTGCTGCTCCAAGGCTGACAACGAGTTCAGGCGCCGAGGTGCACCAGGCGACGACCGTCATGCCGATCAGGAGGGGTGAGAGCCCGAGGCGCCGGGAGACCGTCACCGCGCCGCGAACAAGGAACTCTCCCCCACCGAATAGCAGTACGAAACCAGCGGCAGCTGACAGATACATGAGCATGAGACGCGCTCTCCCTTCAACGTGGGTGCCTAAGCGACTGTTTCCGATCTCGGACACCTGATGGGAACGTCATGTCAGTCATCAGCAGGCTATCGCCGCTAGCCGACGAAACCCGCGATCTGCTCAGCGAACACCACGCGAGCGATCATGAAATAGATGATGAGGCCGGTCGCGTCGACCAGTGTGGTGATGAGCGGCGCAGACACGACTGCCGGGTCGATGCCGATGCGCTTGGCGAGCACCGGCAGCATGCCCCCGGCGAACGATGCCCAGGTGCAGACCGCGACGAGTGTCAGAGAGATGACCGTCGCGAAGTCCCAGCCAAAGATAAGCCCGACGATAGGGAATCCAACGACCGCAAGCATCGCCCCGAGTAGCAGCCCCACGCGGGTCTCGCGCCAGATGATGCGGGGCAGGTCGCTGAAGCGGACCTCACCGACCGCTATGGCCCTGATAACGACCGTCGACGCCTGCGAGCCGGAGTTACCACCCGTGTCGATGAGGAGCGGTATGAAAAGCGCCAGCGTCACAAGCGCTTCCAGGGTTTCTTCGAAGAACTGAAGGACGTTCACGGTGAGTGCTGCTGCGACGATCAGAACGAGCAGCCATACCGCCCGCTTGCGGGCAAGAACAAGCACCGACGCGGACATGTAGGCTCGCTCGAGAGGCTCGGCACCACCGATACGGGAGATGTCCTCGGTCTCCTCGGCCTCAAGGATCGCCATCGCGTCGTCGAAGGTTATGATCCCGACCAGACGATCCTCTCGGTCGACGACGGGAAGCGCGATAAGGTCAGCCTCCTGCATGAGGCGCGCGGCGACCTCCTGGTCCTCGTCGGCATGGACCGAGTAGGTCTCCGGCTCGACAAGATCCGCAATCCGTGTCGCAGGACCCGCGGTGACAAGGGTCGTGAGGTCTACGATCCCGACAAGGCGGCGCGCATCGTCAGTGACGGTGAGTATACGGAGGTTCTCGGCGCTGCCTCCGGTGCGGCGCACCTTTGCAAGCGCGTCGGACGCGCTCATCGTGGCACGTACGTTCACGAACCCCGGGGTCATGACGCGCCCGGCGGACTCGGGCGGATAGCCGAGAAGCGTAGCTGTCGCCCGCCGTTCCTGGGGCGAGAGTCCAGACTGCAGCTGCTTGGCGACCTTTGCCGGCACCTCATCGAGCAGGCGAACGCGATCGTCGGCCTCAAGCCCCTCGATCAGCTCTCTGACCTCTTCGGCGCGCAGTCCGTCGAGCAGCTCTTGCTGCTGTACGGGGTCAAGGGCCTCGAACACAGCGAGCGCGCGGTCCTTCGCAAGCAGTCGGAAGGTGATCGCCCGGTGAGCGGGGTCGAGCCGCGTCAACTCCTCGGCGATATCGAGCGTGCCAGTCTCCTCGAGCCAGTCAGACAGCTCGTTCAGACGGTCATGTCGGGCGAGATCGATGAGGTTGGGCATACGAGGTCCTCCTCGGGTGCAGTGCACGGGGCAGCATAGACAAGCTTACGTTCATGCGGTTTGCCTCTCGATGCCTCCATCGATTCTCACCTCCCTCGGTAAAGCGGCACTGCACACGGGCGGCAGAGCAACGCCCGGTAGGCCGCGTCGATCGCGCGCCCGCCATCGTAACCATACGTCCGCGGCAGGTCAAAGGACTGGCCTGCTCGACCCTACGACAGCTGCCAGATCAGTGTCCCCGCGCCGAGAAGAGCAGTATAGCCCGCGAACAGGTAAAGGGAATGCCGCTTCAGGAAAGCAAGGAGGGCTGCGATGGAGGCATAGGCCGCCACGAACGCCACCACACCTCCCGCGAGCGCAGCCCACAGACCGATGAAGGGCTGCGGGTCGGCTACCGCATCCAAACCCGTCTTCACGCCTGCGAGCAAGATGATCGGCACAGACATCAGGAAGGAAAAGCGAGCGGACTGCTCGCGATCGAGACCGACTCCCATCCCGGCTGCCATCGTCGCGCCAGCACGCGATACACCCGGAAAGAGAGCGACGGCCTGCGCGAGGCCGATAAGGAGCGCCTTGCCCATAGACAGGCCCGAGATCTCGTGCAGCCGTTTGCCGCCTAGCCGTTCGGACGAGACGAGCGCTACCGAGGTGAGCAGGAAGAAGGCACCTATCCAAGTGATGTCGGAGAACGCACGGTCGATGACGTCGCTGAAGGCCAGCGCCATGACCGCTGTGACGGCGGTCGCGGCCATCACGAGCCGCCCGAGTCTTCTCTCGGCATCCAGATCGGGGTTCTTCGACACGAGCGCGACCGCCATCCCGGAGATGTCCGAACGGAAGTAGATCGCGACTGCCAGGAGCGTGGCGAGGTGTAGCACCACGTCGTATGCCAGGCCGAACTCGCTCCAGCCGAGCCCCTTGTGGATCAACATGAGGTGCCCGGAGGAAGATATGGGGATGAACTCGGTCACTCCCTGAACCGCGCCGAGGACGACTGCTCGCCAGAACTCGGTCATTTGAAACCCCTTCTCGTGCTTGATCGTCTTTCAGCGTGCCCCGTGCAGGATCTGCAGTGCGAGCGAGTGTACCAAAACACCCGGTCGGGTTTCGAATGGTTCAACAGACCGCGAACCCGGCAGTGCGGCGTGACGACGCGTATAATCCTTGATGGTTGATGATCCGATGCACCGGCACTTCAGTCTCCACTGGATGATGCCGACACGCTCACCAACACCGCCTGGGGGGACTGATGTCGTCTCTGTCACGCGAGCTGCGCAAGCTAGGAGCGCCCTCGTCCTGGACCGTGATTCTCGTCTTCGTCCTGTCCGGCTTGATCGCAATCGCCGCCGGGACGCTCTTCTATCGCGATCAGGAACGCGTACTCCGCGAGAATGAGTTCCGACGATTCGCAAGCGTCAGGGATATGAAGACCGCTTCTGTGTCACAGTGGCGCGAGGAGCGGCTCGGTGATGCCGCAACATTTCAGACGAACCCTGTCTTCATCGAACTCACTCAGCGCGCGCTCCACGACCCCACTGATTCTGCTGCGCGGCGCGAAATCTTGTCGTGGCTAGAGAGCACTCTGTCCAACCCGAACTACGAAAGCGCATTCATTCTCGACGCCGAAGGTCTTGACACGGGGCTTCTCAGCGGGGAGGACCCTCGTGTCGACCAGGTCACCGCCGGAATCATCGCATCAGGAGAGGTCACCCTCTCCCCTCCGCTCCGTGACCCAACAGGCGGCCATCTCCATCTCACCGTTACGGCACCCCTCGTAGATCCCAGCAACGGCGGAGGGGCCCCCTTCGGGGCGCTCGTCATGACCATCGACCCGGAGGTCGACCTCTATCCGTCCCTGAGATACTGGCAGGCTTCGGGCAATACGGCGGAGACCTTCCTCGGTCGCGTCGAGGGGGACCACGTGGCACTCCTCAGTCCCTCGAGCCTGCGGTGGAGCAGTGAGCCGGACCAGATGCCCCCATCGGATGCGAGCCGAGCCATAGTGCAGGCGGTCCTTAACGGCAACCACACCGTGACCGCCCGTGACCACCGAGGAATAGAGATCGTTATCGCTATCGACGCTGTCGAGGGTAGCGACTGGCACCTCATCTCCTTGATCGACAGTGTCGAGATCGCCCCCCAGGCCGGGGATCGCCTGGGGCTCATCGCGGTCGCGGCAGTCTCGTTCGTCGTGATCGCATCCACCAGCGCTGCACTCGCGTGGCGCAATCATCGCGTGCGGACCTACCGGGAATTGTACGCGGCAGAGCGGAATCGCGCCTGGCTCCGCGACATCGTGGAACACAGCATCGACGAGGTCTACGCAATCGACCCGCAGAGCCTACGGTTCACCTTCGCCAACCCGGCAGCGCAACGCGCTCTCGGATACACAGCGGACGAACTGTCGAGGATGAAGCCGTCGGATGCGCTCGTCGACATCGATGAAGAGCGGATGCGCGCACTCATCGCAGCTGCACTAGATGGTGAGCGCGAGAAGATCACCTTCGAGGGCGTGCAGCGCAGCAAGGACGGTACGGAGTACCCGGTCGAGATCAACCTTCAGAGGATAGACACCACAGACCGAGTGGTCTTGCTCGCGACGGTCGCAGACATCACGCAGCGCATGCAAGCCATCGCTGCGCTCCGCGAGAGCGAAGAACGATTCCGTGCCCTCATCGAGCAGACCGATCAGGGCATCTCTCTCGGGAAGCCGGACGGAACGATAGTGGTCTACAACGACGCTCTGGAGCGACTGTCCGGGTATTCACGCGAAGAGGTCCAGACGCACGGATGGTTCGAACTTGCATATCCGACACCAGAGCGACGCGCCGAGGCCGTCCGCATCTCCAAGGAGGCCCTGGCCGGAAGGCGCCCCGCCTTCGAGCTTCCCATCGTCCGCAAGGACGAAGCGGAACGATGGATGTCGTTCACGACCACATCCGTCAACATCGCCGGTGAACGGCTCATCTTGACGATCATGTCTGATGTGTCCGAGCAGCACGAAGCCGCCCGGCGACTTCGCGAACTCGATGCCATCGCCTCACGCGGCCCTGCGGTCGCCTTCACCTGGGCGGCAGAGGAAGGATGGCCGATAGAGTTCGTGTCTCGTAGCATAGCGCAGTTCGGCTACGACGCAGAACAACTCATGAGCCGCCGCGCACGCCACACGGAGCTTATGAACGCAGACGATGTGGATTTGCTGGCGCGGGTGGTCGGTGAGTCCAGAAGCAGTGGGATCGATCAAGTGGATGTCGACTACCGCATCCATACAGCCGATACCCGAGAAGAACGGTGGGTCACCGAGCGGACCTGGGCGATCCGCTCGTCTACCGGAGAGCTCCTCCGGACCCAAGGCGTCCTGATCGACATCACCGAACGCAAGGCTGTCGAGGCGGAACTCGAACGGCACCGCGACCAGCTTGAGATGCTCGTAGCCGAACGAACAGAGGATCTCGCCCGTGCGAACGCGAGTCTCAAAACCTCGAACGTGCAGCTCCGCTCCCTCAATCTGCAGTTGCAGGTGGCAGTCGAGGATCTTGAGCAGGTGAACATGCAACTAGAGGAGGCCACGCACGTCAAGAGCGCCTTTCTTGCGAACATGAGCCATGAGTTGCGTACCCCTTTGAACTCGATCATCGGGTTCTCGGGCGTCCTCGGCCAGGGACTCGCCGGTCCTCTGACTGAGGAACAGAACACCCAGGTTGCGATGATCAATCGCTCAGGGAAGCACCTCCTCGAACTCGTTGACGAGATCCTCGACTTGGCCAAGGTGGAGGCTGGCGAGATGACTCTGAACGTGCAAGAGTTCGATCTCGTCGAGGTGCTCGAAAACGTTACCGAGATGCTCAAACCGCTTGCGGCCGAAAAGCGAGTGGGTCTTCGACTCGATTCGCCGGAGGAGAAGCTGCACATCAGAACCGACTGCGCGAAGGTGAAGCAGGTCCTCTTGAACCTGGCTGGAAACGCCGTCAAGTTCACCGACAAGGGACACGTGATCATCTCGCTTCACGTAGGAAGTGAACAGCACTTGGAGGTTCGCGTGATCGACACCGGACCGGGCATTCCCGACAACCGCATCGAGGACATCTTCGAGCCGTTCGCCCAGTTGGATTCGGTTCAGAATGCCAAGCCGGAGGGCACGGGGCTTGGGCTCACGATCTCAAGAGAGTTCGCGGCAATGATGGGCGGAGCGATAGACGTGACAAGTCGCCTGGGCGAGGGGTCCGAGTTCCGACTGACGTTGCCGATCGACCACCCTGAAGACGTTCTCCCGACAACAGAAGGAACCGGCCTCGTATGAGACCGGTTCCGGGCTGCTGGTGGGCGATAGTCGATGCGCTCCGAACGACTTGACGGTGCGGCGCATAGCCCGCGAACCGTGGCGGGCGTGCCCGCTGTTCAGACTAATACCGCCGCTGTGATTCGACACGGTCAACACTGGATCAGGAGTCAGCCCGAAGTAGCATGGCGACCACAGAGTCGTTCTCCGCCAGTCCAATCAGGCCGCCAAGTGTGAAGAAGAGCCCCGCCTCGTCTTCTGGGATTCCATCTGCATCCGCAGGAAAGAAGCGTGGCCGTTCGCTCGCCTCACCAACGATTGCGAGTATCGGAAAGCGGTACCAGAACCAGTTATTCAGTACGAGCAAGTTCCTAATCGCGTCGAGCGCATCTGGAGCAGCAGACCAAAGGCCAGCAAAGGGCTCGTCGTGCAGGAGAGTGTCGTCGTCGGACATCAGACCTCGTCGAGCAATAGGGCGTGCACTCAGGAAGACAGCACGATCCTCCGAATGTGCAAACTCCGATAACCAACCATAAAAGTCCCAGAATCCTCCGTCTTGGCTCCCATCAGGCGAGAAGTCGTGACGCTCATCGATGTCGCGCAGTCTTGCGAATAGCTTCGTGGGCTTGAGTGCTTTGTGGTACTGGCTCCTACGGTTGGCTTCAAGGACGCGCTCGTCCAGGACTCCGCCCAATGCTTCGTTCCATTCCGCGAACAGATCTCGATCATCAGCAAAGACAACAGTTCGAGCAACTACCTCAAGCGATTGGCGAATGAGCAGGTTGGCCTGGACCGGGAATCCTCGGACAAGAAGCAGCGTCGCTGCGACGTTGTTGTTACAGAGCTGTGCAATGAAGCCAGTCATGGCCCAGTCAGCTTCGCGACTCCACGTCAAACAGGGCAACTCTTCGTCAGAGCGAAACCTGCACGCGTCGACAAAGCCCTTTCCGACCGCCTGATACGCTTCCAGAAGCGAGAGGGCAGGCTCCAATACAGGTCGAACCTCCGCAAGCGTAACGAACTCGGGCACACCCTGCGGCACTAACGCATGTGCGGCGTGGGCGTGTAGCCATTCATGAACCCGGTCGGACACATATTGCGCCAAGGTGGACTCCGGTTCACTCTCCCGAAGGTGCCCCCCTTGGCCAACTAAGCGAAGCGACGAGCGACTTACAGTCGCCGCAGTCCAGTCTAGCCATTCCACAGGCACACCACCTTCGTATATGCCTAACAAGAGTCATTCATCCCAACATCGGCCTGCGATCAAGGGTAGTCGACCGCAGTCCGCCATGCTATTCGTCTGGCAGACTCGCACAATCCGACCGGGACTGAGACGAGATCACCCTGAGAATCAGATTCGCGGCAGACACGAAGTAGGCACGGAGCTTCGCGCAGCCCAGAGGAGCGCGAAAGCGCCCTCGGGGCGTGCGAGGCCCGCGCCCTTTCGATACCGCTCAGCGACTGATCTCAGCCAGTCCTCTCGCCGCTGTGGGGGCGGGCTCGAATCCCCCACCGCTTATAACATGGGGGATTCTGTTTACAGACTCATGGCATGATGGGGCTGACCGACCGGAGCCATAAGGGGGATCGGTGAAGATGACTTCCTGCGTTATCTACGCCCGTGTGAGCACCAAAGAGCAACAGGCTGAGGGTTATCCATCCCCGCACAGATCAAGGCGATACGCGCCTTCTGTGCAGCACAGGGGCTCTCCCCCGTCGCCGAGTTCATCGAAGCGCAGAGTGCGGGTAAGGCCGGGTGTCGACGCCGACTGAATACTGTACACATTACGCCGCTCGAAATCTGGACACCGC
>CAYGKH010000036.1:0-13690 GCA_964350345.1 uncultured Coriobacteriaceae bacterium
CTTTCGGGGTATTTCGAGTCTAACAGGGGAGTTACCGCACCTGCTTGGTGCGGTCCTTGCGCTTGACGAATCCGTCTCGGGATGTGCACGATGGTCGGCACATCCGAGTCGCCGGATACGATTTGGCGCTCACCTCGAGTCGAAGAGAGGAGGTGCGGCAGCAGCATCATGGCACGCCCTTCCGCGTTCGTGATGATGATGGACATGATGATGACCCAGCCCGGGTCTACTCGCGTATGCGAAGGATCTGGGCGCCTCGGCCACCCGGCCGTAGCCTAAGGTCGGGTACATCTATCCTCAGAATCCACGACACGGAAGTGAGAGCGACCATGAGCGAGCACACCGCACCCAGACCCCGCTTCGATACGCTCGCCGTCCACGGCGGCGCAGTCCCTGACCCGACCACCGGATCACGCGCGGTCCCCATCTACCAGACCGTCGCGTATAACTTTCGCGACACCGATCACGCCGCCGACCTCTTCGGCTTGCGCGAGTTCGGCAACATATACTCGCGGATCATGAACCCGACCAACGATGTGCTCGAGCAGCGCGTTGCGGCGCTCGAGGGCGGCACGGCGGCGCTTGCGACCGCGTCCGGGCACTCGGCCGAGGTCATCGCACTGCTGAACGTCGCGGGTGCGGGCGATTCGATCATCGCTTCGACCTCGCTGTACGGAGGTACCTGGAACATCTTCCTGCACACGTTCCGCAGGCTCGGGATCGAGGTCCGATTTGTCGAGACGACCGACACCGACGGCTTTGCGGCGGCAAGTGACCCGACCACGAAGGCATGGTTCGTCGAGACAATCGGCAATCCGCGCCTCGACATCCCCGACATCGCCGGCCTCGCGGATGCGGGCCGCTCACTCAACATCCCGCTCTTCGTCGACAACACGTTCGCCACGCCCTACCTCTGTCGCCCCATCGAGCACGGGGCGGCGGTCGTCATCCACTCGCTCACGAAGTGGATAGGTGGGCACGGGACCTCGATCGGCGGCATCCTGGTCGACGGCGGCAACTTCGACTGGGGCGGAGGGCGGCACCCCTGGTTCACCGAGGAGGACCCCTCATATCACGGGCTGAAGTTCTGGGACGTCTTTGGCGACTTTCCCGGGCTTGGCAATGTCGCCTTCGGTATCAAGGCGCGTGTGCAACTACAGCGCGACCTCGGCGCGTCGCTCTCGCCCTTCAACTCGCAGCAGTTCCTCCTTGGCATCGAGACGCTCTCACTCAGAGTGCAGCGGCACTCCGACAATGCGCTCGCAGTGGCACGCTGGCTGGAAACCCATCCAAAGGTCGAGTGGGTCAGCTACCCGGGTCTGGAGCATCACCCCACCAAGGCGAACGCCGACCGCTACCTCGCCAACGGGTACGGCGGAGTGGTCGTCTTCGGCGTCGCCGGGGGTAAGGAGGCCGGTCGAACGCTGATCGACGGAGTCGAGCTCTTCAGCCACCTCGCGAACGTCGGCGACGCCAAGTCGCTCATCATCCACCCCGCGACCACCACGCATAGTCAACTCGGCGCCGAGGAACTCGAGTTGGCTGGCATCTCCGAGGAGTTCGTGAGGCTCTCGGTGGGTATCGAGGCTATCGATGACATCATCGCTGACCTCGACCAGGCGCTGGAGCGGGTGTGACGATGATGAGCCCTGCGGCGTCCGGCCCGCAAGTGTTCGAGACGGCCGACGGCTTCGACCTCGTGTCGGGCCGTCGGCTCGAGCACGTGACGGTGGCGTACGAGACGTTCGGGGAACTCGACGCGGCTAGCACGAACGCTGTGCTTGTTTGCCACGCGCTCTCGGGTGACGCGCACGTTGCGAACGGCCCTGACCGGTTCGGCGAGATCGTGCCGGGCTGGTGGGAGCCGGTCGTCGGGCCAGGGAAGGCGATCGATACCGGGAAGTACTTCGTGATCTGCGTCAACGTGCTCGGTGGGTGTTCGGGCACGACCGGACCGGGGTCGATCGATCCGGTCACGAACGTACCGCACGGACTGCGATTTCCGCTGGTGACCATCGAGGACATGGTCGATGTGCAAGCCGCGCTTCTGGATCACCTCGGCATCGATCGACTCGCATGCGTCGTGGGCGGTTCGATGGGTGGCATGCAAGCGCTCGCGTGGGCGCAGCGATATCCGCGGCGTGTCGCTTCGATCGCGGCGATCGCGACCACGTGGAGACTTGCGCCACAGTCGATCGCGTTCAACGAGGTCGGTCGAACGGCGATCCTCGGTGATGCCGCGTTTGCAGAGGGCGACTACTACGAGCACGGCCAGCCCTCACACGGGCTTGCGATCGCACGGATGATCGGCCACATCACCTACCTCTCCGACGACTCGATGCGTGCGAAGTTCGGCCGACACCTTCAGGAGCGTTCCGAGCACGCCTTCGAGTTCGTGACCGAGTTCGAGGTCGAAAGCTACCTTGCGTACCAAGGGCGCAAGTTCGTCGAGCGCTTCGATGCGAACACCTACCTCTACATGACCAAGGCGATGGACTACTTCGACCTCTCTGCCGGGTACGGCACCCTTACCGAGGCACTCACATCGATTCGTGCGCGCGTGCTCGTGCTGTCGTTCTCCAGCGACTGGCTCTTCCCGACCTACCAGGCTCGAGAGCTCGTGGACGCGCTGAAGGGGGCCGATGCGGAAGTGTCGTTCGCCGAGATCGAGAGTCCGTACGGCCACGACGCCTTCCTGCTCGAGCCCGAGCAACAGCGCCAGTACGTCGAGCCGTTCCTCGCGCGTATCGTCGCCGAGGAACGCGAGCGGGCGATCGGCACCGTGGGAGGAGGTGGAGAGCGATGACCGTCTCGGACCTGCTGAGGGCCGATCTGCGCCTCATCACGGAGTTGGTGCCAAAGGGCAGTCGCGTGCTCGACCTCGGGTGCGGGGACGGGTCGCTCCTCGTGCATCTGCGAGACGAAAAGGCCTGTACCGTCCGCGGAGTCGACCTGAGCCCGGAGGACATCTCGAGCGCGCTCGGGCGCGGACTTTCCGTGGTCCGGACAGACCTCGACGAGGGGTTGCCCGGTTACCGGGACGGCTCCTTCGACTACGTCGTGCTCTCGCAGACCCTGCAGGTGGTGCGCCGCCCGGCGTTCGTGCTTCGCGAGATGCTCCGGGTGGGTGAGCGGGGGATCGTCACGTTTCCTAACTTCGGCCACTGGCGTGTCCGCGGTTACCTGGCGCTGCGGGGCCGGATGCCGGTCTCGCGGTCGATACCGTTCAGCTGGTACGACACACCCAATATCCACCACACGACGATCACTGACTTTCGCGACTTCATCGCCACTAACGGTGGCGAGATCGAACGCGAGATCCCGCTCGTGACCGGCGAGTGGGCCGGCGAGGTGAGGCCCGTGCGATTGTGGCCGAACCTGCTGGCGGACACGGCGGTCGCTGTGGTCAGGCACGCACCCCTTCGCAGATGAACGTACCGACGAATGTAGCCGCGAATCGCGACGAGCGCCCTTGAGGGGTATCCTTAAGGATGTGTCCGAGGAGAACATCACACACCCAGCAGAGTCCCGAGCCGCTCGGTCCGGATCCGCTCCTGCCGCTAGCGAGCCGCCGCGCGATCTTGCGGCGCTCGGGTTCACCGCACGCTTCCAAGCCCTGTTCGACCCGCTTGCCGGCAAGGGGCTCTCTCCCGGTCGGGTGAGCCGCGTCGACCGTGGCCAGCCCCTCGTTTTGACAGTCGACGGCCCGCTGCGCGCGGAACTCGCCGCTCATCTCCGCAGTAGCGACGACACGCGTCTCGCCGTGGGCGACTGGGTCGCGCTGGCGCGCCCGGAAGGCCACGACCTGGCGATCGTCGAAGCGATCCTGCCGCGCACCTCGGCGTTCACCCGCAAAGACCCCGGAGAGCACACCGTCGGTCAAGTGCTGGCAGCCAACGTCGACGTGCTCTTCATCGTGCAGTCCCTCGCACCGAAGGGTCCCAACATCGCGCGACTGGAACGCGAGTTGGTCCTCGCATGGGAGAGCGGGGCCCGTCCGGTGGTGGTGCTCACGAAGGGCGATCTCGTGCCCCGGTCGGCTGCGGTGCGCGAGGAAGTCGCCTCCGTTGCCCTCGGCGTCGACGTCCACGTCGCGAGCGGTATCACGGGTGAAGGCATGGAGGAGCTGGCCGCGCACCATCTCGGCCCGGGATGTACGGCCGCGTTCTTCGGCGCGTCGGGCGTGGGGAAGTCCACGCTCGTCAACCGACTGATCGGTGCCGAGGTCGCAGATACTGCCGAAGTACGCGAGAGCGATGGCAAGGGGCGTCATACGACCGTCGCACGTGAGATGTTCTTCCTCGCGGATGGGAGTATCCTTATTGACACGCCTGGCATGCGTGCACTCGCATTGTGGGACTCCGAGGATGGCATCTCGGCAGCCTTTCCCGACATCGAGGAACATGCGGCACGCTGCCGTTTCGCCGATTGCACCCACATGCGAGAACCGGGTTGCGCGGTGCGCGGGGCTGTCGAGCGCGGAGAGGTGCACGAGCGGCGCCTTGACAGCTATCTGCGGCTGCGTGAGGAGCTCGAGCAGCTTGCGACGCGCCAGGACGTGCGGGCACGGGTCGAGAAGAAGCGCGGCGACAAGCTGCTGGTCCGCGAGATCAAGCGCTTTTACTAGGGCCACCGCCGGTAGCGGGATCTTGTCGAGGAGGTAGCGATGTACTCACGTGGAGTAGCGGCAGGAGCCTATCTGGCAGCAGCCGTGGTATTGATGCTCGTCGGCGGCGTCGCAGGCTGTACTGGGGGTGATGGAACGACTCTTGACGGGACCGGTTGGCGAGTCGTGGAGTGGGCCGAATCCGAGATCGACCCCGCTGCGTTCGAACTCACTGCTAGCTTCGCCGACGGCCAGATCGGAGGTCGCTCCGCGGTCAACAGCTACGGCGGAGAGTACACGACGACCACCGCCGGCGGTTTTGCGGTGGGCATGATCTCCCAGACACTCATGGCCGGTCCCGAGCCCGACATGCGAGCCGAGGAGACGTTCTTCAGACTCCTCCAGAGCGCAAGTACGTACGAGCGAGATGGCGATATGCTGACACTCATCGATGGCGAAGGGCTTGAGGCATTGGTGTTAGAGCGGACGGAGTAGCCCGCCGAGGTGGCCGCTCTCGATGTTTTCGAAGGCCGCGAGCTTCTGCAAGAAACCTATACGAATGCCCGGTCGACAGGAGTATGCTTGCTCCCGTGATGCAGGGGATCTCCTCGGCGGGAAGAGAAAGAGGGGTCGCGGAGATGTGGTTGAGGCTGCGCCTTGCAGATGCGCGCACGATCACGCACTTCGTGGGTGTGTTCGCTGTCGGCATCGGTATCGCCATGTCGATACCCTTCGCGACGGCGGTGCTGTGGCGCGAGTGGGGACCAGCGCTCGACTATCTGGCCGGGATCGGGGTCGCGCTGACAGCAGGCACGCTTCTCATGCATGCGGATGTGAAACGCGAGCGCATCACCTACGCACACGCGTTCTCGATCACTGCGCTCGGCTGGCTCGTGGCCTCACTCATCGGGGCGGTCCCGCTTGCGCTCTCCGGCAACTACCCGTCCTACCTCGACGCTGCATTCGACTCGCTCTCCGGCTTCACGACCTCGGGGTTGACAGTCGTCGTCGATCTCGATCATATGGCCCATGCGCACAACATGTGGCGCCACTTCACACATCTTATCGGTGGGCAGGGAATCGTGGTCGCCGCACTTTCGTTCACGCTCGGGCTCAAGGGCGGCAGCGTCTCTCTCTACATGGCCGAGGGTCGCGATGAGCGGATCCTGCCCAACATCATGCACACCGTACGTTTCATCTGGGTCGTGACAGCCGCATACGTCGGCATCGGCACGCTCGCCCTCTTTGCTGTGATGACCTCTATAGGCATGGAACCCGGGCGGGGAATCCTCCACGCGTTCTGGGCGGCGGTCGCGACCTATGACACGGGCGGTTTTGGGCCGCAATCCATGAACGCGATGTACTACCACAGCCCTGCATTCGAGCTCGTCACGCTCTTCCTCATGCTGGCGGGGGCGATGAACTTCAACCTCCATGCGCAGGTCTGGCGCGGGGGATTCGGTGAATTTTGGCGCAATCTTGAGGTCAGGGTTTTGGTACTCAGCATCACGGCGCTGTCGCTCTTCGTTGCAGCTGGCTTGTCCGCCAACCGCCTGTTGGACGCAGGCGCGCTCGGTCCGTGGCGCAAGGGTGTCTATCATGTGTTGTCGGCGCATAGCGGGACGGGACACCAGACTGTCTATAACGGCCAGTGGATCGGCGATCTCGGACCTCAGGTGCTCGCAGCCATGCTCATCGCGATGGCTGCGGGAGGCGCGGTCTCCTCGACAGCTGGCGGCATCAAGGCGCTGAGGATCGGGCTCATCGCCAAGATGCTGGTCCAGCAGGTCAAGGATGGCCTTTCTCCACGCTCCGCCGTGGGCAAGATGCGCTATCATCATCTCGGCGAGAAGTTGCTCACGCCCGAGATAGCGAGCGCGGCGGGGACCGTGTTCATCCTCTATATACTCACCTATATGACAGGCGCCTTCATCGGCGCGGCGTACGGGTACGATCTGCGGGCGGCGGCGTTCGAGTCGATCTCTGCAGCCGCCAATGTGGGGCTCTCCACGGGTATCACATCCGCCTCCATGCCCATCGGATTGAAGCTCACGTACATGTTCCAGATGTGGGCCGGGCGTCTTGAGTTCCTCGCCGTACTCGTGCTCATCGCCCACCTGTTCCTCGGGGCGAAAAGTGCTCTTGGCATTCGGACGGGAAGGTGACAGTCGTGACGCCCTCCGGCTATGCTGGGGCAGGTGCCCGATCCGGGTACGAGACTATCGAGCACGGGTGAGACGATGCAGGTTCACCGCTTTCACAGCCCCTTCAAGCACTGGGTCAGCGGACTCCTGGCCGAGGTCGCTGCGTTCGCGCTGTTCATTCTCGGCCTATTCCTGATGGCAGTGGCGATCACCTGGGTGTTCTGAGATGTGGCTGAGGCTTCGGCCTGACGACCTGAGGATCGTCGCGCACTTCGTGGGCCTGTTCATGATAGGCATCGGGCTGGCCATGGCGGTGCCGATGTTGACCGGAGTGATCTACTCCGAGCCCTCGGCCGCACTCGACTATCTGGCAGGGATGGGGGTCGCGCTTGCGGTCGGTGCCCTGCTGGTGAACGCGGAGACCCGACCTGAGCGGGTGACGCATACGCACGCACTCGCGATCACCGCATTCGGATGGGTCGGCGCGGCGGCTGTCGCGGCTGTCCCACTGGCACTCTCCGGAAACTACCCGACCTATCTGGATGCCGCTTTCGACGCGATCTCGGGACTGACCGTGTCCGGTCTAACGGTCGTTGTCGATCTCGACCACATGGCGCACTCACACAACATGTGGCGCCATCTTACGCAGTTCATCGGCGGCCAGGGCATCGTCGTGGCCGCACTCTCGCTCTCGGTCGGCTTGCGCGGGGGCGCGTTCTCCCTCTACCTCGCCGAAGGACGCGACGAGCGCATCCTGCCCAACGTGCTGCACACCGCACGGTTCATTTGGTTCGTGACCGCCGCGTATGTGTTCGCGGGGACTGCGGCGTTCTTTGCTGTGACAGGGTACCTCGGGATGTCTCCGGAGCGAGGGATTCTTCACTCGTTCTGGCTCGCAGCCGCCGCCTTCGATACCGGCGGCTTCGCGCCGCAGCGGATGAACATGATGTACTACCATAGTTACTGGATGGAGATACTTGCCCTCTTTCTCATGATGGCCGGCTCTCTCAACTTTGCGCTGCACGCGCAGGTCTGGCGAGGAGCACGTTTCGAACTGCGCAGGAACCTGGAGACGAGAGTGCTCGCTCTCGTGATCGCCGCGATGTCGGCACTGGTCGTCGCTGGTATCCGCATGCACGAGCCGTACTCGGACGCCTTCAGCATCTTCAGGAGGGCAGTGTTCCAGGTCATTTCGGGCCACAGCGCCGGGCACCAGACCGTCTATCCGAGTCAGCTTTCGCTCGACTTCGGCGGCGCCGCCTTTATCGCGATCATCATCGGCATGGCAGTCGGCGGGTCACTCTCTTCGACCGGCGGCGGTATCAAGGCTTTGCGGGTGGGAGTGATCGCCAAGTCGATCCTGCTGAGCGTGAAGCGGGCACTCGCTCCTTCGAGTGCGGCCGTGAACGTGCGCTATCACCACCTCGGCCACCGTATACTCACCCCTCAGGTCACCGGGGCGGCTGCAACCGTTCTCATCCTGTATCTTGTGACATATGTGGCCGGCGGGGTCATCGGTGCTGCGTATGGGTATCCCACGCCGGAAGCGATGTTCGAGTCCGTGTCGGCGACTGCGAACTCCGGGCTCTCGATCGGCATCACGTCCGCTACGATGCCTGTCGGCCTGAAGCTGACATACATGTTCCAGATGTGGGCGGGACGGCTCGAGTTCATCGCCGTGCTGGTCTTGATCGCGCAGATCGTGCTGACGTTCGATGTGAGAGGGGCAAAGGTCAGGTGAGGCGCAGTGGGTCACTCATAGCGGCCGCGACGGTGCTCGCTCTTGCGATGCCCGCTCTGGCTCTGGCACTCACCGGTCCTGTCATGTCGCCCGCCGAGGTGGTCGACATCGACCGGGCGCGCGACGGGCGCGTGGTCACCGTCGAGGGAGAAGCGATCGGCGAGCACTTACGGGCTGTCGGAGGCGGGCGATGGGTGAACGTGCTGGGCGATGGGGTCGGCCTCGGGGTGTGGGTCACCGACGAGATGGCCGCCGAGATCGAGTACTTCGGCGACTACCGGCACAACGGCGACGTCGTACGCTTCACGGGCCCGGTCAACATCTCCTGTGAGGAGCATGGCGGTGAGTTCGATGTCCATGCCCAGAGCATGGAGATCATCGCCGTCGGAGGACCGAGAGAACATGAGGTCGATCTGCGCAAGGGTCTCGTCGGCATCGCGGGAATCGCAGTCGCGGCCGTTCTGTGGGTACTCTACGGGCGTCGCCGTGATCGGCGGATGCTGTAACCGCTCGCCTGAAGGGTCTTGCGATGTCTGACACACATACGTCTGCAGGGGCGCTCATCGAACTGCGCTCGGTGCTAAAGGTCTACGACACCGGGGAGATCCCGTTCACTGCGCTAAAAGACGTCGACCTCGCAGTGCACAGCGGCGAGTTCGTGGGGCTTATCGGCAAGTCCGGGTCGGGTAAGACGACGCTCATCAACATGATCACCGGTATCGACCGGCCCACCGCCGGCGAGGTCGTCATCGGCGACACGCAGGTACACGCGCTAAACGAGAACCAACTCGCGATGTGGCGCGGGCGCACCATCGGCGTCGTGTTCCAGTTCTTCCAGCTGTTGCCTACCCTTACCGTGATCGAGAACGTCATGCTGCCGATGGATTTCTGTAACGTCTACACCTCGTCTGAGCGCCCGGAGCGCGCCATGCACCTTCTCGAGCAGGTCGAGTTGGCCGATCAGGCATATAAGCTTCCCTCAGCGCTCTCGGGCGGACAGCAGCAGCGTGCCGCGATTGCGCGTGCGCTCGCGAACGATCCGCCGATACTCGCAGCAGACGAGCCGACCGGCAACCTCGACTCCAAGACGGCCGACTCGGTCTTCCACCTCTTCGAGGAGCTTGTCGACGCCCATAAGACAATCATCATGGTCACGCACGACAACGACCTCGCCGGCCGTGTGCGCCGCGCGCTTCACGTGAGCGACGGTGAGATAGTCGACGAGCAGGTCAACCGGCCGAGAACGGAGCGTCGCGGGATATGAGACCGGGGCTCTCGCCGCGCTGGGCCAAGGTCGTCCGCGACCTGGCGGGCCACAAGTTCCGTACGCTATTGGTGGTCCTGTCTATCGCGGTAGGCATCTTCGCGATCACCGTCGTCATGGGCGGGCGGGGCATCCTGCTCCGCGAGTTCGAGGCCGTCTACGACGCGTCGTCGCCGGCGTCGATCGTCTTCGAGGTCGATGCTGCCGATGAGTATGTCGTCCGAGCGGTGGAGCGGGTCGAGGGCGTACTCCTTGCCGAGGGGCGCCGCACGCTGGCGGTCCGCTACGAGAAGGGCGAGCTGCCTGATTCGCTCGCTTCGACTGCGTGGGGAACGCTGCAGATCCGCGCAGTCCCGGACTTCGAGCGGACCGGCATCGATATGACGACCGTGGAAACCGCCCGATCGTGGCCGCCCGGGGCAGGGGAGTTACTTCTCGAACGCTCGATCAATCAGGTCTCGGCGTATGAGCCAGGCGATGTCCTGACCGCCGAGACACCTGCAGGGAAGCGTGTGCTGCTCCGTGTCGCTGGAATCGTGCACGACATCAACGCCTTCCCGGCGACGTTCGTCACAACAGCCACAGGCTACGTCTCGATGGACACGCTTCGCCTGCTGGAAGAGCCGCCGCACTTCAACCAGATCCGCATCATCGCCGAGGAGACCACGTCGCGTACCGAGGTGAGTCGGCTCGCGATGAAGATCCGTGACGACGTGCTCATGGCCCGCGGTGTTGTGGTTCTGCAGACCGACGTACCCGAGCCGGGGAGTCACTTTCTCGGCGACATCTTCAGGGCTGTCTCGCTGCTGCTGCTTGCGCTCGGAGTCCTGAGCCTGTTCCTCTCGGGGTTCCTGGTCGTAACCACAGTGCAGGCGATTATGTCCCAGCAGGTCAGCCAGGTCGGCATCATGAAGGCCGTCGGCGGGCGAGCAGATCAAGTCACCTGGATGTACCTGGTGATGGTCACTGTCTACGGCCTGCTCGCCATCGTGGTCGGAATGCCGGCCGGAGCGCTAGCCGGCTGGTGGTTCACGGGATTCGCAGCGGATCTCCTCAACTTCCGCGTCACGTCGTATGCGCCCCCACCGTCTGTGGTCGCCCTCGGCGTACTTGTCGGTGTGGGGGTCCCGCTGCTTGCGGCGATCGTGCCGGTGCGACTCGGCACACGTATCAGCGTGGTGCGGGCGCTGAACTCCACCGGCATGAGCGGGACGACGTTCGGCCACGGATTCATCGACCGCTTTCTCGCACACCTTCGTGGACTGCCGCGGCCGGTCGCCCTGTCGCTTCGCAACACGTTTTTGCGCAAGGGCCGCCTTACCCTCACACTCATCACGCTGACACTCGCTTCGGCGGTGATCATGTCCGTCATGACGGTACGCACGTCGATCCTCGCGACAGTGGACGAGGTCGACATCTGGGACTTTGACGCCCAGATGTGGTTCGCGCTCCCACAGAGTGCCGAGGCGGTCGAGCGGATCGCGTCGCGCGTCGAGGGGGTACAGGCCGTGGCGACGATGCCGGAGTATCGTTCGGTCTTCACGCGCGCCGACGGCACGGAGTCGCAGCCGATCGACATCATCGGGGTCGATCCCGAGACAGACTTCGTCGACCCGCAGATGTCGGCGGGTCGCTGGCTACGCGTCGATGACCAGGGAGCACTCGTGCTCAACGCTGACATACTCAAGAGCGAACCCGAACTTGCGCTGGGTCGGTCGGCGATGTTCAATGTTCGAGGCGCGGATCGCGAGTTCACCGTTGTCGGGGTGGTGACCGCCGGACTGATGGGTCCCGTCGCCTTCGCGCCGAAGGATCACCTTGACTCGGTCACCGGAGGAACCGGTGCGGTCATGAGGTTGCAGATCCGCACACCTTCCGGGGAGGCGGCCGAGCAGGCGCGCATCGGGCGCCTCGTGGAGAGGCGCCTTGAAGAGCGGTCGATTCCGGTCGCCTTCACTCAGACCGACACCGAGCAGCGCGAACAGGTGGCGAACCAGCTGGGAATCCTCGTGACCTTCCTCGCGATCATGGGAGTGATACTGGCGGCGGTGGGCGTGATCGGGCTTACCGGCACGATGACGATCAACGTGCTCGAGAGCACTCGCGAGATCGGAGTGATGCGAGCCATCGGCGCTTCGCACCGCTCGATCTATCAGATCTTCGTGACGGAGGGGGTCGTGATCGCGCTTATAGCCTGGGCTCTTGGTGCGCTGGCTTCCTACCCTATGAGCATCCTTTTGCTCGATATGCTCGAAGGAGCGATGGGGCTGCCGCTCACGTTCGATTACTCCTGGGTCGGGGTGGGCGTGTGGCTTGCTTCGGTGACGATCGTCGCCGTCTTCGCGAGCCTCCTTCCGGCGTTCCGTGCCGCGCAGGTCAGCGTCAGCGATGCGATCGCGTACGAGTGATCCCCCGTTCGTATGCGTGACGCCGCCACGCACGCTGGAACGAACTATCCACGATTGCCCGCCGAGGAGATCCCGGTCGTGCTCGCCGCGCCTGGTACGATACCCCCCGGCGACCACTGATACCGGCCGAGGAGGACCGCTGCATGGCTATGCCGCTGATCGAGCGTTTTCCGGGTACTGCGAGTCTCGCGCGATTGGACTTCGCAGACCTGCCGACGCCTGTCACGACCCATCATGAACTCGCCGCCGACCTCGGTGGCGCACGTCTCCTCGTCAAGCGCGATGACCTGTCGGCCGCACCTTACGGTGGCAACAAGGTGCGCAAGCTCGAGTTCCTCATCGGCAAGGCACTGGCCGAGGAGAGGCGGGCTGCAATCACGTTCGGTGCCTTCGGCTCGAATCACGCGCTTGCCACTGCCCTCTACGGCACCCGCGCGGGGCTCGACGTCCATGTGGTATTAGCGCCTCAGCCCCGCACGCCCTCTCTCGAACACAATCTGGCTGCCCTTGTGGCGACCGGTGCACGCGTTCACGTGGTGGAGAGTTTCGAGGGAGCGATACGCCGAGGAGCCGAACTGCGGGCCGAGCTGCGTGGTCGCGATGGCATCGAGCCTGCGATCGTCCCGTTTGGAGGAACGTGTGCGGTGAGCACGGTAGGGTTCGTGAATGCGGGCCTTGAGTTGGCAGGACAGTTCACGAGAGGCCAGTTCCCGCAGCCGATCGCGATCTATCTGCCGCTCGGGTCGATGGGGACCGGTGTCGGCATAGCTCTCGGGCTCGCTGCTGCGGGAGTGCGCTCCCGGGTTATGGGCGTGCGAGTGGTGCCTGCCGGTGTCGCACCGGAGAGCCTGCTCGACCAGGCCGTCACCGACACTGTCGAGCATCTGCGGGCGGTCGATCCGTCGTTTCCGCTACTCACCCGTGACGATCTTGCACTCGAGGTGCGCGACGGGTTCCTCGGCGAAGGGTATGCGGTGCCGACGACCGAGGCCAGGGCAGCGCTCGAGACGGCAGCTCGCGCAGGACTCACGCTGGAGACGACCTACACCGGCAAGGCGTTCGCCGCACTGATAGCGGACACCGCAAGGGGCACACTCGATGGCCGTTCAGTCCTCTTCTGGAACACCTATAACTCTCATCCGTTCACCGGTCTGCCCGCGACCCCTGTCGAGGCCTGGCCGGAGGAGTTGCGGTACGCTCTTCAGGTTGCCGACGAACTGTCGGCCACGCTGGCACCGATGAAGGAGTGAGCGAGCGATGACGGTGAGCTTTGGAAGCGACAACCACTCGGGCGTACACCCGGCGGTACTCGCGGCGATCGCGGACGCCAACGTCGGACATGTCCCTGCGTATGGTGCCGACCCCTTCACGCGAGTCGCCTTCGGACACTTCCGTGCGCTTCTCGGCGAGGAGATCGATGCGGCGTTCACCTTCAACGGCACCGGAGCCAACGTGGTCGCTCTTGCGAGCCTGTGCCGACCCTGGGAGTCGGTGATCTGCGCAGAGACCGCGCACATCAACGTCGAC
>CAYGKH010000037.1:0-13685 GCA_964350345.1 uncultured Coriobacteriaceae bacterium
GTTCACGCAACGGATGGGCCGAACATGATTCCCCAATCCGTCTAAGAGCAGAGGCTCCGGCGGCTGCCGGGGCCTTATCTGTTACTGGTGGGCGATAGTGGATGCGCTTCGAACGTTGCCAGCTTGATGGGCCTCTCAGTCCTTCATCGGCCGCTGCACGCAACATCAGTGAAGCGAGACGACCGCGAGCGACCAGTAACTCGAAAAGTTGCATTCTCGCGACTGCGGGGCTTTGGCGTGACCACGATCTGAACGTCACGATCCAGAGCGTTGAGAAAGCGAATGAGGCGTTCTATCGAGAAACCATCGAGTCTGCCGGCAAAGAGATCCGAGACCTTTGGCTGACGAGTACCAAGGATGCGAGCCGCTTCTGACTGAGTCAGATGACGATGTGTGACGATACTTGCGATCTGATTGGCGAGGGCAGCCTTGGCGATCAACTCGTCAGACCGAGGCAGACCGAGATCCTCAAACACATTGCCGCTGCTGATCGTATGTTCATCTCTGGTGCTCATCTCACTTGCCCTTCTTCTTGGTGCGCTCAGCGTGAAGTTCTGCAGCCGTCTTCAGTCGGGCCTCTATTATCTCAACATCGTGCTGAGGCGTCTTGATGCCCTTCTTCGACTTCTTCTGGAACGAATGAAGCACGTACAGTTCATCAGCGAACCGGACAGTGTACACAACTCGATAGGTATCTCCGTCGTAGTCCTCGACCACCTCGAGAACGCCGCCACCAGCCCTGACCTTGAACGGCTTCGCTTGGCGGTGTTTGGAGCCACACTGCGCCTGAAATATCGCGAAACCCATCACCTTCTGCACCGAATCCGGGAACCCCTGTAGGTCACGGAGTGACGAGGCAATCCAGATGACTTGTTTGGGCTGGGTCGGCTGCATGACGGCATTATCCCACATCTAGGATAGTTCACGCAACGGATGGGCCGAACATGATTCCCCAATCCGTCTAAGAGCAGAGGCCCCGACGTTGTCGCCGGGGCCTCTTCAGTTACTGGTGGGCGATAGTCTATGCACTCCGAACTGGCTAACACACTTGACGTAACCTGCGGCGCAGGCGCTATCGGCTCAGTCTAGACCCTGCCCGAGGTCGAAGCCGTTGTTCGACAGGGCAGCCTCAGCCTTCCGAGCCGTCCCCGAGCGGCCGCTGCGCCCAGATAGTCGAAGCATGGTCAGATGCATCCTCAAGTGCGACCCGTACGCCCGTCTTCCGGAATGAGTCCGGATCGAAAGCAGGGCAAATTGCACATCCAGTCTGCACGCCGACGGCTTGAATCTGATCTCGCGGTGTTGAAGGATGACCCCGCTGAAAACGGAACCTATTGTGCAAGAACTTGCAGGGGAAGAAGTACTGATCGATTTCCACTTCTTGCTTCACCGGGGGTTCCTCAACCAGCCGAATACAGAACGTTAGGTTCAAATCCTCGGGTGTCTCAGAGAAAGGATCGTCGATCACCGTGCCGCAGTGTGCACGCCAGTCGCTGCAAGCACAGGCGTCAAGAAAGCAATTGATTACCTGGGCAGCCTGGTAGCTGTTCTGGACGAGCTTCCCTTGCGCGAAGACGAGAGCACCTTTCCAGGAACGGACGTAATCGAGTAGCGCCACGGCCCTGCCTGCATCCGCCTGTGTCTTGGCGAATGCCGCAACATGCATGGGTTTTCCCGCAAACTCGACGACCTGATAATGCTGCGCGCCCCCAGCGAGGCTCAGCGCGAACGCATAGTTCTTCGAACTGCTCTTCGGGAACGCCACCACTAGGAGACAATCGGCAGAGACCAGGAAGGGGTCCATCGCCCCCGGTGAATCGTAGTATCTGACAAGCGACTGAATCTCCATTATCCCCCTCGAATGACCGCCCACGGTCACTGTCGAATATGATTGGGTGGCGCTCAGCGTTTACCTCCTTCACTTCTCCTGGCGCGCTGCTCAAAGCGCTTAGCCAGACTCAGAAGATCACCTCAGCGAGGCTATGAAGACGCCGACGTTGACCAAAGTAGCGCCGGTGACGACCGCTGTTAGCCACCAGATCCGGTGAGTCAAGGAGAGCATTCGCCCATTTGTAGCATCCTGGTCACGCCTCGCGATCTCTTGGCGTACGAAGTCCAAACCGGTGACCACGTTCGGGGTCATGGAGTCGTACAACTCGACGAGTTGTTCCCGCGTCATCCTTTCGAGCTCAGAGAACTTCAGCGCCATCGGTACCCCCAAAGTTGCAGTTCTGCCAAACGTTGTCGCGCCAAACCTGCGCGCCGTGCGCTCTCAGGATAGCCGAGGAGTCATCGCGTCAGGTTGAAGCGCTTGTTCAATGTCTCGCCCTGCTAGTCGAATCGGTCAAGCCGAAGCGATGCCTGCGAGTCTACCAGCCACTCGTCATGCAGTCGCCACAGAATGGCGCTTAGCGGTTCGGTCAGTTGCTCGTCGCTGTCGACAGCATTCTGCAGCGCACCGCGGTAGGTGCGGACCAGCTCACGGGCACGCCGCGGGAAGACCAGCTCGGCCTCAAGAGCAGCCACGACGAAGGTCTCCTGCTCCACCCGAGCCGTCTCAAGTTCCGGAATCTGGCGCCGCCTTTTCGGGTCTGTCGTATCCCACCCGGCCCGCTCAGCGGCTAGAATCGCGGAGACTAACCTCCCGCCCGCCTTGTGAAGACGCAACGCCACGTCGAGGCGCGCTTGCCATAGCGAGTCACTCCTATGCCGAGTGCGCTCACGGTACCCGAGATACACGGAGATAGCCGAGACGGCGAGAGCAGTCACGGCAACAACCTGGCTGGCTATCGCCGGTACGAGGTCTGCTGACACGCGGTTCCTCCTGTAGTCCTGGCGTACATCGAACAGCGATTCTCAAGTCTGTGTTAGCCTACACGAACGCCTCGGCTGCTGCCGAGGTCTCCTCGATTGATGTGGGCGATAGTCGATGCGCTCAGAGCCACCCAAGCCTGCCAGGTGCTACGGGTCGGCCTGCTCGTTCCGATAGTCGTACATCCGCGTCTCGCCGGCAGCAGTTAGCTGGTCCACGTAGGCGACTGATAACACTCCATCGATCAGCTTCGCTTTCACTACAACGCCTTGACCTTTCTCTCAACAGACTATCCATGCCTTACCGCGTGTGCCATCGCGTGTGTAACTGACCGTTCCGTGACTGCCGTCCCCGCTTGCGGTCTTGTCACGATACGCACTGTAGTTGAGTTCAAGAGGGTACTTCCGCGCACGGCCTGTGCCCTTCGGATGATTAATCGTAAGTGTGGTCAATCCCATCCGGATGTCCAAATCAGGCGCTTCCAAGGAGTCCCAGCCACGGATGTAGGCGGGATTGATGCGCGATTGATCCAACACAGCACTGCCTGACTTTCTGGCGGCGTCTTCAATCAGAGAGTTCAGAGCAGTGGTTTCCGCCTGCACGTTAGGAACGTCTGCTGGGGCCAGCAGATACAATTCGTCGAACTGCTCGACGGCACCGGACGCCCGATCCAATACCCAGCGGCGCTCATAACGCATCGGCGGGAGTGTAAACGGAAGCGAACCGGCATCCAGCCCTGGGGTCGCCACCCCGAAGTCCTCGCGACGCTCATGTTTGGAGTGCCACTCGCGATTGCTCTCGGCAGCTTCGCGACGATATCGTGCTTCGTCTGACTCAAATATCGAGCGGAGCAAATCAAGAATGCCCATCCGTGTCTCCCCCTCAGCGCAAACCCAAGAGCAATGTGTCTAGAAGGGTACCCTAATTCAAGTGCTACCCTCTCCTCATGGAACTCCCCACCTGGACAGAATCCGCCCTTGAGCTCACCGAGCTCGCCAAAGGCACTCCTGCCTGGAGTGCAGCGCAAGCGGTCGTGCGCGAGATGAACGCTACAGGCCAAAGTCACGAATGGGCCGCCGAGCGAATCGCCGAGCTCTTCAAGGAAGACGGGCTCGATCTAGACGAACCCCTCGATGGTATTGAGGCGCAGGGCATAGAGTTTCCCGACGGGATGCGCGCCGCATACCGCAAGTACCTAGCACTCCACCTACTCGCCGCCGTCGTCGCCGATCTCGAAGGCGTGGAGTTCCCGATTCTGCCCTTCCTCACGGGCGGGGTGCAGACGATCATGCATAGCGACGGAGAGATGACCTACCCGATCGTGGTCGCGATCGCCTCTCCACTGACCTCCGGCACGATCACCGAAGACTTCCAGCGCGTCTGTGACCGGACCTTCTCGACCTACCTCGGCGAGAACCCGAACGCGCTTCGCGATGCTGAGTGGTTCCGCAGATACCAAGCGCTCGGCGAGAAGCGAGGCTCATACCGAAAGATCGCGCTTTCCGATCCACGCTCGGGCATCCCTCCAGAGGCAGTAGCAAACCCCGAAGAGTATCCCAAAGACGTACGCACAGCGGCTGGCACAGTCGGCAGGGCTGTTCGCCGCTACCGCCAGAAGTGGACACAAGTACTCGATTCCATGTCCGCGAAAACGGACTAGCGCACTCAATACTCAGCTCCAAGACCTGAGCGATACCGTCTTGGAGGTGAGATCACATGGGCAGACACGAGGTGGGCGCGGAGCTTCGCGCGGCGCTCGAAGGGCGCGGATGCGCCCTGAGCGCACGCGAGGCCCGCGCGCTTTCGGTGCTGCTCATCGACCTGATCGCAGACGGCTTGCTCACGCCTGATCCGTGTGGTCCTGACAGCCCCACGGCTTATAACATGGGGCTGTCAAATCACCAGGACAGTGAATCGTAGTGCTCACCGTCCTGCTCTCAGGCATAGACACCCTCGAAGCCACCTTCAAAGGCACGCTCGGCTTCCCCGATGAGCTAGAGCACTACCGGACCCTTGCCCAAGAGAACAAGTGCCCAGTCCCGATCCAGATTGCTGACGATATCCTCTACGTCCAGCCGCACGGACAGACACCGTGGCGCTACCTGCTCGTTGGAGATGACTACCACGTGCGCCTCTCAGACTCCGCCGAGGTTCCCTCCGGATCGGTTCGCCTCCTCTCGCGCGGACTGCTCACCTACGGAGCACGCGCGCTCTACCAACGTGCCGCTGCCGCCGTCGCCGAATGCGGACCGGGTTACCACGCCGGGCTCTCCCGAATCGATACGTTCATCGACTTTCAAGGCTGGACACCTGAAGACGAGATCATGCGCAACGTCGTTACCCGCCTTCGCTATGAAGGCCGCCACGGACACGACAAGACCACCGAGACCTACCAGGCGGGCAAGGGCGACCTCGTGGTGCGCCTCTACAACAAGACTCGCGAGATCGTCTCCTCGCGCAAGTTCGAGCTCCTCGACGTCTGGTCGGCCGCTGAGGGTTTCGACCCACGTGAGAGCACCTGGCGCTTCGAGAGCCAGATGAGAAGGGCTCGTCTCAAAGAGCTCGCGCGCGAGTCGGTCGGGGCCGCACTTGCCGATCCAGGCTCACTACTCGATCACACCCTCGATCAGTGGGAGCTTCGCGTTCCTGTTGGCAAGAGTTCGGATCGCTGGGAGCGCCACCCGGTATGGGATGAGCTCGCGCGTGCCGTGCCTGTCATCGATCCGGTCATCCGCCAGATCGCAGACCGTCCCCCCGGCGAGCTCGCCCACCTCGTCCCGCTGATCGCGGGCTGCTACTCCTCAGTCGCCGCAGCGCTCGGGCTCGCTGACCTGGACTCCACCCATGAAACGGTCCTCGATCTGATTACGCGCTACCATGAAGAGCGTGAGCGGGATTTCGAGCACGATGTCGTGATGAAGAGTCTCAGGCGACACGCATGAAGGGGGACGCGATGAGTTCATGTGTCATCTACGCGCGTGTGAGCACGAAAGAGCAGCAAGCCGAGGGTTACTCCATCCCCGCCCAGATCAAGGCGATACGCGCCTTCTGTGCAGCCCAAGGGCTCACTCCCGTCGCCGAGTTCATCGAAGCTGAGAGCGCTGGCAAGGCGGGGCGATCGAAGTTCGGCGAGATGGTCGCCTACTTCTCGGATCACGCGGACGTGCGCGTCGTCGTCGCCCACAAGCTCGACCGCCTGTATCGCAACTTCAAAGACCAGATCACGCTCGAAGAGCTCGGAGTCAAAGCGCGCTATGTCGTCGGAGACATCCCCGATACTCCCCAAGGCGAGCTCTTGCGCGACGTGAACCTGTCTGTCGCCAAGTTCTACCTCGGAAACCTGCGCGAAGAGGTCAAGAAGGGCATGGACGAGAAGGTCGCTCAGGGCGGCTGGCCTCACCTGGCCCCGACGGGGTACGTCAACGACCGCGAGACCCGCTCGATCATCCCCGATCCGGCGACCGCTCCGTTCGTGCGCTGCGTCTTCGAGCGCTACGCCAAGGGCGATATCTCGCTATCGGCTCTCGCACGCGAGTGTGTCGATCTCGGCTACCGGACCAGGAGCGGCACAGAGCCTAACGCCTCGATGCTCCATGTGCTTCTCAAGAACCCGATCTATTGCGGAGACATCCGCTACAAGGGACAGACGTTTCCAGGGGCTCACGAGCCCTTGATAGCTCGTGAGCTCTTCGAAGAGGTGCAGCAGGTCTTCTCCCCTCGCCAGACCGGACCCAAGCGCACCAAGCACGTATTCGCGCTCCGTGACTACCTCGTTTGCGGAGAGTGCGGCTGCAAGGTCACCGCAGAGCGGCAGAAGGGATATGTCTACTACCGCTGCGCCAAGGGCAAGGGCAAAGACGCATGTGCTCAGCGCCGCTACACGCGAGAAGAGCTCTTGCTCGATCAGCTCGACTCCGTGCTCGCCTCGATCGAGATCACCCCAGAGATCATCGATATGCTCGTGCGCGACTCCCGCGAGCTCGATCGGCAAGAAGCTGAGACGACCTCGAAGGAGCGTACCGAGACCGAACGCCTCCGTACCGATCTGGACGCAAAGGCCTCCAAGCTCCTCGATGCCTACCTCGAAGGCGTGGTCCCGGTCGAAGCCTACCGCGCCAAAGCCGATGAGATCGCCAGCGCGCGCCGCACTCTCGAACGCCGCCTCGCATCCCTCAAGTGCGGCACTACGGACAAGACCGCCCAGGTAGAAGCAGTAGCGAAGGCTGCGATGGGCGCACGGTCGCAGTTCGCGAAGGCTGACACCGAGGGTAAGCGCCGCCTTCTCCATGCCGTACTTTTGAACGCAGAGCTCGCAGACAGCGCTATAGGCTCCTACCAGCTAAAACGCCCCTTCGAGTATCTCCGTAGAGACCCCAAAGGGGCGTTTCATCATCCATGGTGGGCGATGCAGGATTTGAACCTGCGACTTCTTCCGTGTGAAGGAAGCGCTCTCCCCCTGAGCTAATCGCCCGTATCGGCCGCTGGAACGCCAGGCGCGACGCTGACGGCGAGAGATAGTGTATCACTTGAGCGCGGCAGAGGAAGTCTCGGATTCGTGCCTCGAGGACAGCCCATCTCACCGCTTCGCGGCCTGGCGGCGGCCGGGGATCGTGAGCGTGAACGTCGAGCCCACGCCCTCCTGGCTGCGTACCGTGACCTCGCCCCCGAGAAGGTGTGCGTACTCTCGCGACAGGGCAAGCCCGAGTCCGGTCCCCTTCGCCTTGGCCGTGCCCGGGATGTCCACCTGAACGAAGGGCTCGAAGATCGACTTCAGCGCTTCGCGCGGGATCCCGTGGCCGGTATCGATTACCAGGACACGTATCCCGCCGAGAGAGCGGGAGTCCACCGAGATGCGGACGGTACCCTCGTCGGTGAACTTGACGGCGTTGGCAGCAAGGTTCAGAAGGATCTGGCGGACCTTACCGCAGTCCGCCTCGATCTCGATCGCCTCGTCGGTCGTCTCGAGCACGACGTCGAGGCCCTTCTCGAACGCCATCGGTCGCACCGAGTCCACAACCTCCTGCACGACCCCTACCAGATCGAACGTCTCGATATCCAGCACGACGCCGCCGGCCTCGACCTTCGACAGGTCCAAGATGTTGTCGATCAGACCCAACAGGTGGCGACCGGAGCGGTTGATCATCTCGACCTGCTTGGCCTGCTCCTCGGTCAGCGGGCCGGAAAGTCCCTGGCCGAGGATGCCCGAGAATCCGATCACGGAGTTCAGGGGGGTGCGTAGTTCGTGGCTCATGCTGGCCAGGAAGAGGCTCTTGGTGGCGTTCGATGCCGCCAACTCTGTGTTGGCCTGCTCGAGATCACTCATGGCGGTCTCGAGTTCGACGTTGGCCTTCTGCAGCTCCTCATTGGAGGACTCAAGTTCCTCGTTCACACAGCTGAGCTCCTCGTTCATCGTCTGGAGCTCTTCGTTGACGACATCGAGTTGGGTGTTCGCCAGGGCAAGTTCGCCCGTACGCTCCTCGACCAGGCGTTCGAGGTGGAGCCGGTGGTCTGCCAGCTCTCGCTCTGTACGGTCGTGCGTCAGCGCCGCCCCGATCCCGTCCGCTACGAGCTGTATCAGCCGTACATCGTCCTCATGCCACCTGCGCAGCGACTGGCAATCGTCGAACCCGATGTGGCCCCACAACTCGTCACCGACGTAGATCGGCAAGATGAGCACGGAAAGGACGTCCTGGCTCTCCAGGTCGAACCGCATCACCGATTCGTCCTCGGGCATCTCATCGACCACGCGGATGAACGGCTCGCGGACCAGGAGTGCCTCTAGAAGCGTCGATGCATCTGTCTCGTACGGCAGGCACTGCAAGTGCGGGTTGTCGATCTGGGGAATGATTCCCTCGGCGGCCACTTCGTGGATTTGACTCGTCCAGCGACCGTGTTCCGGGTGTTCCTCGTCACGGAACACGTACGTCCTGCTCGTCTCCGACGCCTCCAACAGCGTCTCGAGGACCGCTTCGAGCCGCTGTCCGATCGGCTGCTCGCGCAGAAGTATC
Organism: uncultured Coriobacteriaceae bacterium; assembly: GCA_964350345.1. Lineage (GTDB taxonomy): Bacteria > Actinomycetota > Coriobacteriia > Anaerosomatales > SLCP01 > JAUVXE01. Next base: position 8,821 of record CAYGKH010000037.1, read on the forward strand.
CGCATACAGACGGCCGCCGCCCCCTCGTAAGCAAGCCGTCGCGCCATCTCCTCCTCGGCCATCTTTCGCTCGGTGAGATCGGTCGCGATGGAGAGAAACTGCGGTCCTGCCTCCGTCACGAAGTAGTGCGTGCTCACCTCGACCGGGTACGAACTGCCATCCTTGCGTTGGTGTTCGGTCTCGAAGACGACCCGCTCCCGCTCGCCGCTGATCAGTGGAGCGAGCATCTCCCGCACCTGCTCCTCGGGAATGTCTGGTTTGATCTCAAGAACCGTCATCCTGCCGAGGAGTTCGTCATGCGAGTAGCCGAGTCGGTGTATCGCACCGGCGTTGGCGAAAGTGAACCGCAGCGTCTTCGCACCATACGCGTAGATCTCGTCGGTACTCGCCTCGATGACCTCGCGCAGCCAGATTTGCTCGCGCAGATGGGACAGGCGACGATTGCGCCACATGAACGCGGTCGAGCCGGCTGCGGTGACCACCAGCCCGCCGACCACGATGATGAGTGCGAGGCGGTCGCGTACCTGTTCGTACGCCTCGTCCGCATCCATCTTGGAGACAAGTACCCACTCGGAACCCGGGATGGGATTCACCGACGCCACGACCTCGGCACCCCGGTAGTCGGTCGACTCCACCGCACCGTACTCGCCGAGGATCCCCTGCACTGCGGGACGGTGGGTGTCCTCGATCGGCACTCGGTATCGCAGCTCAGCATCCTCGCTGAAACGCAGGGGGCTGATGTACAGCACATCATCACCCTCACGGCGAACGAGCAGCGACTCACCGGACTCGGACGGGATCGGCCGCGACGCAAGGTACGGGTAAAGGTACTGTTCGGGATCGATCGTAAGGACGAGCGCACCGAGAGCCTCTTCGGAACCACGGTCAAGAAGTGGTGCGACAATGGTGGTATGGATCGGGCCGTCGTCGTTAGCACGGTGGAGGTCGAGCCAGACGATCTCACCGGACAGGAGCGCCTCGCGGGTCGTCTCCTCGATGTGTGTGTCGATCAGGCCAGACTGGTCCGAGAGAAGACCCGACACCTGGCCATCCGCATCAACGAGGTAGACGCCGTCATAGGAGGGGTTCGCCTGGAGGCTGGCAAGCCAGTCGCGCAGGTCGCGAACGGCCGTCACATCTTCAGTCTCGATGGCATCACGGACGAGCGAGATGAAGGCGGGATTGTCGTAGAAGACCCCGACCTCGGCGAGGCGAGCGGTGCGCCACTCGTGTAGTTCCGCTGCGCGGAAGTCGCCGATGGCCACGACCTTCCCCTGCGCCTTGGCGCGCAGCACCTCGGCTTGATCGTGGTAGATCCAGGCTCCGATCACTACGACCATGACGATCGTCAGGGAAAGCAAAGCCAACAGGCTCATGCTGCTCAAGCGATCGCTATCGGTGTTCCTGCTGCGCATCGGTCAGTGCCACCCTTCGCTGGTGAGCACAGTATACGCAGATGGAAGGGACTTCCTCTAGAGCAGACGGGCACAACCCATCGATCAGCGTTGATCGAAGCTTGAGTGCCACCGCCATGCGTCGGCAATCATCGTGGACAACTCGCCGCGGGCGGGCTCCCAGCCGAGGAGGACGGCGGCGCGCTGAGCCGATGCGACGAGCACCGCCGGGTCGCCGGGTCGCCTCGGCCCGATCGCTATCTCCACTTTGCGCCCGGTGACCTCTGCGCACGCAGAAACGACCTCGAGGTTGGAGTAGCCGCGTCCGGTGCCGAGGTTCAGGACCGCGCTGTCTCCCCCGCCCCCGAGGCTCTCCAGGCCGAGCCGGTGGGCCTCGGCAAGGTCGCAGACGTGGATGTAGTCGCGCACGCAGGTGCCGTCGGGAGTGGGGTAGTCGTCGCCGAAGACCTCGAAGTGCGCCTGCGCGCTGGCGATCGCGCCAAGGATTCGCGGGATGATGTGCGTCTCGGGGTCGTGCGCCTCGCCGAGAGAGCCGTCTGGCCATGCACCCGCCACGTTGAAGTAGCGAAAGCGGACCGAGCGCATCTGATGTGCGACGCCGTACCAGTCGAGCATCTGCTCGAACATCAGCTTGGTCGCACCATAAGCGTTCACCGGCGCGAGCACGGCGTCTTCGGGGATCGGCACCACCTGCGGCTCACCGTAGACCGCAGCAGTCGACGAGAAGACGATCGCGTCGACACCGTGGCGGACCATCGCGTCGAGCATGACGATGGGCTCGGCGACGTTGGCGGTGAAGTATCGGCCGGGTTCGCGCTGCGACTCACCAACCTCGATCAGGCCTGCGAGGTGCATGACCGCGTCACAGCCCGGGAGCACAGAGTCGAGCAGGCCGCTGTCACCTACCGATCCCTGGACGAACTCCGCACGCGGATCGACAGCCTCGCGACGTCCCCGCACCAGCGAATCGAGAACAACGACCGAGTGACCGGTATCGAGCAGGTGCCGGGCGGTGATAGCACCGATGTAGCCGGCGCCCCCGGTGACGAGTATCCGCATCCTTTACTCCCCTAGCGGCGGCACGCCGCGCTTGATCGAACGAACGACACGCTGGGAGACCGCTTTGTCCCAACGCTTGGGCCTGAGCCAACGACGCGGTCCCGCAAGCGCGTCGTCGACAGCGGATACTACCGCCTCAACGTTTGCATCACAGAGGCGGTTCGCACCTCCTATTAGTGGCGCAGCCCGCTCGGTGCAGGGGCGCACCGTCACACACGGTGTATCGAGCATGCACGTCTCCTCCTGCACGCCACTGGAGTCGGTGACCGCTACCGCTGCGTCGCGCAACAACGCAAGCATGTCGTGGTAGTTGACCGGGTCCACCAGCCGTACCGAAGCCGGCACACGCAGCCCGAACTTCTCGACCGCAGCGCCAACGCCTGCGGCATCCGGGAGCAGCACGGGCAGATCGATCGCGCCTAGACCGTCAAGGATGGACTGCATTCTCCCATGATCGGAGAGGTTCTCGACACGGTGGAAACCCGCAAGCACGTAGGCGCAGCGAGTCAGCCCGTAGGCGGCAGCTGCATCGAGCTTGCGAATCCCCTCGGCGTGAAGGATCACCGACTCTGCAAGCATGCTGCCGACAAGGACGATCCGCTCCGGATCGGTGCCCTCCGCGATGAGGTTGGCGATGGAGGTTTCATCACAGGCAAGGTGCAGGGAGGTGACGCGAGAGATCAGCACGCGGTTGATCTCGTCGGGCAGCGCAAAGTTGCCGCATCGCATGCCGGCTTCGAGGTGCGCTACCGGGAGACGAAGTTTGGCCGCCGCGATGACGAGCGCAAGCGTGGGGTCGACGTCGCCGACCGCGAGGACCGCGTCGGGGCGCTCGGTCGCGAGGAGCTCTTCGAGTGCCACGAGCGCGGCGCCGGTGGTGACCGCGTTGGTACCTTCACCGATATCGAGGAACCAGGTCGGTGTGGGTATCGTGATGCCGTGAAAGGAGACGGTACCGAGCTGGTCGTCACCATCACCGCGGGGGTCTTCCGTCAGCGTGCGAGAGCCAGTGAACGCGACGTCGGCGGTTATGCCGGCCTTCGCGAATGCGGGAAGGAGCGGCGCGACCTTGACGATATTAGGACGCGCACCCACGACCACGATGATTCGCACCGGCAGACTCTCCTTCGCGACGGCTCGATTCTTACCCATCTTCTACACGTACCCTTTCAGGGGCAGGATTCCTCGGCCGAGGGCCCCAACGACACGCTCGGATACCTGCGTATCCCAGTGCTCGGGGTGCGGCCAGTCACGCGGCGAGTCAAGCGCGTCGCGCAGGGCGTGAAGGATCGAGTCCGCCTCGGCCCGGGCGAGCCTGTTGGCGCCCACCTCGACGGTGATACCGCGCTCTGTGTTGCGGCGCACCGTCACGCACGGGGTGCCGACCATGCACGCCTCTTCCTGGATGCCGCCGGAGTCGGTGACGATGGCGGCGGCGTCGCGCTGAAGCGCGAGCATGTCGAGGTATCCGACCGGAGCGACGAGATGCACCGGGCTTCCGTCGGCGCCGAGGCCCGCCTCGGCAAGAAGTGGACGAGTGCGGGGGTGCACGGGGAAGAGCACAGGCGCTCCCGCTGCGAGGAACGCTTGCGCGATCGCGGCGAGCCGCTCGGGGTGATCGGTGTTCTCGGGACGGTGGACGGTTGCGAGCACGTAGCTGCCCGGCTCGAGTCCGTAGGCGTCGCGCGCAGGCGTGCGGCCCGCGACCCGCTCGAGGTTACGCAGCACGCTCTCGGCCATGACGTTGCCCACGAAGTGGATGCGATTCTGCGCGATGCCCTCGGCGACGAGGTTGGTGTCGGCCTCCCGGCAGGTGGTGAGGTGCATCGCGGAGAGTTGGTCGGCCACGAGGCGGTTGACCTCCTCGGGCATCGACATGTCGCCGGAGCGCAGGCCCGCCTCGAGGTGGACGACCGGGATGTGCAGCTTGGCGGCAGCGAGCGCACCGGCGAGCGTGGAGTTCACGTCACCGACCACGAGTACCGCGTCAGGACGCTCGGTGTCGAAGAGCTCTTCGAGCGCGATCATCGCCTTGCCGGTCTGCACCGCGTGCGTGCCAGACCCTACGCCGAGAAACCACGTCGGCTCGGGAAGCTCGAGGTCGCTGAAGAAGATGTCGGACATCGACGCATCGTAGTGCTGGCCTGTGTGCGCGATGTCAGCCCGGATGCCGACAGACGCAAGCGCGGGCATGAGCGGACCGACCTTGATGAAGTTGGGCCGGGCACCGACGACGACGATCAGACGCATGGGCGAGGACTCCTCTGGATTCATGGTGTGGGCACTTGTCGCATGATACTGCAACTCCCCTCGTCTGGCCGAGGAGTGGCCACGAACGTGGCCGCAGGGAGCTTCCGCCATCTGCGCCTGGTGGCGCGGGGGGGTGGTGGT
>CAYGKH010000038.1:0-13322 GCA_964350345.1 uncultured Coriobacteriaceae bacterium
TTGATGATCTCGGTCGAGGGAAACTTCAGGGCGTCAGCGAACTCGCCTACCGTCACACCCTCGGTGACAGTGATGAGTTCTCCGCCGGTAGCGTCTGTGGCGGGCTGCAGCGGCGGCGTCTCGACAGCGACTGTCTCCTCCTGCTTTACACGCTTCTCTTTGCGCTTCTTGCGCTTGCCCTGCTCGGCTCCTGCGGCAGCGACCGCGGCTCTGGCTTGCTCTATGACCGAACTGCCGACGGTGACCTGCTCGGCTTCTCTGGCCATCTGGCGATAACGTTCGGCCTCGGCCTGCTCGAGTGCCGCGGCCTCCTCAGCCTCTTTCTTGGAGGCCTCAGCTGCGAGGCGCTCATCCTCCTCGCGCCGGACCTGTTCGGTGATCCTGCGCGCCTCTTCCTTGACGCGGCGGGTGGCTTCGTCGGCCTTCTCCTGCTCGGCAGTCGACTGTTGCACACTCTCCGCGGCCAGACGCTCTTCTTCCTCGCGACGTGCCTGCTCAGCGGCGCGGTGAGCCTCCTCCTCGGCACGTCGGGCGATCTCGGCCGCCTCGCGCTTCGCGCTATCGGCGGATTCCTGCTTGAGACGCTCTTCTTCGAGTGCCGCCTGCCGCTCGGCGATCAGCGGGCCAAGCTCCTTGCGGATCTTGTCCACGTAGGCCTCGACGAGGGTCGATGCGTGGTTCTTTGCGGGGATCTTCATCGCCTGGAGCTTTTCGAGTAGCTCCTTGGATGTCATTCCGAACTCTTTGGCGAGTTCGTGGACTCTCATGCTTGGCATCGAGCGGTCACCATCCTTGCTGCAAGGTCGCGGGGGAGTCGATCTGCGCCTCGAGGTCTCGTTTCAATCGGTCAAGGTCGTCATCGTGAAGTCGTACGCGGAGCGCGGAATCGAACCGCCGCCGGGTCACGGCAGCATCAAAGCATTCGATCCGCCGACAGAGGTACGCACCGCGTCCGCTGGTCTTCCCCGTAGGATCGACCTCTATGTGACCGTCCTTGGTGCGGACGATCCGGACAAAGGTGCGCTTGTCGCCGGTCGCGCTACACCCGATGCAGGTACGCACCGGTGTCTTGCGGGTCCGCGTCACGAGTCGGCATCCTCCTTCGCATGGACGCCACAGTACTTGGAACCTGGTCGGGCCTTATTGCGGCAGCGCAGTCCCGAACTGGCGACAGCGATACAGCGTCCGTCCGTATTCTCTTCCGTGGCACCGTCTTCGCCCGTTCGGCCATGAGCGGGAAGTCCACTCTCGGCGGCCTGGGCAAGGCTCTTGATGTCGATGCGCCAGCCAGTCAGCTTTGCTGCGAGGCGTGCGTTCTGCCCCTCCTTGCCGATGGCGAGCGAGAGCTGGTCGTCGGGGACGATCACGGTCGCGATGTGGTTCTGCTCGTCGATAAGTACCGAGGAGACCTTCGCGGGTGAGATCGAGTTGGCCACATAGTCCGCCGAGCCTTCAGACCACGAGATGACGTCGATGCGCTCGCCGCGCAACTCGCTGACGATCATCCGGACCCGGCTTCCCTTGGGCCCGACACAGGCTCCCACGGGATCGAGACCGCTCTCTCGGCTGGCAACGGCGACCTTAGAGCGCATGCCGGGCTCGCGCGCAACGCTCTTGATCTCGACAAGTCCGTCGTAGATCTCAGGGACTTCGAGTTCGAAGAGGCGACGAATGAGGCCGGGATGGGTTCGCGAGACGACGATTGACGGCTCCGTCGATGTCTTGCGGACCTCGATGATGTAGGCCTTGAGACGCTGATTGTGATCGTAACGCTCGTTGGGAGGCTGCTCAGCCGGAGGCAGAAGAGCCTCGACACCTTCACGAAGCTTGATGAGGGTGTAGCGATTATCGGACTGCTGCACCGTTCCCGTGACACTCTCGCCGACACGGTCCGAGTACTCCTCGTAGATCCGGTCGCGCTCGACCTCGCGAATCGAGGACATGATCACGTTCTTCGCTGCCTGGGCGGCGATGCGGGAGACGTCGGCGGGAGTGATGTCGTTCTCTTCGAACTCCGGCTCCTCTTCGGTCCCGCCGACCGGAACGCGTTCGTAGACGTAGATACGACCGGTCTCACGATTGATCGAGACCCTGGCCTCATTCTTGAGATCGAGGATGCGGCGGTACGTGGCCGCGAGCTGTTGCTCGAGGCGATCAAGCATCTCCATCTCGTCGATGTTCTTCTCGCGTGCTAGCTGTCGCAACGCGTCCATGAGTTCGGAACTCATCGCTGGCCACCACCCTTTCCCTGTCCGAAGTCCACTTCGCCCTTGAGCCGCGCAGAGAGCACGTCGGCATAGGGGACGTGAACGGATGTTCCGTCAGAATCGAGGACGATAGTCTCATCCTCGACACCGGTGATCCGCCCTGTGTGTCGACTCACGCCAGCGACCGGGCGGGTCTTCATCGAGACGTCAGAACCGGTGAAGCGAACATAATCTGCGAGCTTGCGGAGCGGCCTGTCGATCCCCGGAGATGAGACCTCAAGGGTGTATGGGCCGTTGAACGGGTCGGTCTGGTCAAGGAGGGTAGTCACCCACTGGTTGGCTGAACAGACGGCATCGAGGTCGATGCCTCCATCCTGGTCCAGGTAGACCCGAAGAATCGGAGAGCCCTGGCCGCCGGCGAGTTCGACGGCGACAAGCTCGAAGCCCTGTCGTGCTGCCTCCGGCTCAAGGATAGACTCTAGGCGCGCGATGATATCCTCGCTCACGCCGACCGACCTCCTTCCAGACAAAAAGAAGCGGGGGTCTCCCACTTCTCGCGGTACGTTCTGTACAACCACGTGATTCTAACACACGCCGGGACAGGCACAAAGGTCAGGGAGGATGTCGGGAACGGGGGCCGTCTGACTCTTACGCGAAGCGCTGGCGACCTGCGGAGACGAGTTCGACGAGAGTGCGGACCGCCTCGGCGAGGGGAACCTCGGTTCGCTCGAGTGTGATGCGGTCCTTCAGTTCGACGATCCCCGCCGCGACGCCCTTCTTCCCGACCACAAGCTGGTAAGGATAGCCTATGAGTTCCGCGTCGGCGAACTTCACACCCGCTCGTTCGTCGCGGTCGTCGATGACGACCTCGACACCGGCCTCGGCGAGCTCCCGCCACAGACTCTCCGCGATTGGCGCAACTACATCATCCCCGACAGCGAGTGGGATGACGGCTGCCTCGATGGGCGCGATCGAGATGGGCCAGACAATCCCCCTCTCGTCGTGATGCTGTTCGATGACCGCGGCGAGAGAGCGGGTGATGCCTACCCCGTAGCAACCCATTATGAAGGGGCGTTCCGTGCCGTCCTCGGCAGTGAAGGTGGCGCCGAGAGCCTCAGAGTACTTCGTACCGAGCTGGAAGACCTGGCTGACTTCAATACCCCGGGCGCCCGCGAGGACTCCGCCGCAGACAGGGCAGCCGTCGCCGGGTTGTGCGACGATCAGATCGGCCCAGACATCGACCTCGAAATCACGCCCAGGGGCCGCTCCCACATAGTGGTAGTCGTTCTCGTTGGCCCCGATCCCCCATGAGACCTCGTTGCGCAGCGATGCGTCCGCAACGATGAGAGTGCCTTCGGCGGGCGAGACGGGGCCGAGTGAGCCCTTCGGTATCCCGAAGGACGCGAAGTCTGCCTCGTCAAGGAGCATCATGCCTGGTACGGATTGCGCGGCCTTCACGGGGTTCAGCTCGCGGTCACCGGGGATGCAGAAGAAGACGAGTCTTCCATCTGCGTCTTTCGCAGCCATGGTCTTGGCGGTGTCGTGCTCGGGGATCTCGAGGAAGGTGGCCAGTTCGGCGATGGTGCGTATCGCGGGTGTATGGACACGCTCCATCACGACGGGCTGCGTCGTAGCAGGCGCGCGCGAAACGACCGTGGCTGCCGCTTCTACGTTGGCGGCCCATCCGCACTCACAGAAGACGAGCTCTGCCTCTCCGGTGTCTGCAAGAGCCATGAACTCGGTCGTGACGCTGCCACCGATCTGGCCGGAGTCTGCCTCAACGGGGCGGTACTCCAGCCCGAGGCGCTCACAGATGCGACCGTAGGCCCTGGCCTGAGCGTCGTAGTGCTCCTGTAGTGAGGCCTGGGAGTCGTGGAACGAGTAGGCGTCCTTCATGATGAACTCCCGGCCGCGAAGCAGGCCGAAGCGCGGACGCATCTCGTCGCGGAACTTCAAGTTGATCTGGTACAGCGAAAGAGGCAGCTCCCGATATGAGCGCACTTCGCCACGGATGAGTGCCGTGATGATCTCTTCGTGTGTGGGCCCGAGGCAGAAGTCCCGGCCCTGGCGATCGGTCAGACGGGCGAGCTCAGGCCCGTAGGCGTTCCAGCGACCCGAGTCGAGCCACAGTTCAGCAGGCTGGACGAAAGGCAGTAGCAGCTCTTGCGATCCGATCGCATCCATCTCCTCGCGCACGATCTGCTCGATCTTGCGCACAGAGCGCCAACCGAGGGGAAGGAAGGAGTAGATGCCGGAGGCTGCCTTGCGAATCATCCCCGCCCGGAGCAGAAGGCGGTGAGATGCGATCTCCGCCTCGGCGGGATCCTCCTTCAGCGTAGGAACGTGCAGGGCGCTCATGCGCAGGGCGACGGTCATCGCGGTGTCCCTCCGGGTGCGGCTGGTGTGGTCGACAGGGATTCCCATCGGGTGACAGGATAGCGCAAGCGCGGCCGTCTGTGACGTCAGGCCCCGGACACTTGAGCATCGAGTGCGTCGATCTCGGCCATGAGGGCATCGACTATCTCGCTCTCGGGGACCTTTCTCAGCGCTTTGCCCTTCGCGAAGATCATCCCCACTCCCTTGCCGGCAGCTACGCCGATGTCGGCCTCGCGCGCCTCGCCAGGACCGTTGACCATGCACCCCATGACCGCGACCTTGAGGGGGGTGGTCCGCGTGCGAAGGCGCCGCTCGATCTCCCGCGCAAGGGGGATGAGGTCGACCTCGCACCTGCCGCAGGTCGGGCAACTCACGAGTTCCGGACCGCGGCGGCGGATGTCGAGAGCAGCGAGGATAGCCCATCCGACGAGGACCTCATCGATGGGATCGGACGTCAGCGACACCCGCAGCGTGTCTCCGATACCCTCGGCGAGAAGGATGCCGAGGCCCACACTCGACTTTACGGTTCCGGCAAGTGATGTGCCCGCTTCCGTGATGCCGATGTGGAAGGGATACGGCAGGGCTGACGCGAGTGCGCGGTATGCGTCCACGGTGGATACGACGTTGGAGGATTTCGCAGATACGGTGATGTCTGAGAATCCTCTCTGTTCGAAGTGTTCACAGAAGGTGACTGCGCTTGCCACCAGTTTATCGGGGAGCGGCCAGTCCCTGTCGCGGAACTCGGGCGCCAGAGAGCCGGCGTTCACACCGATCCGGATCGGGATATTGGCCTCACCGGCAGCATCGATGACTGCATCGACTCTCTCAAGGGAGCCAATATTGCCCGGATTGATCCGTAGCTTAGCGGCTCCCCTTCGTGCGGCTTCGATTGCGAGCATATGGTCGAAGTGGATATCGGCGACCACTGGGATGGGTGACGCCGAGCAGATCTGCTCGAATCCCGAGAGCGCGTCATGGCCGGGTATCGCCACTCGCACGATCTCGCAGCCGACGTCTGTCAGTGCGGCAATCTGCGCAAGAGTGGCCTCGGGATCGCGTGTGTCCGTGGTGGTCATCGACTGGACGGTGATCGGTGCCCCTCCGCCGATGGCGACGGGTCCGACCATGACAGGGCGAGAATCGCGTCGCTCCATGAGGCTCCCTCCCCTGGCCTGCCGGATCAGCGTTCCACGAAGTAGCGCACGACATCAGCGTACATGAGGTAGCCGATCAGCGAGAAGAGCAGCATTGCGCCCGAGATGCTGACGCCGATCACGAATCGTCTTCCGAGTTGGCGGCCCGAGACGCCCTCGAGAATCTCGATAGCGATCTTCCCTCCGTCGAGCGGTGGGATCGGAAGGATGTTCATGACGCCGAGAGAGAGTGACAGCAGCGCGACGATCCAGGCGTAGTCGAGTGGTCCTCGGCCTGCCGCTTCGGCTACCTCGACAGTGATTCCGACGATGCTACGCGCACCGTCGACGGACTCCTGGAAGGTATCGGGGGAGAAGAAACGTCCGATCGCCTGGAAGACGAGACCTGTCATGCGAACGCTCTCGAAGGCCGCCTCACCGGCAGACAGGTCGATATGCTCGAGATCGGAGACGATTCCGAGCACGGGAGTTCCTGCCTCGGACTGGGCCAGGGTCGCCGAGGTCGTTGTGGTGCGCTCTTCCCGTACGTATGTGATGTCGACAACGTCACCGGGGTCTTGCGCTGAGATGAGCGCAGTGAGTTCGAACCACTCGGCGACCGGTTCGCCGTCGAGGGCGATGATGCGGTCGCCGCCCTGGAGCCCCGCTGCCTCGGCACCGGAGCCTGGCTGCACATCGTAGAGAGCTAGTGAGTGCTGGTAGTAACCCCATACGCTCAGCACGACTGTGAAGACGAGCACAGCAGTGACGAGGTTGGCAAGGACCCCCATCGTGAGAACGGTGATCCGCTTGGGCTTGCTCAGCGCGCGGTACGTCACCGAGCGGGCCTCGGTAAGAAGCGTTTCGGCGCCTGTCTCCTCGGTAGCAGTCACGGAAGACAGGTAGGAGATCTCATCGTCTGTGGCGGGGTCGATCACGCCCCAGTCTGCAAGAGTCACGAGCAGTGCCGAGGCCCGCTCGGTGTCCACACCGAGAGCGGTGCCGAGGGTTCCGGCGTCCATACGTCCGGCGATGGCGGTCGTCTTGAGGGCCACTGCGAGCAGTTCATCCTCGGGTCCGGGTTCCATGCCGGCTATCCGGACGTATCCTCCGAGCGGGATGGCGGTGATGCCGAAAGACGTGCCGGATCTCTTGCTCCGGAAGCGGATCGACGGTCCGGGCAGCCCGACCATGAACTCGTGTACCTTCACGCCAAAAGCTCGGGCGGCCAGGAAGTGTCCACCTTCATGGATGACCACCAAGATGGAGAAGGTGATCACTCCCCACAGGATCGTCGTCAAAGCTTCAGGCATAGGTTCGAATGCTCCCCATCAGTCAGTCTTCAGGTAGGTCGGTTACTGCAAACGCTGCGCCAGCGTGTCTGGAGGTCACAGAATCTCGAGCGCCGCAGACCGTGCGGCTGCGTCGACCCGCTCGATCTGCTCGACCGAATCAAGTTCTTCTGTCGTGTGGGCATCCATCACGCATTCAACCACACGATCGATGTCGGTGAACCCGCAGCGCCCGTCGAGGAACGCGGCCACGGCGATCTCGTTGGCGGCGTTCATGGCCGCAGGCAGGGTCCCGCCTTCTCGGCCAGCATCGAGAGCGAGCCCCAGACATCGGAAGACGGTAGGGTCGGCAGGCTCGAAGTCCAGGGAGCCGAGTCGTGTGAAGTCCACTGGCTGTACCGGCCCTGACCAGCGGTGCGGATGGCTGAACGCGTACTGGATAGGAATCCGCATATCCGTTGTACCGAGATGTGCCTTCACCGAACCATCGTGATACTCGACCATCGAGTGTACGCACGATTGCGGGTGAACCACCACACAGATGTCGTCGTAAGAGACGCCGAACAGGCGGTGGGCCTCGATGACTTCGAGACCCTTGTTCATCAACGTGGCCGAGTCGACCGTGACCTTGCGCCCCATCTGCCACGTCGGGTGAGCGAGCGCGTCGGCCGCGGTGACACCTTCGAGCTCCTCACGCAGGCGGCCCCGGAACGGACCTCCGCTGGCTGTGAGCCAGATGCGTGCGACCCCTTCGGCCTCTTCGCCGAGGAGACACTGGAAGACTGCAGAGTGTTCGGAGTCGACGGGCAGAATCTGGCCTGGGCGCGCGCGGCGCATCACCAGGTCCCCGCCCACAACGAGGGACTCCTTGTTCGCGAGAGCGAGCGTGGTACCTGCATCGAGAGCCGCGATCGTCGCACGGAGGCCCGCAGCACCCACAAGAGCGTTCAGGACGACATCGACATCGTCCCGGGCGGCTATCGCCTCGATTGCGGCATCTCCCGACCCTACTGGGCCAAACGGGTCTGTGTCCCGGCGAAGCTCCGATTCGAGCCTGCGTGCCGCTCGCCCATCTGAAAGGGCGATATCGGGCACGTGGAAAGCCCGGGCCTGGTCAGACAGGAGCTCGGCAGAGCTGTTGGCGGCAAGTGCCACGATTTCTATACGGTCGCTATGGGCCGCCGCGACCTCGAGTGCCTGACAACCGATCGAGCCCGTCGAACCGAGGATGGCGACTCGGATACGAGTGGTCATCGGGCACCCCCCATCAGCAGTAGATAGTACGCGACGACGCCGACGAGTATCAGGCTGTCGATCCGATCGAGGAACCCGCCATGGCCGGGTAGGAGGGTACCGGAGTCCTTCACTCCTGCTTCGCGCTTGAGTCTCGACTCGAAGAGATCACCCGTGACCGAGGCGAGCGCGACTGCGACGCCGATTCCGAGTGCCCAGCCGAGAGTCAGACTGGCACCCGCTGTGGCCCAGACTACGATCCAGACAGCGACAGTGCCCAGAGTGCCCGCAACGAAACCCTCCCATGACTTGTTGGGAGATATGCCGGGCGCCATCTTGTGACGGCCGACAGTCGAACCGACCAGGTAGGCGAAGACATCGTTCGCCCAGACACTGACTACGGCGGCAAGAACCAGTTCAGCACCCCAGTCGAGGTCACGGAGCAACACAAGATGCGACAGCGCGAATCCGATATAGGTTACTCCGAACACCGTCGTGGCCGTGTCGGCAGATCTGACCTGGCGGAAGAGCACGTGCCACACGAGGGCAGCCAGGATGAGAGCCGTGAGTGCGCCGAGCAAACCGAGACGACCCCACACGGCAGTCGCGAAGGGCATACCCGCGATCGCCATCAGACCGAAGAACTCGTTGGGTGTCCTAGACTCCCTGCGGGTGATCGCAAAGAACTCGATGCCCGCCATGACGCCAAGAGCTGCAACAAGCGCCGCAAGCCCGAGAGTGCGCCCGAACAGAATCACGCCAAGGAGGACAAGGCCATAGACTGCTGCAGTGGCAGTGCGTGTGGCCATCCGGGGAAGCACCCCTTCACGTCGACCGGGCCCGCTCACTCGTTCTCGACCCCCCCGAAGCGGCGAGTGCGCTTCTGGAAATCGGCGACTGCGGCTAAAACGCTGTAGCGGTCGAAGTCGGGCCACAGCGTGTCGGTGACCCATATCTCGCTGTAGGCGATCTGCCAGAGAAGAAAGTTGGATATGCGCATCTCCCCGCTGGTGCGGATCAACAGGTCTGGGTCAGGCACGTCCGGAACGTAGAGGTTCGCAGCTACTGTCTCCTCGGTGACAGATTCGGGGTCAAGCTCTCCTGAGGACACCTGCCGCGCGATCTGGCGCGCAGCTCGGGCTATCTCGGCACGTCCCCCGTAGTTGAGGGCGACGACCAAAGTGAGATCCCTGTTCTCGGTTGTCCTGGCGATCGTCTCCCGGAAGGCCTCAGCGGTCTTCTTCGGCAGTTCGTCGAGCTCGCCTGTCACCACGACGCGGACCCGCATCTTTTCGAGGTTGCCAAGCTCGAGTTCGAGGACCTCGACGAACAGCCGCATCAGACCGGAGACCTCCTCGGCGGGACGCGACCAGTTCTCCGAGCTGAAAGAGTAGATCGTCAGGAACTCGATCCCGAGCTCGATGGAGGACGCTATGAGCTCCCTGACCGACTTGGCACCCGCACGATGGCCAGCCACCCTTGGTAGACCCCGCGCAGCCGCCCAGCGGCCGTTGCCATCCATGATGACGGCGACATGGCGTGGGACTCGCGCGAAATCGACCTCGCGAACGAGATCGGATCCGGGAGGTTCTGCGAAGAAGTCGCGTTGTGAGGGGGAACCGGAGGTCACAGGAGTCTAGACCTCCATAATCTCGGCTTCTTTGCGCTTCAACGTCTCGTCGATCTCTACAATGTGTGAATCGGTCGCCTTCTGGATCTCGGCCTCGGCCCGGTGGAGGTCGTCCTGGCTGATCTCACCTTCGCGCTCAGCCTTTTTGAGCTTGTCATTAGCGTCTCGACGGATGTTGCGGACCGCAACCCGCGCTTCTTCTGCGTATGTCTTACAGAGTTTGACGAGTTCCTTGCGTCGCTCCTCGGTAAGCGGCGGGAACGGAACACGGATGACGACACCGTCGTTGGTGGGATTCAGTCCGAGACCTGAGGACTGGATAGCTTTTTCTATCGCAGTCATCGAACCTTTGTCATACGGCTGGATGAGTAGCATCTGCGCCTCAGGGGCGCTGATCGTGGCCAGTTGCATCAGGGGTGTCGGTACGCCGTAGTACTCGACTGTCACCTTTTCGAGGATGGAGCCGGAAGCGCGTCCGGTTCGCACTGTGGTGAACTCATGCGCAAGTGCGGACACCGACTTATCCATATGAGCATCGGTATCTTTGATGGTCTTGGCGATCATGACGTCTCTCCCCTCACGATGGTTCCGACAGACTGTCCAAGAAGGGCGCGTTCGATGTTACCTTCGGTCTCCATGTTGAAGACCAGGATCGGTAGTCCGTTGTCCATACACAGCGAGATCGCCGTGTTGTCCATGACCTTCAGGCCGCGATTGAGTACTTCGATGTAGGGCAGTTCGTCGAACTTGACCGCATCCGGGTTTGTGACCGGGTCGGCGTCGTAGACTCCGTCCACCTTGGTGGCCTTCATGATGCATTCAGCCCCGATCTCAAGTGCACGGAGGGCTGCAGTGGTGTCTGTGGTGAAGTATGGGTTCCCGGTGCCGGCAGCGAAGATGACAACGCGGCCCTTCTCGATATGGCGTATCGCCCTGCGCCGGATATAGGGCTCGGCGATCGCCTGCATGTCGATAGCCGACATGACACGAGTGAAGACGCCGTTGCGCTCCATGGCGTCTTGAAGAGCAAGGGAGTTCATGACCGTGGCAAGCATGCCCATATAGTCAGCTTGTGCACGATCCATCCCCGTGGACGCAGCAGCTAGTCCGCGAAAGATGTTGCCTCCACCGACGACGATCGCGACCTGCACGCCTGCGTCGGTGACATGACTCACCTGCCGGGCAAGTGAGTCGAGCATCTTCGGATCGATGCCATACTCCGCATCACCCATAAGGGCTTCTCCGGACAGCTTCAGCAGGACTCGCTGGAACCGATAGTCTGCCACGCGGCTCCCCTCTCCACTATGACTGTTTGCGCACATCATCTACAGCATACAGCACGCGAACCGGTGCACGTCGCACCGGTTCGCGTCGTCACCTTACGGTAACTCGAATCGAGTCAGACTACTCGGGGGCGGCGGCGGTCTCGCCGAGCGCGAAACGCTCGAAGCGTGCGACGGCGACCTCCGATCCGGTCTCTCTTGCGATGCGCGCACGGTACTGATCGACCGTCATGTCGGGGTCCTTCACGAACGGTTGCTCGAGAAGGCAGACCTCCATGTAGAACTTCTGCAGACGACCGGTCGCCATTTTCTCTTGGATCTGTTCTGGCTTGCCGGACTCGGCAGCCTGGGCCCGAAAGATCGCCAGCTCGTGCTCGACGACGTCAGCGGGGACGTCGTCGCGACTGATTGCGATTGGAGCGGTTGCGGCGACCTGCATCGCGATGTCCTTGCCGAATGCGGCGAGTTCTGCGGCACCGGAGGGAGCGGATGCCAACTCGACCATCACGCCGATGTTGCCCACGCCGTGGATATAGACGGTCACCATCCCTGCGGCCGGATCGAGTTCGTGGCGAACGAAGCGGGCGATGCCCATGTTCTCGCCGAGTTTGCCGACGATCTCGCCGAGATACTGTTCGACGGTGATCTCCGGACGGGATCCATACGGCTGAGCCAGCAGTGACGGGACATCCGCGGGAGCGGCCTCGGCGATCTGCGTTGCGATATCGTTGACGAAGGCCTTGAAATCAGCGTTGCGGGCTACGAAGTCAGTCTCGCAGTTCACTTCGACGAGGACGCCTGTACGGCCGTCATCGGACACGTAGCCACCGATGACTCCCTCGTTGGTCGCCCGGCCCGCCTTCTTGGCGAGGGCGGCGAGGCCCTTGGTCCGCAGAATGTCGATCGCGGTATCCATATCTCCCTCGGCCTCCGAAAGCGCTTTCTTGCAGTCCATCATTCCTGCGCCGGTGCACTCGCGCAGGTCTTTGACCATCTTGGCGGTGATGTCAGCCATCGTTGTCGTTCCTCCGATGCGATGTCAGTGCATCCCGCGAATCCTCACGGGAGAGCGTCTGTCTACTGTTCGGTCGTCGCTTCAGGCGCGGTAACCTCGGCCTCAGCTTGGGGCACGGCATCAGGCGCCGGCGCGGAAGTTTCCGCAGCGGGGCCGTCGATCACTGTCGGTACCGGCTTGGGATCCGCTTCGAAGACACGGGGCCCCTCGGCAGCCATGCGGCCATCAAGTGAGGCATCAGCGATCACGCGGCACATCAGATTGACCGAGCGTATCGCGTCGTCGTTGCCGGGGATGACGTAGTCGACCTCGTCCGGGTCTGCGTTCGTGTCGACAAGACCGATGATCGGGATCTTGAGACGGCGAGCCTCGGCGACAGCGATCGTTTCGCGCTTCGTGTCCACGACGAACAGCGCTCCGGGAAGGCTCTTCATGTCGCGAACACCGGACAGGTTGCGCTCGAGCTTCACGCGCTCCTTACCGAGCAACAGCTGCTCCTTCTTGGGAAGCGCCTGCATGGTGCCGTCCTCATCCATCGCCTCAAGAGCAACGAGGCGATCGACGCGCGTGCGCATGGTGACGAAGTTGGTGAGCATGCCACCCAGCCAGCGCTGGTTCACGTACGGGTTGCCTGAGCGAGTGGCCTCGTTGGCCATCGGCTCCTGTGCCTGCTTCTTGGTCCCTACGAACAAGACGTGTTGACCGCGAGCAGACAGATCCCGGACGAAGCGGTACGCGTCATCGAGCTCTCGCAAGGTGCGCTGAAGATCGAGGATGTAGATACCGTTGCGCTCGGTGAAGATGTACGGCTTCATCTTCGGGTTCCAGCGGCGGGTCTGGTGTCCGAAGTGGACACCAGCCTCGAGAAGACTCTTCATCGAGACTACGGACATAGTGCTACCTCCTTGGTCGGTTCTTCCTCCGCCTGCTGTCATCCCGACGTGCCACCCGCGTTCGCGGGCACCCGGCAGTACGGTCGGCAGGCGTGTGTATTGAAAAGCCCGGGTATGATACCACGAGACGACAGATGCATGAACGGGGATCAACCAAGATCCCGCTAAGCCTGAATTGCAGAAGTCAGTGCAAAAGCCCTTGCACTTAGAACTTATCCGTAAATAATGTTCACCTGCAGCGGCACCTTCCTGAACGCGAT
>CAYGKH010000039.1:0-9644 GCA_964350345.1 uncultured Coriobacteriaceae bacterium
TTAGCGGGGGTATCCGGCCTCGGCTCAGGCGGGGTACGGACGCATCCCGGCCCTGTGGAGCTTGAGCAGGTTGTGGGCCAGGCAGATGAGGTCCCACTCCTGACTCGCCGCGGACAGCCCACGGAAGCTGAAGCGTCTGCAACCGCGCGCCTCCTTGATCTGACCGAGCACCGGTTCCACGATAGCTTAGCGTTTCCTGTAGATTGGCCTCGCCGATTCCGCCGACGAGCTTTTCGCGCATGGCGTCTGAGAGCGGTGTGCGTATCGGCCTCTCGCCGTTGGCCCGCTGGCTCACCGAAGCGCACACAGTGACCTGCGGGTCCTCATCCACGGCGGCATGCGCGTTGTAGGAGCTTCCCGCCATGTGCGGCCTCCCTGCGCTCACGCTCGGCCACTCGCTTCGGCGCACCCTCGACCCCGGCGGACGCCTTCTTGCGCGCCTCGGCTGTGCACATGCGCCCGTAGCGCATGGCCTTGTGCCTGGATGCGTCGGCCTTGACCTTGGTGCCGTCGAGCGCCACGTGGCCCAACTTGACCAGCCCCGTCCGCCTGCACAAGACGAGTACCTGCAGCTTGGTCATCATGACCGGGTTTGTAGCCGGGTCGACCCCGCAGGTCGCTCTTCTCGTAGGCGGAGAGGATGCCGGAAAGGTCGAGGGAGTCCACGAGATCGGAGACGAACCAGACCAGGTGGTCCTCGGGGATCCACCCCCGCATGCTCGGCGGCGGGAGGAAGAGCTGGTCAGGATTGCAGGGCAGGAACTCCCCGGCCATGGTGTCGACCTCCCGTTTCGGGGTCGACACCATTCTACGGGGGCACCATCACCGGGGCCAGGGCATGACGGCTTTTTCCCGACAGGCTCTTAGGCCGATATGCTTACTTTGAGCGCCTTCTCGGCAGCCGCGTTGCCGAAGACGTCGTAGGCCTCCATCATCTCGTCGAGCCTGAAGTGGTGCGTGACGAGCTGCCCTGCGTTGAGCGTGCCGGACTGCACCGTCTTCAGGAGCTGCGGCGTGGTGCGCGTATCGACCAGGCCGGTAGTGAGCGTGATGTTGTGCATCCACAGCTTCTCGAGCTTCAGCTCCACCGGCTTGCCGTGCACGCCGATGTTGGCGATGCGACCGCCGGCGGTGACGATCTCCTGGCAGACGTCGAACGTGACGGACAGGCCGGTGGCTTCGATGGCCACATCAACGCCGTGCCCGCTGGTGAGCTCCATGACCTTCGTGATGGCAGCGCCGTCACGGTTGTCGACGATTTTAGTGGCACCGAAGCGAAGCGCGACCTCGAGGCGATTGGGGTCGACGTCGATGACGATGATCTCGGCCGGTGAGTAGAACTGCGCGGTGTGTGGATTGTAATAATAGTTACAATATACCGATTCGGTGGATTGCCCAAGTGCCCGGACAGCTGCACTCGCAGAGCGGGTCGATCGACGGTTTGGCGACCTGGCGCGCATCGAGCACGAGGTGATCGAAGATCTTCTGGTAGGGAGCCCCGGCGACCAGTTCGCGTTGTCACGCAGCGCCAGATCGTTCTGCTTGATGGTGATGCAGTGCGCCGGACAGTGGGTCACGCAGCGGTGGCACGCGCGGCACTTATCGTAGTCGATGTGGACCTTGAACTCGGGCTGTATCGGAGCCACAGGCATCTTGGGCGTTCACCTCGGCAAACTCGGGCTCGGTCGCGGATTCGTTCGGTCCTCCAGATCTCGCGCATGCCGGTAACGGCGCACGAGATCTCATCGGCGGACAGGTGGAGGTCGGTGCGGAAGGGCTGCTCGGCGCCAGCCCCCTGTCGTGGTGTTGGTCGTGCGGCGCCTGCTCCCGAAACTGAAAAAGCCCGCCACGGCTCCTGTGGGCCGGGCGAGCACGATTGCTCGGTCTGTATGCGACAGCACGTCTTTGTACCGCGTGTCCGTGGGCTGCAGCACAGACCGGTGTTCCGAGAGGATGTGCTCGAAACACGGGTGCGCCGCGCACGGACGGGAATACTATCTGCATGCCAGTCCGCCACGACTTCCCCCATACGGTCGTCGAGACCGAGAACGTCTGGATCCCTCTGTCTGACGGGACGCGTCTTGCCGCGCGCATCTGGATGCCGGCAGACGCGATGGCCAACCCGGTGCCCGCGGTGCTCGAGTACCTTCCTTACCGCAAGGACGACGCAACCGCCGCCGCAGACGCGCGGCGCCACCCGTACTTCGCGGGGCACGGCTATGCGTCGGTGCGCGTCGACATCCGCGGCAGCGGCAGCTCAGACGGCCTGCTTGCAGGCGAGTACCTGCCTCAGGAGCAGGATGACGCGCTCGAGGTGTTGCGCTGGATCGCCGGGCAGCCGTGGTGCACCGGCGACATCGGCATGATCGGCTACTCGTGGGGCGGGTTCAACGGGCTGCAGGTGGCCGCGCGGCGTCCGCCGGAACTCAAAGCCGTGATCACCCACGCGTCGACAGACGACCGCTACCGCGACGACTGTCACTACATGGGCGGGTGCCTGCTCGGCTCGGACATGCTCAAGTGGGCCTCATCGATGCTCATGTACACACTCCAGCCGCCCGATCCGCGGTTCGCGGGCGAGCAGTGGCACGACGTGTGGCTCGACCGCCTGCGTGACGCGCCGGCGCTTGCCCGTGACTGGATCGCCCATCAACGGCGCGATGAGTTCTGGAAGCACGGCTCGATCTGCGAGGACTACTCGGCCATCACCTGTCCGGTATTCGTCGTGGGAGGGTGGGCCGACGCATACACGAACGCCGTCCCCCGCCTGCTCGAACACCTCAGCGTGCCGCGCATCGGACTCATCGGGCCGTGGGCCCACATGATACCCAACGAAGGCGTGCCCGGTCCGGCGATCGGGTTCCTCCAGGAGTGCGTGCGCTGGTGGGACCGGTGGCTCAAAGGCATCGACAACGGGATCGAAGATGCGCCGCTCCTGCGCGTGTGGATGCAGGAGTACGTGACACCAGCCGCGTACCACGACACGCGACCGGGCCGCTGGGTGGCCGCCGACACGTGGCCGCCTGCGGGCGTCCGCCCCCATGACCTTTTCCTCAGCACGCACGGAACGCTCGAGCCCGAGTCGGCCGGGGCCACCGGCGTCCTCTCACTACGGGGTGCGCAGGAGTGCGGGTGGACGGCCGGCGTGTGGTGCGCCAACGGCAACGCCGACGAGATCGCCATCGACCAGCGCCCCGACGACGAACTCTCGACATGCTTCACCACGGCGCCGCTTGAGACCGCTATCGAGGTCCTCGGCACGCCGGTCCTCAGGCTCTCGGTCGCGTCCGACTCCGCCAGCGCGCTGCTCTCGGCCCGGCTCGAAGACATCGCGCCCTCCGGCGAATCGCTGCTGGTGAGCTGGGGTCTGCTCAATCTGACACATCGCGCGAGCGACGAGGCTCCTGAGGCGCTCGAACCTGGGCGCGTCTACGATATCGAGCTGCCGCTGCGCGTGTGCGGCCACCGCTTCGCACCGGGGCACCGCCTCCGCCTCGCGCTCTCCCCCACCTACTGGCCGCACGCCTGGCCGTCCCCTGCGGTAGCGACGCTCGCGCTTCACCTGTCCGGACACCGCGTGCTCGCACTTCCGCGCGTCGCCGGGTCCCTCCTCGAGGACGCTGCGTCGCCGATTCCCACGCCGGAACACGCCGGCGTACGCCCCGCCTGCGAGCTCGATCACGACACGCGGACGCGCACGGTTAGCCACAATCCCGCGGCTGGCCTCCACGAGATCGTCGACGAGGAGGAGCACCGTGCCGTGGTCGCCGTGACCGGCGGGCTCTATCGCGAACACGCCGTCGACACCTACCGCATCAGGTCCGAACAACCGCTCTCTGCCGAGGTGAACTGCGCCCGGACGACCGCCTACGAGACCGCAGCCCAGAGCTGGCGCATAGACCTGGAAAGCTCGATGACGTGCGACCGGGACTCTTTCTTCATCGCCGAGACGTACACGGCGGTCGCTGACGGCGCGGAGGTCTTCTCGGCCACACGGTCGTTCACGGTGCCGCGCGACCATGTGTGACGGTGTCGCGCGCGGCGGCTACTCGCCGGTGAAGTAGCTCGTCCCCGGGGCAAGCGCCTCGATGCGCTCGTCAGCGCTCTCCGACGCCCGCGCACCGCGCCGGCAGCCCTCGCGGATCTCACGCTTGCGGGCATCCGTCTCGTAGCGCTGCGCGCTGTCGAGCAGTCCGTCGACGACCTCGCCGAGTATCGCCATCGGGATTCCCACGCCCAGATGCTCGGCGTCCCAGGCTCCTGCGTGGCGAGCGCCCGAGCACAGCGTCGAGACCGTGAGTCCTCCGTGCACGTACGGTGCCGCCGTGCACTCCGCACAGATGCCGTGCATGCCGATCGTCACGCCCCTCGGCGCGTGACCGTGATACCCGGCAGCCTGGATGAGCCGCATGGCGGCGTACGGCGTCACGCTGAGCACCACGACGTCGGGCGGCTCTTCGGGCGCGAACTCGCCGAGCGGCTTGACAGTGACCGTGCCGGTGCCCGCAACGACCGGCACGCCCGCGAGCATGCGGTCGGCCACGTACCGGTCCCGGTACAGCCCGACAGAGACGTAGGACTCCACGAAGTCATCGTCGTGAAATCCGCCTTCGAACCCGAGGATGCGTGAAGCGGTCTCGCACGCACAAACATGCCGGTCGAGCACGACCACGCTCCCGCGGGCCGCGAGACTGACCGCCTCGCAGTAACTGAGGGGGGCCGGCGGCGTGCTCGCGCCGGCGCGACCCGGAGCCGGGTCGCAGGCGTCGAAACGGACGCCGACCGTCTCGAGGTCGAGTACGAGCGCCACTCGAAGCAGTAATGCCATGCGGCCCGGGTCGATGGTGCTGTGCGCATCTTCCATGACTGCCTACCTCACAACGATTGGTCCACGATGAGCGCGAGCAGGATCGCCGGCACCGCCCCGTAGGCGATCACGGCGTTGTTGAACGAGCCGATGCCCGACATGATCGGCACGCCGAGGCCGCCGGCGCCCACCACTGCCCCGAGGGTGGCCGCGCTCACGACGATCACGAGCATCGTGCGGATGCCGGCCATGATGACCGGCAGCGCGATAGGCAGTTCGAGATGCACGAGGCGCTGTACGCCCGTCATCCCCATGCCCTTGCCCGCCTCGACCACGGCCGGCGGCACGCCCTCGATGCCGGCGACGACGTTGACCATCACGGGAAGAACGCTGTAGACGATGAGCGCCAGCAGCACCGGACGCGACCCGTACCCGAGCGCGGGCACCGCGAGCGCCATGATCGCGACGGAGGGCACGGCCTGACCGAAGTTGGCGAGCTTCACCACCACGTCGCGGAACGGGCTCCCGAGCGGGCTGATGACGAACAGCCCGGCCGCGAAGCCGATCGCTATAGCCGAGACGCCCCCCACGCCCACGAGCGCGAGATGCTCGGCGATGAAACGCGACAGCGGCGAGCGGGCGTAGACGAGCGTACTCTCCCCCGGGAACATCGCGCGCAGGACGGCCTCGACGCCGGGCGTGAAAAATATCCAGAACAGCAAGACGACCGACATGAACCCCACCCACGGCCAGTTGCGCCTGATACCCGGCTCGTATGCGTTCATGAAATCTCACGCACCCGGGTCACGATGTCTGCGAACGCGAGTGTCCCGACGACCGCTCCCCCCTCGCCGAGGACCCCCACTTCGTCCACGCCCTCGGTGACCATGATCGCAAGCGCGTCGCGCAGGTTGGTCCCGGCCGAGACACCCGGCACGTCCCGGCCCGAGACAGGAGCCGGGGCAAGATCGCCCACCCGGTGCCGTGACAGGATGCGCAGCCCGAACTCGTGTCCGAAGAAGCTGCCCACGAAAGTGTTCGCGGGGTTGCGCCAAAGCTCCTCGGGCGGACCGGTCTGCACGATCCTGCCCTCCCGCATGAGCACGATGCTGTCGCCGAGCAGGACCGCCTCCTCGATGTCGTGGGTCACGAATACGACCGTCTTGCCGAGCGAGCGCTGCACCGCCGCGAACTCGCGCTGCAGGCGCTCGCGGTTGATGGGATCGAGTGCCCCGAACGGCTCGTCCATGAGCAGCACGGGGGGATCGGCCGCAAGCGCCCGTGCGACACCGATCCGCTGGGCTTCGCCTCCGGACAGCTGGTGTGGCTTCTTGTCCGCATAGGTCGCCGGGTCGAGGCCCACGAGCGCAAGCATCTCTTCTATCCGGCGCTCGATCCGCTCACCGTCCCAGCCCAAAAGCCGAGGCACGGTAGCGATGTTGCGTCGAACCGTCATGTGCGGGAACAATCCCACGCTCTGGATCGCGTACCCGATATGCCTTCTGAGTTCCTCGGGGCGCAGCTCGGCGGTCGAGCGGCCGCCGACGAGCACCGTCCCGGCGTCGATGTCCACCATCCGGTTGATTGCTCTGAGCAGCGTGGTCTTGCCACACCCACTCGGACCGAGAAGGATCGTGAGGCGCCCTGCCGGTATCTGAAGCGAGATGTCGTCGACCGCGACCGTTTCGCCGTACCGTTTGGTGACGTTGGCCAGCTCTATCACGACACTGCCGCTCCCGTCCCGCCCGAGACGCGCTCGATCGAGCGCAGGATGCCGTCGAACACGAGCGCGAGCGCGACGATTGGGAGTACGCCAACGAGCACGAGATCCATGCTCGTCTGCTCCAGCCCGAAGAAGACGATCCGGCCCAGTCCCCCGCCGCCGACGAACGCCGCTATGATCGCGCCCGCCGTGCTTTGCACCAGCGCGACGCGTATCCCCGCCAGTACCACGGGAAAGGCCAGCGGCAACTCGACCTCGAGCAGTGTGCGCCACCGGCCCATCCCCATACCCGCTGCCGAATCGAGCACGGCAGGGTCGAGCTGCCGGATAGCAACAAGCGTGTTGCGCGTGATCGGAAAGAGCGCGTAGACGAGTAGCACGATGTAGACCGGAGCCCAGCCGATCCCCGACACGCCAATGGCTCCTAGCGCCGGAACACGAGAGCCGAGCGCACCGAGAAGCGGCATCATGATCCCGACGAAGGCGAGCGCGGGGAATACCTGCCCTATGCTGAGCCCTCCCATGATGAGCGCCTCCGTCTTCGTGCGGCGGGATGCCAGGATTCCTGCAGGAATGCCGAGCAACATCGCTCCGCCCGTCGCCCCCAGCGCGTAGAAGAGGTGCCTGGGCGCCTCACGCGCGAAGAGGGTGCGCGCAAGCTCCCACTCGCGCACGATGCCAAGCTCGGAGAGCAGGCCTGCCGATGCGAGCACGACAAGTCCAGCCGCCGGAAGCCAGACGAGGGCAGCGCTCACGAGCGGTGAACCTGCGCTTCGCGCCGCGGAGTAGACCACGAGATAGAGTGCCAACACCGAGACGTAGAACGCGGCACCCAGCGAGGTGCGGGTCACGGGACCACCCGTCTCGG
This sequence comes from uncultured Coriobacteriaceae bacterium, assembly GCA_964350345.1. Lineage (GTDB taxonomy): Bacteria > Actinomycetota > Coriobacteriia > Anaerosomatales > SLCP01 > JAUVXE01. Next base: position 7,399 of record CAYGKH010000039.1, read on the forward strand.
CGAAGGCCGCTGCCGCGACGCCGACAGCCGCGAGCCCGAGAAGCAGGCCGCCAGTCGCGCATGCCGCCTGGGCGAATCCGCGCAGCTTGCCCGGCGCTCTCAGCGCCAGGATCCCGGCGGCGACCCACAGGGCGACCACGAGCCAGCCCGCCGGGCCGGCGGCCTCGAAGGCGGTAGCGGCGGTGCCATCGACGATCCGGTTGGGCCGGAACCACGCGTACGGCCCCGCCAGCGCGGCGAGCGCACCGATGAGGGCGCCTGTCACGCCGATGATCGCATCGGCACCGCGTGCCCCGGCGACCACGGCCGGTTGAGGCCGGGTCGCCGGGGCCGCGAGTTCGTTACTCGAGGAATCCACTTGCCGTCAGATAGTCTATGGCCACATCGCGCGGGGCCTCTCCGCCAAACGCGATCCGGGCATTGAGTTCCTGGAGCTTGGACTGGTCGAGGCTCAGGAAGACCGGCTCGAGGATCGCGGGAATCTGCGGATACGCGGCGATGATCTCGCCCGTGAAGATCGGTGTCGGTTCGTAGACGGGGGGGACGTCCTCGGTGTCAGTGATGATCATCAGGTCGAGGTCCGCGAGCTGACCGTCGGTACCGTAGGCGAGCGAGAAGTTCACACCGTCCGTGCCACGCGCGAGCGCGGAGAGCATCTCGGCGGTGTTTCCATGCGAAAGCGCGATGATCTGGTCGTCGCGCAGCTCGAAGCCGTACGCCGCCTCGTAGCCCATCAGACCGAGCGGGTTGTCCACCCACGACTGCGAAGCGATGAGCTTGACCTCACCGCCGGCGTTGACGTACGCGGCGAAGTCGGCCATCGTCTCGATCCCCTCGGCCTGCGCCAGAGCGCTGCTCGTCGCGATGAACTCGCTGTTGTTGGCCGGGGCGGGAGTCAGCCACTCGAGGTCGTGCGCTTCCTTGTCGAGCTGCTTGATCGCGGCGTAGGCGGCATCAGCGTTCTTCCACTTCTCGTCGCCCTCTTCACCGTCGTGGTAGAACTGGCCCGAGCCCGTATAGCTGATCGTGGCGTCGATCTCTCCGCCGAGGAGTGCCGCCCGCACGACGTCCGGGGTGCCAAGCTTGGTCTTGTCTTCGGTAGGTATGCCGTCGGCCTCGAGCATCTGGATCACCATCGAGCCGAGCAGCTCGCCTTCCGCATCGAGTAGCGACCCGACTCTCACGACCGGACCGGTTCCCTCGGCAGGCGTGTCTCCCTGGTCGGCGTCGCCCGGACCACCGCACGCAACCAGTGTCAGGGCCATCATCGATGCAAGCAGCACTACGAGAATCCGCTTCATACTGTGTTTTCCTCCACTCCCGTATGGGGCAGGCACGTCCAAAGATGTATGGGAAATATAACCCATTGTTATCATAAACGCGATAGGGGAGCGCCACGGTGCGGAAACACGGCGAGGCACCCCGGGGGGCGGGGGACCCTGGACAGGGGCCGGAGCACCCCCCCCCAGATGACCTCACCGGTGACCTCACGGACGACCTCGCGGGTGACCCTCGTGGCATCACGGGTGAGGTCACATGAGGTCATGGGTGAGGTCATGAGAGTCGCTGGTGACCTCACCGGTGAGGTCACCAGCGAGGTCACCAGCAAGCTCTTTCTGCACCCCCTTCCTCCTCCACACGACCGCTCACACCGCACACAGGCCGCTCGTCGCAACCAGGCCGCCACACGCGCTACTGGGTATCTTCAGAGCAGCCCACCGCGCGACCCGGGAGGGAGTCTGCCATGTCTCCAAAGCCAGGCGCGGCCACGACACGAGACCAATTCGTCATCGACGAGATCAACGACCTCGCTCCAGACCTCGTCGCGATCCCTGGCGACCTCACCGTCAACGGCTACCGTGACGAGTACAAGATAGCGAAGGTCCAGATCGACAGGCTCAAATGCCCGGTGATGTGCTCGAGATCCTCGATCGCCACGGAGTCGACCTCGTACTCGCAGGTCACCGCCACGTTCCCTATACATGGCAGGTCAACGGCACGCTCATCGTCACGAGCGGGACCGCCTGCACGTGGCGCACCCGCGGGGAAACGCCGCACGAACCGCTCACTGTGACCCACGGGGTGGCCGATAAACCTGCCATAAGGAGCACGAAACGACCATCCGCGCCTGGAGGCATCATGACCCGCTTTATGTGGACTTCAAACCTTGAGACCGGAGAACAGGCGATCGACGGGCAACACCGGGAACTGTTCAGACTGGCCAACGAACTCGATGAGGTCCTTGA
>CAYGKH010000039.1:9744-13175 GCA_964350345.1 uncultured Coriobacteriaceae bacterium
GATGTCAGGATCGCAGAACACCTCGGACTCCCACGGCCCGAGTAGTCGTCGATTACTCCAGGTCGACCTCGAGCGTCATGCCTGGCCCATAGTCGTGAAGTATCTCGCGCACCCCGATCTGACACACGCCTGTGTCCGCTGCGTCCGAGGTGACCACCAAGCGCGACCGGGTGATCTTCACGCCGAGCCACATACCGTGGTAGCGGATCGTCATCTGGAGCTCCTTCACTGCATCGGGAAGCGCAGGATCGAACCACAACACGCCCTCCCGCGGATTCAAACCTGTGTACGCCCGCTGCAGCAGATCGACAGTCCCCGCCATCGCTCCCAGATGGATCCCCTCGGATGTAGTGCCACCCTGGATGTCGGAGATATCGCTCTCCAGTGCCTCGACGAACAGCTCCCACGAGCGTCCCCGGTCGCGCCGTGCAATCACCCACGAGTGCACCAGTCCGCTCAAGGTCGAGCCATGTGAGGTACGGGCGAGGTAGTAGTCGATCGTCGAATGGATCGTCGCCAAAGTGCACTCGTAGCCCAGCCGCTCGAAGAGTTCGGTGATGCGCTCGTCGGAGAGCAGGTAGAACAGCATCAGTACGTCGGCCTGCTTGGAGACCTTGTAGCGGTTGGGAGTATCGCCCTCGGCGTGCAATATCCGATCGAGCCGCTGGATGTCGTCGTACTTGGCCCGGTAGCCGTCCCAGTCGAACTCGTCCAGGTCCTCGTAGCCCTCGAACTGGCTGATCACACCGTCGGCATGAAAGACCACCGTCAGCTTGCGCGAGATCTCGTCCCACAGTTCGATCTCCTCGCGGCCCAGCGACAAGCGCTCCCACAACTCCTCGAAGCGGTAAGGGCGAAGCGCATCGAGTGCGTCTTGCGCCCGGCAGAGCGTCCACGACGCCATCACGTTGGTGTAGGCGTTGTTGCTGAGCCCCGGCTCATCGGCACCGGGGTAGCCGTCGTGGTACTCATCCGGTCCCATCACGCCGAGGATCTCATAGCGGTCCGTCACCTTGTTGTAGGTCGCCAGACTCGCCCAGAAGCGGGCGATCTCGACCAGCATCTCGGCACCCTGGTAGGCGAGGAACTCCTCATCGGAGGTCACCTGGTAGTAAGACCAGATGTTGTGCGCGATCGCGATGTTGACGTGACGCTGCAGGTGCGAGTTGTCCGGTTTCCACTCGCCCGACATCGGGTTGAGGTGATAGGTCTGGGTCTCCTCGGCCCCGTTCGAACCGCTCTGCCACGGATAGAGCGCGCCAGCGTACCCTTCCTCCCACGCCAGTCGGCGCGCTTCGTTCAGGCGCCGGTAGCGGTAGGTGAGCAGGGCGCGGGTAAGCGCGGGCAGACGGAAGTTCACGAGCGGGAAGACGAATATCTCGTCCCAGAAGATGTGGCCGCGATACGCCTCACCGTGAAGCCCGCGGGCCGGCACGCCGACGTCCATGTCGATCGAGTTGGGCGAGATTGTCTGCAAGAGGTGGAAAATGTGCAGGTTGAGCACCATGCCGACCCGGTCGCCGTCTCCCGGATCGACCGAGGTCTCGAAGCGGCCCCAGAGATGTCCCCAGCTCAGCCCCTGGAACACCAAGAGGTCGTCAAAGGAGCGTGCCCGCGAGGCGTGCGTCCGGGCCTCTGCGAGAGGCTCGGAGATCGCCTTGTCCCGGGAGCCGAAGATCGCCGCGATCTTCTCGACGGTGACAGCGTCTCCCTCGGCGACCTCGACCGTGAACTCACACGAGACGTGACCGGGCGACGTCGTGTAAGCAAGCTCGGGCTCGAGTTGCTGACCGTCCGCGCCGAAGACCCGCAGCCGTACCGCCTCGCCGATCCGCAGATGCGACTGGTTGGTCTCGACCGCAAGCCACGAGAGTTCGCCGTCAAAGCCTTCCTCGCACGGCTCGAGATGTACGCTGTCCAGCTCGAGGTAGCGCTCCACACCGGTGTTGGCGACGGTGCCGTCGATCGCCGAACGGAACTCGATCACGCCCGCCCAGTCCTCGGCATGTACTGTGGTCTGAAGACCGGCGATGTGACGGTGCCCCATGTGTACGAAACGCCGCTGGGTGACGGTGGTCGTGCGGCCCTCGGCGTCGAGCATACGCACGCGGCGTGTGAGCACACCCTTCTTGAGGTCGAGCTCCTGGATGTACTCTAGGATCTCCCAGTCGCCGGAGTCCAGATCGAACCACGCACCGCCAGCCGGCCGGAACGTGAAGGGTAGCCAGTTCGGCATGTTGACCATCGACTCGTTGGTCACGTCGCGGTCTTCGATACGGGTGTCGAGCCGGTTGAAGTAGCCGCCGAGGTAGGTTCCCGGGTAGTGGTGCTCTCCCGCCACCGACTCCGGTGCCGCCCCGCGGGTGGCCATGTAGCCGTTGCCCACGGTGCAGAGCGCCTCGCGGAGCCGCTCGGAAGCGGGATCGTACTCGTTGTAGGTGAGCGTCCAGGTACTCATCGCTGCGATCCTTCCCCTGCGATCTCCGCAAGCCGTTCGAGCACCGCACCCACAGCGGTCGTGTCCAGCACGCGGTAGCGCGCGAGCGTCGGCCGCTCCTCGTCGCCGACCACGACAGCCAACCCGCGCGAGCGCACGACCGCGAAGGCGTCCTCATCGGTCAGGTCGTCACCGATGTAGACCGGCGCGACGTCGTCACCGTCCATCCCGAGCGCCTCGAGCACCCACGCCAGAGCGCGGCCCTTGTCCCAGTCAAGATCGGGGCGCAGTTCGAAGACCTTCTTGCCGCCGGTCTTGCGCAGAAGCGGCTCGCGGGCGAGCTCGGCGTCGACAGCCTCCTCGACCGCGGCGAGGCCCGCCTCTGCCACCTGACGGTAGTGCACCGCGATCGCGTACTTCTTGCGCTCGATGCGCGCACCGTCGATCCCGGCGACCGCTGCCGTCAAGGCCTCCTCGGCCTCGGCAAGCGGCCCGAGATAGCGCTCGAACTCGACGGCACGCTCCTGCGAGAGCTCCATGCCCGGTGGAGTGACGACATCGAAACCATGGCTGCCGAGGAACAGCGCCTCATCGACCGCCACCTGCTCGATGACGAACGCGACATCGCGCCCGCTCACGAGCGCGACGAGGCACGAGTCTGCCAGTGTGCGCACACGCGAACGCATCTGCTCGTCGAGCACGGCGTCCTCGGGATTCTCGACGATGGGCGTGAGCGTGCCGTCGTAGTCGAGGAAGACCGCGAGACGCCGACCGCCGAGCGCGGGTGCGATCTCGTCGTCCCACACGGCAAGCGCATCAGGCAGCGCCGTGATCGGCACGCGGTCGAGCACCGCGACGTCGGCGAGGTCGGAGACGACTACGTCCGCTCCCTCGTCGAGAAGCCGCTCGGGCCGCCCCGCGTCGTCGACGCCGATCACCAGGCCGAACCCGCCTGACTCGCCGGCCGCTACGCCCGACTCGGCGTCCTCGACCA
>CAYGKH010000040.1:0-9983 GCA_964350345.1 uncultured Coriobacteriaceae bacterium
TCACGCCCTGGCTGTTCCTGCCGCTGTTCGTGCTCGGTGTCGCGTGTGGCTGGCTCGCCGAGACCCGGCGTTCGTTGATCCCGGCCATCTCCTTACACGGCGCCTACAATGTGCTGCCGGTCGTGCTCGCGTTCTATCTGGTTTGGTAGGCGCGCGGGTCCGGGGCATGGTGGTTAGGTCCCCGTCAGATCCTGTTTGTATCCCGGATGCATGATGGGTCTGCGCTGCACTGCGCCTACGCCGCCTACGCCGCCTACGCCGCCTACGCAGTTTCGCGCACAAGGGGATTGCTTGGGGGGTCAAGAACCTGGCCTGTGATGACCTCACCCGCAACCTCACCGGTGAGGTTGCGGGTGACCCTCATGACCTCACGCGTGACATCACGTGACGTCACCGGCGAGGTCACCAGGGTCACGGGCGACCCCACCGGCGAGGTCACCCGTGAGGTCGCCGGACACGGGTCTCTCGAACCCCTTCGCCGGGCGAACGACCGCTCGGCGGTGACGAATGGTGGGTTGCAGCCGCTCGTCAGGTTGTCAATCGAGGATGAACGGAGGACACGATGATGAACGTATCCAATCCTGCGAGCAGAGGTCGCCCCGGTCCGGCAGAACTCTACTGGGAGATGCTGGAGGCGCTCGGTGGCTCGCAGGCGGATGGACCGCCACTTCAAGCCCACGACCGATTCGCAGCGGCCATGGGTGTGCGGCGCGACACCCGCACGGGCGCTCCGAGACCGATCGCGGAACACGAACGCGAACCACTCGTCCGCCGCATCCTTGCGGAGTATCTCGCACGACGGCCTGAGATGGCCGCGCAGGTTCGCCGCCGCTCGTGCGCGCGCCTTCAGGTGCGGTTTCCGCGCACCCTGTACGGTGAGCTCGCTTCGGCAGCTTCGGCGGACGGCACCAGCATCAACACCTTCGTGGTGGCGGCATGCGCGGCTGCGGTCGCGAAGCGGGGGGTCCTCGGCCAGAAAACCGATCAGCCCGACAGGGCGGGTCCGATCGATGACCATGCGATCGAGCGACTCATGCGTACCTGATGCTCATGCGCGCCCGCGCCCGTGCCACGTCGGGTATCATTACACGCGTTCGAAGAGTGATCCGACCAGTGAACTGCGGGAGGAACAATCCCATGTCTATCTCCGAGGAGCAGGTGCGCCACGTGGCCCTGCTGGCCCGGCTTGCGCTCACCGACGAGCATATTGCCTCTCTCGGCCAGGATCTCAACTCGATCCTCGGCCATATCGATACCATCCAACAACTGGATCTCGAGGGTGTCGAGCCTACCGCGCACGCGCTGGATGTCGTCAACGAGATGCGCGCCGACGAGGTCCGTGAGTGCCTGTCGCGCGAACTGGCGCTGCGCAACGCTCCGGACTCCACAGGCGAAGCCTTCGTCATCCCGCGCATCGTGGGCGGGGGTGAAGAGGGGTGATCGACATCTTGCGCCTCACCGCCACCCAGATCCGCGACGGGATCGCCGATAAGCTCTTCACCGCTCGTGAGGTGGCCGAGGCTGCGCTCGGGTGCGTCGAGGCTCTCGACGGTCAGGTTCACGCGTTCAACCAGGTCACAGCGGAGCTCGCCTACGCGGCTGCGGAGCATATCGATGATGCGGTCGTCTCCGGCGTGCTTCTGCCCCCGCTCGCCGGAGTCCCGGTGGGCATCAAGGACAACATGAACCTCACAGGCACGCGCACGACCTGCAGCTCGCGCATCCTGGAGAACTACGAATCGGTCTACGACTGCACAGCGGTCCGTCGGCTGCTCGATGCCGGAGCGTTGCCGATCGGCAAGTGCAACATGGATGAGTTCGCGTTCGGTTCGTCGACCGAGAACTCGGCCTTCGGCCCGACCCGAAACCCCTGGGACATCGACCGCGTGCCGGGCGGGAGTTCCGGCGGCAGCGCGGCCGCAGTGGCCGCCGGGATGGCGACGATCGCGCTCGGCTCCGACACCGGCGGCTCGATCCGTCAGCCCGGGGCTCTTACCGGCACGGTCGCACTCAAGCCGACCTACGGGCGCGTCTCGCGCTACGGGTGCGTCGCGTTCGCCTCGAGCCTCGATCAGATCGGCCCGTTCGCCAAGACGGTCGAAGAGTGCGCGATCACGCTGGGCGTGATCAGCGGCAAGGATCCCATGGACGCCACCAGCGTCGAGCGACCCGCCGAGGATTTCACGGTAGCGCTTCATGAGGGGATCCGCGGGCTTCGCGTCGGCCTCATCACCGACCTGCTCGAGGCCGAGGGATGCGCGGGCGAGATCCGCGACTCGGTACGTCGCGCCGCCGATGTCTTCGCCCAGCTCGGCGCCGAGGTCGGCGAGGTCGAGTTGCCGAGCACGGCACACGGCCTTTCGGCTTACTACGTCATCGGTGCCGCCGAGGCATCCTCGAGCCTCGCGCGTTTCGACGGGATCCGCTACGGTCACCGGGTCGAGGACGCCGCCGATGTCCTCGATCTGTACATGCGTTCGCGCGCCGAGGGCTTTGGTCCGGAGACGATCCGTCGGGTGATGCTCGGCACCTACGCGCTCTCGGCCGGGTACTACGACGCCTACTACGGCCAGGCGCAGAAGGCTCGTACGCTGATCAAACGCGACTTCGCAGCGGCGTTCGAGGACTTCGACGTGCTGCTCACTCCGACCTCGCCCACCACGGCGTTTCGGATCGGCGAGAAGTCCGACGACCCGCTCTCGATGTACCTCTCCGACATCTACACCATCCCGGTGAACCTCGCCGGCAACTGCGCGATCAGCGTACCGAGCGGGTTGTGTCCGGAGTCGGGACTGCCTATCGGCCTGCAGATCATCGGCACCCACTTCGCCGAGGCAACGATTCTGCGAGCTGCAGCCGCTTACGAGTCGGCGGTCGCGTTCGACCCGACGCCTCCGCTCGTGCGTGAGGTGCAAGGATAGGAACGACGACGAGCACTCCTGACGGTTCCGGCGCGGTTCGGGAATACTTCAGTTGAGTGACGGTCTGTGCGACCGTCCCTGAACTTGACTACCCGTCGACCAGGAAGCGGGGGATGTATCGTGTCCGAGCACGACACCACTGAGAGCACAGGCACGCCGTCCGGACCGGATGCCGGCCCCTCAGCAGAGACCAACATCATCGAGAAGGCGTTCCTGATGGGACTCGGCGCGGCGTTCCTCGCCAAGGACAAGGCAGAGGAGCTTGCCGACGAGCTCGTCAAGCGTGGGACGATGACCAGGGACGAGTCCGGCTCGTTCGTGGGCAAGGTCACGACCCAGGCGCACGACACTACGGCCTCAGCTCGCAAGACCGTCTCCGAAGAGACCGCCAAGGTCGCCGACGGTCTGGGCCTTGTATCGAAGAAGGATTTCGAGCGGCTCGAGGCGGAGATGGCCGAGATCAAGGCGCTCATCGCCTCGCTCAAGCCACAGGGACCGGCCGGCGGGGATTCGTGAGCCTGTGTCCAGGCCGCAGTTCCGCAAACACCTCGACCGGCATCGGCAGATAGCGACCGTCCTGGCCGAGGAAGGTCTGTTCGCGACAGCCGATGCGATCGGGCTCGGCAAACTCGTGCCCGCCCGCGTCCGGGCAAAGGCGCGTGGGCTCGTCGCCGGGCGCGAACCCGACTCGGCCACCACAGAGCAGCATGTGCGCCGCGCGCTCGAGCGCCTCGGCCCCACGTTCGTCAAGGCCGGGCAGGCCATCGCGACTCGCATCGACGTCATCCCGCCTGAACTTGCTCGCGAGTTGCGCAAGCTTCAGGATGATGTCCCCGCCGAGCCGATCGAGACCGTCCGCGCAGTCGTCGAGGCTGACTTCGGGGTGCCGCTCGAAGAGCTTTTCGCGACGTTCGATCCGGAGCCGGCCGCCGCAGCGTCTCTCGGTCAGGTCCACTGGGCGACACTCGAAGACGGCACCGAGGTAGCCGTCAAGATCCAGCGCCCCGACGCGCGCCGGCAGGTCGAGATCGATATCGACATCGGGCTGACGCAGGCGCGATGGGTCGCGGAGCACACGGATATCTTCGGCGATCTGGATATGATCGGGATTACCGAGGAGTTCGCCTCGGCAGTGCGCGATGAGCTCGACTACCTGAAAGAGGCGAGTAACGCCGACCGGCTGTGGCGTGCCTTCCGCGACGACGACACGGTCGTGTTCCCCAGCGTCCACTGGGACCGCACGACCGGTCGCGTGCTCACGCTGGAACGGATCGATGGCGTGCGCATGAACCGGATGGACCTGCTCGACGAGGCAGGCATGGACCGCCCGGAGCTTGCACGCCGGGGAATCGACTGCTATCTGAGGCAGATGTTCGAGATCGGGTTCTTCCACGCCGACCCGCATCCCGGGAACTACCTTGCGCTGCCCGATGGGCGCGTGGGCTTCACCGACTTCGGTCGGGTGGGGCGCATCAGTGATGAGTCGCGAGAGCGCTTCGTCGATCTCATCTGGGCTGCGGTCAACAAGGACCCGCGTCTTGCCACCGACACCCTTATCGCGGTCAGCGGGAATCCCAACGTCGACGAGCAGGCGCTTCACAAGGAGGTCGCCCGGCTCATCGGCAAGTATCACGGGGTGGAGCTCGGGCGCATCGCATTCGGTGAGCTGATGAGCGAGACTCTCGGACTCATACGGGGCTACCGTCTTGGAGTCCCCAGTGACTTCGCGCTCCTGCTCGGGACGCTCGTGGTGCTCGAAGGAGTGGGGACGATGCTCGACCCCTCGTTCGACTTCGCTACGAGCGCCAAGCCGTTCGCCGACCGGCTCGTGGCGGAGAGGCTACGGCCCGACGCGGTGTTCGGGCGCGCGGTCAGTTCGTGGCGGCATGCGGTCCGGATCATCGACCAGCTTCCGGATACCGCCGATCGCGTGCTGCGCCGACTCGCCCAGGGTGAGGCGACGATCAACATCCGCCCGACCGGGTACCGGGAGATCCTCGACGACCTGCACGAACTCGTGAACCGCCTGGCGTTCGCACTCGTCGTCGCAGCACTCGTCATCGGTTTCTCGACGCTTCTCAGTCAGACGGCTGTCCCGGCCTGGGCCAGGATCGTGGGCGAGATAGGGCTCATCCTCGCCTTCGCGGTAACAATCTGGTTCTTCGGCTCGATCATCCTGGCGCATCAGCGGAGCCGGCGGCGCAAGAGGTGAGCGACGGCCACGTGTGACCGCCGCTCACCCTGTTCGATCGTCAGTCGTCATAGACTCCGATCAGGTGGAGCAGACTAGCTTCCGAGCCGGTCACGAGCGTCGACGTCTCGCCCTGTGCCAGATCGCAGGCTACGATCGATCGAGTGATCGACTCCGGGGTAGGACCTCCGCTCTGCACTACGAGGAGCGCGACCTGGTCGACCGGATGCGCGAGGATCTCCGAGATCGTCGTGTCCGGGAACTCGACCACCGTCCGCTGCGAACCATCCCGTGCGTCGAAAGCCACGAGCGTGCTTGCACCGTCTTCCTGCGCGAAAGCCGCGACGAATCCATCGTTGCCCGGCAGGAGGCGTGCCGCAGTCACCGACTCGCCAGCACCGCTCTCGAAAACGGTCATGTCGACGGCGTCTGGATCGCTGACATCTATCGTCGCGACGTTGTCACTATCCGGTCCGCCGAGAGCGGCGAGTGCCACAGCTACGGTCATTCCTTTAGGATCGCGGTCGAGCACACGGACTCCTGTCGCCAGGGCCGTCGACTCCTCGGAGCGCCGGTCGAAGAGCACAAGGTCTCCCGTCTCGCCGCCTCCGAACGGGTAGGCGGTGTAGAGGACCACTTCATCATCGATCAAGAGCGGTTCTATGGCGTGCCACCCTCGTGCGATCCCGGCGCCTGGCCCGGTCCCGTCGAGGGTGCCGATGCTCAGCATCTGTTCGAGTTCGCCGAGTTCGGTCTCGGGTGTGTCGGTCGGGACGATGCTTGCGTAGGCGAACTCCGAACCGTTCGCGGAAATCGCGGCAGCGAGGGTCGCACCGATGCCCAGAGCCCTCGGGGCACCGGTGTCTTTGCCTGGCTGAAGGACATGTGTGTCGCTGGCATCCGTGATGAGCATCTGCTGCCCGTCGAAGTCGTGCACGAACGTCACGTTCGACACGAGGACCGAATCCCCGTTCTCCACAGAGCCGAGGTGGATGCTGGGGCTCCCGTCTCTCAGGCTCTCGTAGACGAGGCCGCCGTCGCTGGTCAGCCGGGCGAACCCGCTCCAGCCGAGCTCTCCCTCAAGTTCGAAGAGTTTATCTGGCTCACCGGTCGCACCGTCCAACGAGAAGGCTTGCTCACCGTCCATATAGACAAGTGCGCCTGCGAAGGTCACCTCCGATCCACTCGCGCCAACCCCGCTCTGAGGATCTTCGGTTCCGGAGTTCTGTGCGCATGCTGCACCCGTCGACACGAGCGCGACGAACATGCATACGATCACCCCCCGTATGTAGTGCCGTGCGTCAAACATGCCCTTCCCCCCATCAGTCGATAGTGCCTACCAGTTGTGATACCGCCAAGCGCCGTAGTTGGCAAGTGCGGTGTTGGTGCGGTTCATCGTGACGACACGATCGTAGGAGTTCGTTTTCGTACTCTCGAAGACCTGTGCGCCGCCGGACGTGTAGTAGCGGAAGAACATGCAGTGCGAGCCGGGTCGGATGTACGCATCGCCGAGACGCATGGAAGACTTCGAGACTGCCCGTGCGACGCCTCGGAGGGTATAGGTGCTTCGCTTGGCTCCGAGCCCCCACAGTCGCGAGACGAAGCCGGAGCAGTCGACTCCCGCGGTCCCGGAGCGCTTTCCACCCGTGCAGTTGATGTCGCCCGCCGAGTGTCCTGCTGACATCGCGCTGTTGTACGACGAGGTCGTGTTGAAACCGCCCCAGCAGTATGGGACTGCGTTGTAGTAGCGATTGGCGCTTGTGATGTAACGGGGCCGGATGCTGCCGTTGCGGGTTGCGTAGTTTCTGGTGCTGCAGTACCAACGATGGTTCACGTACGTCCACGCGCGGTTGTTCGCGTCGAGCGCCGTCCATGCCGCCACCGCCGGTTCGGGCGTGATGAGCGACCGGAGCGTCGCGACGAGTCCGGCAAGGGACCCGTTCGTCGCGGACGTGTCTCCTCGTGACGCGATGGGTTCGAGCGTGACCGTCTCTTCGTCTGCTGGCGGTAGCGACTCGCCTGTGTCACGGGTCCAGATCGCACGCAGGACCGAGATCCGCTCGGCCCCCGGTACGAGCAGATAGACTGTGCCATCGTCGGCCACTCTGGCCGGCTGCATCGGGTGCGCGGCGAAGGCGTCGACGGGCACCTGGAACGTTGCGGCAGGGGTGCCGTCGGCAGTGAATCGTTTGACGAACGCACGCGTGCGGGCTCCTTGGGCAGGCAGGTCCTCGACCCACAGGTAGGCGTTGCCGCCCGAATCGGTGGCGAGATAGCGTACCGCTCCAAGCTGCTCGGCGGAGTCTACTCGCAGGGTGGCTGCGGGCCGACCCTTCGCAAAGGCGGTCGCGCGGGCAGAACGGCCGGTCGACCACTCCTTCTCGACTCCGAATGCGCGTTCGCCCGATCGCTGGATCGCGTGGGCGGCCGTGGCGGCCGCGGGCATCCGCATCACCTGGCCGTCGAGAACGACAGGCAAGCGCTTCCCGTTCGCGGCACCCGGGCCTGTGAGCCGGATCTGCCAGGTGCCGGCGAGCTCGAGACGAATCTCGGGAGCTCCCGCGCGGTCGAGCGTGACGTCGAGGCCTGTCACGCCCTGCTCGAGGTAGGTGGCCGGGATCTCCCAGCTGGCCACCTCGTTGCCACAGTCATCGATCTCGCGCACGGCCGACGGCTGTGCGGGTAGGTCGAGCAGGAACGTGCGCCTGGCAAGGACCGCGATGTCGACCGGGCAGACCGTCGGATCCGCAAGCTGAATCGTCGACTGCTCACCCGTTGCCGGGTCGACGATGACAATGCGGCGGTTCACTCCGTCGATGATGTGGAAGCGTCCGGCCTCATCGAGGGCGAAGGCCGAGGGACCCCAGGTCTCTACCTCCTCCCCGGTGGCCATGCCTGCCTGGCCCGGGCCATCGCCCACATCGAGCGATAGCACCTCCTCGAATCCGTCGGGCACACCGCGTTCGGGCGGTCCCGAGTTGTGAGGTGGGCCGGCGAATCGTGGCGGGTCACTCGGCTCGGCGAAGACGGCAGTGGGTGCCGCCGCCGACACCACGCCGAGTACCATGAGCGCGGCGAGCACGAATGCTAGCACGCGCTCGAACGGAGCGAGCGCAGTAGCGGTGTAGAGCGTGGTGGACGTGCGGGCGTGAGACTTCATGTCGATCTCCCTCCTTGGAGTGGACGTGGCGCAGGAGGGGGCCTGCACGCACAGCATACGTGACGGGTGTTAGCAGGCTCTTAACAGGATCTTACCGCCCACTCCGCCCGCCAGCCTGCACGCTTCGGGTAGAATCTGACGGTGTCGTGTGCGATTCGAGAGGGAGTGCGTTGTGGCGAAAGACCGTCTACGCGAGGTGTTCGGGGAGTGGGAGGCTGTTATCGGCCTGGAGGTCCACACCGAGCTGACCACGCTTGCGACCAAGATGTTCTGCGGCTGTCCGGTGGCGTTCGGCGGGGAGCCCAATGCGCGGGTCTGCCCGGTCTGCCTCGGCATGCCCGGCGCCCTGCCCGTTCCCAACGAAGCCGCTATCGAAGCCACCGTGCTCGCAGGCCTCGCCACGGGCTGCGATATCGCGCCGTGGAGCCAGTTCCACCGCAAGAACTACTTCTATCCCGACATGCCGAAGAACTACCAGATCTCCCAGTACGACCTGCCGTTCTGTGCGAACGGCGCCGTTGATGTCGACGTCGAGCCCGACAAGGGACTACCGCAGCGACCGGACCGGGACGGAGACTACGTGACGCGGATCGGCATCACGCGGATCCATCTCGAAGAGGACACCGGCAAGATGATCCACGTGGGCGGGTCCGAGGGACGGATCGCCGGCGCAACGCACTCGCACGTCGACTACAACCGCGCCGGGACCGGACTCATGGAGCTCGTGACCGAGCCGGATATCCGTACGCCGGAGGAGGCACGCCGCTTCGCGCAGAAGCTTCGGCTCATCTGGCTCTCGCTGGGCGTGTCGGACTGCAGCATGGAGGAGGGCTCCATGCGCGTGGACGCCAACGTGAGCGTGCGGCGCAGGGGTGAGACCGGGCTCGGCACGAAGGCCGAGGTCAAGAACATGAACTCGTTCAAGGCGCTCCACGACGCTCTCGCCTACGAGATCGTCCGCCAGGTCGAGCTGATCGAGAGCGGCGGGAGTGTGGTGCAGGAGACGCGCCACTGGGACGTCGGCGCGAAGCGGACGTCGTCACTGCGCGGCAAGGAGGAGGCGCACGACTACCGTTACTTCCCCGAGCCGGATATGGTGCCCTTCGAGTTCGCTTCCGAGTGGATCGAGAGCGTGCGCGCGAAGCTGCCCGAACTGCCCGACGCCCGCAAAGAGCGGTTCATGACCGACTACGGGCTGCCCCCGCATGACGCGACCGTGCTCACCGGCGACCTCGGCATGGTGACGTTCTTCCAGGCAGCGGTCACGATCGCGGGGCTCGAGCGTGCGAAGTCCATCAGTAACGTGATGCTCAACGACCTGTCGATGCATCTGAACGCCGAGGGGATCGCCGTCGAGGAGTCTAAGGTGGTCCCGTCGATGGTCGCCGAACTCGTGGCACTCGTCGAGGACGGCGCGATCTCCAGCAAGCAGGCGAAAGAGGTCTTCGCCGAGATGGCTGAGACCGGGGACGCCCCGGGGGCGATCGTGGAGCTGCGCGGCATGAAGCAGGTGAGCGACACGGGTGCGATCGAAGAGGTCGTCGACCGGGTCATCGCCGACAACCCCGGGCAGGTCGAACAGTACCGGGGAGGCAAGCAGGGCCTCATCGGCTACTTCGTCGGACAGGTCATGCGCGAGATGGGCGGGCAGGCCAACCCGAAGGTCGTCAACGACGTGCTGCGCCAACGGCTCGGCGGGTAGACTCTACGG
>CAYGKH010000040.1:10083-13122 GCA_964350345.1 uncultured Coriobacteriaceae bacterium
GGGCGGCGCGAGAGCCAGACCACCTCGGCGTCCTCGGCGAGCAGTTGAGCTGTGAGTTCGCGGCCGATGAAGCCGCTTGCCCCTGCGATCGCGATACGCATACGAGCCCTTCCTCGTACGAGAGCTGACCGCGCATCCCTGCACCCATCGTATCCCAGGCAGTCGAGCGACGAGGTGTGTCGCCGGGACTCTCGTGGAGCGGACGGTGCACCTTACCCGCCGCCGGCCTGCTCGCGCAACACGTCGAGCAGGCGCACCATCGCCAGTGTGTCCAGGCCGCAGTACTCGATCAGGTCGGCGTGCAGTTCGGCGGTCTGTGCGGGGGACAGCTCTCCCCGT
Source organism: uncultured Coriobacteriaceae bacterium (assembly GCA_964350345.1). Classification (GTDB taxonomy): domain Bacteria; phylum Actinomycetota; class Coriobacteriia; order Anaerosomatales; family SLCP01; genus JAUVXE01. The sequence continues at coordinate 10,423 of CAYGKH010000040.1, forward strand.
AACGAGCGCAGGTAGAGCGCACTTGCGGTCGAGCCGTCGGGGATGCCGAGGCCTTCGTAGGAGAGGTCTGGGCACCACGCGGGCAAGACCGCCTTGATCGACGAGCGACCTGCGGCGGCGGGGTGACGGGTGTGAGTCCGGACCATCGATTCGAGATCGACGAGCCGCAGTACTACCGCTCCGATCGCGCTGGCGAGATCGGGGAGATCGTGTGCGAGTTCTCTTAGTCGGGTGCGCTCGAACGCGGTGTAGTGCATCACCGAGCCGGAGCCGTCGAGGTCGGCGATGAGGCGTTCGGCGAGCGGACGTCGAGGGTCGTCTGACCCGGTGTGCAGGTACTCGCGGTGCTCGTGCAAGCCGTCCTCGTGGTGTACGTGTATCGAGTACTGGAAGGGAACGGTCTGATAGGGATGCATTCCGGGCCACAGCGGCAGTGCCGGATTCACTGTCTCGAAGTCGAGGTGATAGACAGGCCATACGAGGGTCGCGAGTTCATGCGCGAGTGCGGCGGAGTCGACGTGAGGCAGGCCGCTCTTGACGACATCTACGACCGCCTTCTGGGCTGGGCTGAGCATCCCGAACGCATCGGGGATCTCTCGGATGTCAATCACGCCGAGGTCGAGCAGCGCGTGGAGTGCCTGCTCTCCGAGGCGGGGGAGGGCGGTGATCGGGTGGTCGCGGCGGGAGAACTCGTCGTGGCAGTGGCCCGAGAAGTCGCAGTCGTAGGGTTTGCGGCACCGGTCGCCGATGCGTATCTGTGGCTCGGAGCCGGCGAGCATATCGCGGAAACTCTCGAGGAGGGCCGGTATCTCGGGAAGCTTCGCGCGCGCCGCCTCGGTCACGTCTTCGATGACAAACAGCCGCTCCAGGTCGTACTCGCTACCCTCCCAGACGTAGGAGGTGTCGAGGTGCACGATGTGTGCGCGGCGGATGGGCAGCCCGGAGCCTTCGACGACGTAGACCTGCACGGTCGCGTCGGTGATGTTCTCGGGCTTCACGCGGCTACCCGACTTGACCTCGTAGAGGTCCCAGGTCCCGTCGCCGGCCGCGACCAGGATGTCGACGCGCACGAGCACATCGTCGAAGAAGAAGGCGGGCTCGTAGAGGGTGGTCGCGTCCTCGGCCAGCAGACGGGTGGTGGTCACGAGGGCCTCGGGGGTGTGACGGTAGTCCTCGGCGACCTCGATTCCGTCCGGAAAGAGTCGCTGCGCCAGCACGCCCACCCCTGAGCCCTGGTCGAAGATCCACTGCTTGGATTCGGTCACCGGATCGGCAAGCCCGGGGTGGTGGACGGCGAGCCATAGCGCCTTCTCGCACTGAAGGCCCTTCTGGAACCGTGATTTCGAGAGTCGCGTTTTCATGGTCAGAGCATATCAGGGCGGTCTGACACGGATGCCGGTCACCCGGGTCGTGTGCTGTCGTAGGATGGGTGCAGCGGCTCGATCATGGATGGCGAGTACAACGTGCCGCCCGGTCCCCGGACACGCAGGAGCCGGCGACCTCAGCGGTGCGCCGGCTCCAGGATTGGCGTTGCGAATGTGCGAGCTAGAAGCGGCTACCCTTTTCGCCGCGCACATGGCAAACAGAGCAGAATATCTCTACGTGACAGCTGTAGCAGTCGGCGATGATATCAGGAGAAGCGTGGGCGGCCTCGGCATGATCGGCGAGCCAAGGCCTGCGCGGGTCGCCGGCGGGGTGATGGCACTGGTCGCACGCGGTCGCGTTCAGCTTGGGATCACCCGTCGTGTTGTGACAACGAGCGCACATGTCCGGGTTAGCGTCCCCGAGCGCAACATGCTGCTCGTTGAAGTCTGCCGGATGCGGCATCTCAAGCCCGTGACACCCGCCGCAGAACTCCTGCTCGACGTGGCAGGTCTGGCAGTAGCCCACAGCGGCCGCCGGCGGAAGGTTCTGGATCTGCCTGTACATCGGGTCGCCGGTCTTTGGTTCCTCAAGGTCGGCCCGCGCGAGGGTGTACGCGGCAGTGTCCGCGTTGGCCATCTCAGCATGACCGCCGCTTTCGCCATACAACGTGTAGAAGCCCTCTTCGTTGTGGTTGTCGGGCATGAGCTCGAAATCGGGCGTGTGGCACGCCTCGCAAGCGCCGGTAGCCACTATGCCGCTAACTGACTCGCCGGTAAGCGTGTGACAGCGGAAGCAAGCCGTCATCAGCATGAAGTCCTCGTGCTTCCGGTTAGGCTCGCCTGTCTGCGGATCCGTGAGAGTGAGTTCGAAATCTTGCACGTGCGCGACTCTGTTATGGCACACCGTGCAGTGGATCTCGGCTTCTTCGTGGATCGCATGGTCGATGATGATGCCTGGGCTCGGCGTGACCTCACGATTCTGGAGGGCATGGCACTGGGTGCAGTACTGGGAACCCATCTCCTTTTGGCTAAGCGCAACGCGGGAGCCTTCGTTGAGCGGTTGCGAGTACTGTCCGAGGAGGGTCGGCGGGATCTTGATGAGCGATACAGCCTTCTTCCACAGAAACGTCGCGGGGTCGGCGTTGACTGGCATGTGGCAAGCGACACATGAGACCCGTGAGTGTGTGGAGCGGTCGTACGCGATGATCGTGTCGGCCTGGACGTTGTGGCAGACATCTGCGCAGAACCAGTACGTCGAAGTCGCGCCAAGCGCCGTCACGACGAACGCGGCCAAGAGCAGAACCACTGCGCCCGTCCACATGATGTAGCGCGGACG
>CAYGKH010000041.1:0-6527 GCA_964350345.1 uncultured Coriobacteriaceae bacterium
AGTGTCCGCCGAGCGCGAGGTGTCGCTGAACACCGGAGCTCAGGTCGCCGAGGCACTCATCGCGGCCGGACATGACGCGGTGCAGGTCGACAGTGGGGCCGAAGGGTTCATAGCCGATCTCGTCGAGGCGTCACCGGATGTGGTCTTCGTGTGTTTACACGGGCGGTACGGTGAGGACGGAACCGTGCAAGGGCTCCTCGAGCTCCTCGAGCTTCCTTACGTGGGCTCCGGCGTGCTCGCGAGCGCGCTGGCGATGAACAAGGTGATGGCGAAGCACTTCTTCGAGCATGCCGGAATCGCCACCCCCGCCTACGTGCACCTGCGTGCAGGTGATGCTGTCGACCCGAATGCGATTACGGCGGTGCTCGGGACGAAGACGGTCGTGAAGCCCGCCAACGAGGGATCCGCGATCGGGGTCACGATCGCGCACGATTCCTCTGAGCTGCCCGCCGCGATCGCCGAGGCGTTCCGCCGAGACGACAACGTCCTCGTCGAGCGGTTCGTCGCCGGGGTGGAGGTCACCGTAGGAGTACTCGGCAACGCCGGCCTTCTCGCGCTTCCCGTCCTCGAGATCGTGCCCGAACATGAGTTCTACGACTACGAGTCGAAGTACGTTCCCGGCATGAGCAGGCACATCATTCCGGCGAGGGTGAGCGAGGAGGCGCGCGCGGAGTGTGAGCGGCTCTCGCTCGAAGCACACCGCACTCTCGGCTGTCGGGGGATGTCTCGAGCAGACTTGATCGTTGCCGAGGACGGTACGGTCTATCTGCTCGAGGTCAATACCATCCCCGGAATGACCGGCACGAGTCTTCTTCCGGACGCGGCCCGGGCAGCGGGGATAGAGTTCCCGGAACTGTGCGACAGACTGGTAGACCTCGCACTCGAGGGGCGCTGAAACGCTACCGGAACGCGAGCGGGTCCGCGACGATTCATTCGGGTTCTGGAGCGGCGGGCAGCGTGATCACGAGTCGGGCGCCCGACTCCCCGTCGGCGTCCTCGATACGCACCCGTCCCCCGTGGCTTTCCGCGATGACCTTGACGATATAGAGGCCCAGTCCGAACCCTCCCGGCGTGTTGTCCGTGTCCGCTCCCAGCCGGGTGAAGCGCTCGAAGACCAGTTCGCGATCGGCGACCGGGATCCCGGGTCCATCGTCTTCGACGGAAAGCCTCACGTGCTCGCCGATGCGCTCGACCGTCACCACGATCTCGCCTGTCGCGGGCGTGTGCCGGATGGCGTTGGAGACGAGGTTGACGAGTGCCTGCCGCAGACGACGTTCTTCGCCGAGGACGAGTCCCGGTGAGAGCACGCGCACACTCATCCGGTGCGCAGCGGTGTGCTCCAGCGAACCCACAGTGTCCTGAGCAAGAGACGCGAGCCGGACCGGCGCAAAGGATGATGGGGCGAAAAGTTCCTCAGCCCGTGTCGCACTCAGGATGTCCTCGAGCAGCTCGCTCATGCGCTGTGCCGAGCGCTGCGCTGAGGAAACCGCGGCTTCTCGGCGCTCGTCATCGAGAGGCCGCTCGAGCAGATCGAGGTAGCCGGCGATGACGGTCAACGGAGCGCGCAGGTCGTGCGAGATGAGAGAGATCACCTCGGCTCGGAGGCCCTGGGCGCGACGCTGTTCTGTGATGTCCCGCGCGGTGACGAGGAGTGTGTGCTCGCCGTCCTCCTGCGCGACCGTCCGGACCTCGGCCCAGCGATGCGAGCCGTCGGCGCGTTCGATGCAGACCTGTACGGGGCCGTCGAGCGCAGTCTCGATAAGCTGTGCGGAGGTCAACTCCTCAGACGAGCCAGTAGTAATCCGAAGCCGGTCGAAGACCGTCGCTCCAGGCGCGCCCATGAGTTCGGCGGCGGGCACACCGAGCAGGAGAGACGCGGCGGGGTTGGCGATGACGATAGCGCCCCCCTGTACGAGCAGCTTCATCTCGCTCGAATCGACTACGGCGAACGCCAGATTCCGCGCCGACGCCTCGGCGGCCTGCTCGGCGGAGAGGAGTTCGGACTGACGCCGAGCAAGATGGTCGAGCACGCTCTCGAAGACATCGACGAGGGAGTGGAACTCCTCGGGCAGATAGCGTTCGACCGGAAGCGTTCCGGGAGAGTGGCCCTCCAGGGCCTCATGGCCGTACTTTCCGAGCGTCGACGCCAGTGACTCGAGTGGTCTGCGGATGAGGCTCGTCATGATAAGTCCTACCGAGAGTCCTGCGGCCGCCGCGATTCCCAGGGAGACGACGATCACGAAGAGCAGGGCATCGAGACCGGGGCCACCTGGTGTCGGCGTGGCCTGCGAGACCAGAAAGAACATCAGCACCGCGATGCCGACGACGACAAGATTGGTGACCAGGAACGCCAGCGCAAGGCGTGCGCGCAGCGTGGCTGGGACTAACCACGACGTCCGGCGTACCCTGCCGGTTGGAGCTGGCATCACACCTCCTCCCCTGGTGCGGGCGTGGTGACTCGCAGTCGACGCACCAGCCTATCGGCCTCGAACACCCAGAAAACGACAGACGACGCTGCGACCGCCACACCTAGTTCCATCGGTGAGAGCGGCGCTGTCCTGAATACCGGGTTGAGGAACGGTACGTATGGGGTCGCCACTTGAAGTGCTTCCGTGAGGACGAGAGCGAGGAGGGTGTCGTCCGGGGAACCCATCATCAGTCGCCCTTTCGCGCCGTGACGCCAAGGGCGGTGCCGGTGGGGGTCGCGGCGAGTCCTCCACGGGCCGTTTCCTTGAGTGACGGAGGAAGACTACGTCCCACGTGAGCGGCGGCCTCGACTACCTCGTCGAAGGGTATCGGGAACTCCACCCCTGCGAGCGCCATCTCCATCCCCGCGAGGGCGACGGCCGCTCCGGTCGCGTTTCGTACGACGCACGGAACCTCGACGAGTCCCCCGACCGGGTCGCACACCAGGCCGAGGAGCCCCTGCAGCGCGAGTGAGGCCGCGTGACCGCTCTGCTCCGGCGTCCCTCCGAGCAACTCGACCGCCGCTCCGGCCGCCATCGCCGCAGCCGAGCCGATCTCCGCCTGACAACCACCCGCAGCGCCTGAGAGAGACGCGCGCGCGGCGATGATGCCGCCGATGGCGCCTGCAGCCAAGAGAGCATCGACCACCTGCTCGTCGTCGGCGCCAATCCGCTCTGCAACGGTGAGCAGCACGCCCGGCACGACCCCTGAAGCTCCCCCGGTAGGCGCTGCGACGATGCGGCCCATCGCGGCGTTCACCTCACCGGCAGCGAGCGCCGATGCGAGCGCGGCGGCGAAGGGCTCGCCGACGAGGCCGTCGTTGTGTGCGGCCAGACGCGCGGCATCGCCGCCCGTGAGCCCGGAGCGGGAGCGCGCTTCGCCCGAGCGGCCCACCGCAACGGACTCGCGCATCGCGGCGAGCGTGTCGTGCATCCGGATTCGGATCTCCTCGGCACTACGCCCGGTCTCGACGGCTTCGAGCCGGAGGGCCGCCGCGGAGATCGAGCCGTGCGCCGCGGCGCCGGAAAGCAGATCGACGAAGGAGGTGTAGGCCACGAGACGCTCCTTTCAGACGAGCGGATTGTACCGCGAAGCAGCCGGCGGCGCGCGCCACGCCGACTTTCATGGCACAGAGGTACTTGACCGTGCTAGCACACGGGCGTAGTATTGCGAGTGCACCGTACTTAGTACAAACTAAGTTCATGATGTCTGACCCACAGGAGGATCGCATGGCCGTATCCGTATCCGTATCCGCAGGCGCAATCTCCCTTGACCGCGTTCGTCGTGGCGACTGCTTTTGCGTAGAGCACATCGACGACGAGATGGCACGGGTCACCGCATTGCGCTTCGGCATGGCCGAGGGCGCGGTGCTCTCGTGCGTGACCCGTATCCCCGCAGGCCCTATCGTCATCAAGTCGGGCCGCCAGGAGATTGCTATCGGTCGAGGGCTCGCCCGCCGTATCAGTGTCGTCTCGCATTCGCAGGAGGGCACCGATGCCCGATAGGACTCACTGTCATGCGCCAGCGATAGCACCCAGTCGCGAGGGGGCCGCTATGGTCGTCCTTGCGGGCAACCCCAACGTCGGCAAGTCTGTCGTCTTCAACGGGCTCACCGGAACCTACGCCGAGGTCAGCAACTTCCCGGGCACGACCGTCGAGATTCTCCGCGGGACGTTCGGCGATGCAGACCTCGTGGACACGCCGGGAGTCTACGGCGTCTCCTCCTTCAACGACGAAGAGCGGGTCGCCCGCGACGTCATCCTCGAGGCCGACGTCGTCATCAACGTGGTCGACGCGGTTCACCTCGAGCGCGACCTCTTCCTCACGCTCCACCTTCTCGACATGGGCAAGCGGATGATCGTGTCGCTCAACATGGCTGACGAGGCCCGCAACAGCGGCGTGTCCGTCGACCGCGACCTGCTCGAGGACCTCCTCGGCGTGCCGGTGATCGAGACGGTGGCGGTGCGCGGCGAGGGAATCTCCGAGCTCAAGGCCCGGGCTCTTTCCGAAGCCCGCGCGGGGCACGCCGATCCGAAGCTCGAAGAGGATCTCGTCCTGGCCGCGACGCGCGTCGGTTCGCGCGCCGAGGCGCTCCTGCTCCTCGAGGGCGACGAAACCGTTGCACAGTGCCACGGCACCGAACCCGGCGACCAGCGCGACACGATCTATCTCCGGCGCCGTGAACGAGTCAACGACATGGTCGGGCACGTCGTGACGCACACCACCGAGGGAGCCGGGCTCGGTGCGAAACTCTCCTCGGTCATGATGCACCCCGCGACAGGCCTTCCCCTCCTCGGCCTGCTCCTCTTCGGGATGTACAAGGTACTCGGTGAGTGGCTCGCTGGCGGAGTCGTGGACTGGCTCTCGGGAGACATCTTCGAGGGACACTTCGTCCCGTTCGCCGAGGGCCTGGTCGGAAGGGTATTCGCCGAGGGAGGTGCGGCCTTCACGATCCTGGCGGGCGAGTTCGGCGTGCTCACGATGACGCCGACCTACCTCTTCGGCGTGATACTGCCGCTCGTGACGGGCTTCTACATCCTTTTAGCTCTCCTCGAGGACTCGGGATACCTGCCGAGGATCGCCGCGCTGGCTGATCGCGCGCTCACGGGTATCGGGCTCAACGGACGTGCGGTCATCCCGTTCATTCTTGGCCTCGGCTGCGTGACGATGGGCACACTCACGACGCGCATCCTCGGGAGCAAGCGCGAGCGATTCATCGCAACGGCGCTCATGGCGATCGCCGTGCCCTGTTCGGCCCAGATCGCGGTCATCGCCGCCCTCATGGCCGGTGTGGGTCCGGCGTACGCTGCGGGCTACTTCGCCGCCCTGTTCGTGATCTTCGTCGGCGTGGGAACCGTTCTGAATCGCCTTGCGCCCGGCGTGTCGACCGACCTTTTGATCGACCTGCCGAGTCTGCGTGTGCCGCGCCTGGACAACGTGCTCCGCAAGAGCTTCATGAAGGTCTACCACTTCATGAAGGAGGTCACACTCTTCTTCCTGATCGGTGCCGCGCTGATATCGACACTGGAGATTATCGGCGCTCTTGAAGGTATTCAGGTGCTCGTGGCTCCGATCACCGTCGGGTGGCTCGGACTTCCCACGGAGGCGGCGACGGCATTCGTGATGGGCTTCGTGCGCCGTGACTTCGGGGCTGCCGGGTTCTTCACGATGAATCTCACTGCCGCGCAGCTCCTCGTCTCGATGGTGACGATCACGCTCTTCGTGCCGTGCATCGCAAGTATCGTGGTGATCTGGAAGGAGCGGGGCGCCGCGTACGTCGCGGGACTCTTTGTGGCTTCGGTGACCATCGCGTTCGTCACCGGTGGAGTGCTCGCCCGGCTCATCGGGGTGGTCTAGATGATCGCTCTCACCTGTCCGGTCTGTGGCATGGACGCCGAAGAGATCCGCTGTCCGCGCTGTAACGCTCTCAAGGCGACCTCGTGCGCGGGAGCGTGCACGGCGTGTGCGAGCGCGTGCCCGTCGAAGGACCGCGCCCCGGTCAGACCGAAGGGACGACTCGCACGTCGGTGATGCCCGGTGCGCCCGAAATGCGCTCTACCGCGTCGGCGCCGACAGGCACGTCGGTCTCGATGACCATGAGCGCACCTGCACCGCGGCGCTCGCGTGAGACCTGCATGCGTGCGATGTTGACGCCCTCCTCGGCGAGTACGGCACTGACCGCCGCGATCTCGCCGGGACGGTCAAGGTGCGCGATGAGCAGGAGCGGCAGCTCTCCGGTCAGCTCTACGTCGTAACTGTCGATGGAGGTAAGCACGACATCGGCACCGCCGAGGGACGAGCCCTGAAGGGTCACCACACGCCCGTCTGCCGAAGAGAGCTCGATGCGCGCCGTGTTGGGGTGCACCTCCCCGAGGTCGGTGGCCACGAAATCCACCGACAGGCCCGCGTCATCGGCCAGGCGCAGCGCATCGCGGATCGCCGGGTCGTCTGGCGAGATGCCGAGGAGACCGGCTATGAGGGCGAGATCCGTGCCGTGTCCGCGGCCCGTGGACGCGAACGAGCCGTGCAGCTCGATGAGTGCGGACGAGGGCAGACCGCCG